>JAQBRJ010000024.1 GCA_028286545.1 Parcubacteria group bacterium | reverse complement strand
CGGGCCCGGCCGGAAGGAACATTACTCAATATCGAAGATAGAAATTGCTGAGATCCCACTCGAGAAGCTGATTGAGCGTCTTGAGAAGGTCAATAATCCGTTGTTCCGATGGAACGATATCGCCTTCCACATAGAGTGCGATGTGTTGGTCAGAAACGGTGCCGTTCTCGGCAGCAACATCATCGGTCTTGGGAAAGAGAAGATGATACGTGAACACCTTCGGGCGTTCAGGCGTTACTTTTTCCATAAAGCACACATCGGTTGCCCACATGGTGCCGTCGGAGGTAACGAAATCTGGCGTTGCGGTCACATGGTCGAACCATGGCCCATCCAGCTCCTCGGCAAAGATGCTGAGGACTTCGGGTGTCAGGGGTCTCTTCTTATGGACCGCCTTCCGATAACGTTGCTGCATGAATTCAGAGGCACGTACCTTCTTGGTAGGTAACGGGCCTGTGCAACCCGGAATTCTTGCGGTCAGAAGTACTTGGTTACTCAACGAAAATCTCCCACGATTGAACCAAACGTTCCTAAGTATTATAGCACCTTTGACCTACTGGGTCAATCTTCATGAAGATTTGATCAGACCGACGTAATCATGTCACTACTAATGTCCTGAAAGGTGCCACCAACCTTTTTGCCGGGGTTAAAGATGTTCTGAGGGTCGAAAATAGCCTTTGTTTCCTTGAATAGGTCGTACATGTCGTCGCCAAAGAGTTGTTTGAGGTAGGGGGTGCGGATAATACCGTCATTATGCTCGCCGGTGGTAGTGCCACCGTACTTGATGACCAAATCGTAAACCTTTGGCGCGAGTTCAAGAACCACTTTACGTACTTCCGGCTTATTGAGGTCCATGAGCGGAATGATGTGGAAATTTCCATTACCAATATGGCCCGCGACGGTGTAGATAAAGTATTGCTTGTACTGGTCGAGAAGCGCATTGAGTTCGGGCAAGAACTTTGGATATGAATCTGGGGGCACTACAAGGTCGTCGATGAACGGTGCAGCATACAGCCCCTTAGAATTTTTTCGCAGCAACGCGAAACTCTCTCGACGAACGATCCAATACTTCTCACTCGCACGCTCATCTTTAAGAACTGCGGTTTGTAGTTTTAAGTGTGCGATAGATTCTTGTGCAGATTTCGCGGCCGCCAGTGCGGCTTCATGTGTGTCCTCTGAAAACTCAGCCATAAGAATAAGCTTTGGGAGTCCACCATGCAGAGCCATGCCAACTTCAGGAAGGAATGAGAATCCGAGACGGATAGCGCGGCCAAGCCCCATTTGGGAAAGTAACTGTGGGAGGAATCTGATCGCGAGGGAAAGAGTGTGCTCATCGAACGACTCAAATGACTCTGGATTAAAGGGAAGTACGGCGTGAACAATCTCTGGGAGGTGGTCGGCGCTCGGAAGGAATATTACGAGCATGCTGCGATTTGTCTGGTCCTTCACGAGACGGAGCTTTGCCTTGGTCATGAGTGCGAGCGTGCCCTGGGCGCCACATAAGAGCTTCGCAAGATTGAACCCGCCTTTTGCTTTTACATTCCACAACGCATACCCAGCCGAGTTTTTCGAAACCTTCGGCTTTGCTTGTGCGATAACAAGCGCGTTCTCGGTGAGGAGTGCATCCATCTTTCGATAAATATCGCCCTCAAGTGTGGTAAGCGATTTCTTCACCGCAAGTTCCTGCGTGCTCAAAGATTTAAACGTCGTAACTGATCCATCCGAAAGTACTACTTCCATTTCTTCGATATAGTCTTCAGTCTTTCCATACTCGAGTGTCCGTTCACCTCCAGAATTGTTATTCACAATGCCGCCCATGGCAGCGAGCTGGCGGGATGCGGGGTACGACTGAAGCATAAGCTCGCCGTGCGCACGCGTTTCTTTTTCAAAGTCGCGATAGTAGACACCTGGCTCGGTGACCGCATAGCCGCCATGCGACTCTTCTTTTACTTCGATCACCTTATTCATGTATTTGGTAAATACGGCCACGACAGATTTCGTGAGTGGGCCGCCACTCATGTCTGTTCCTGCAGAACGTGCTGTTACCGATATGTCTTTACCTTCCTTCTTTTGCTTCGCGACTTCGCGTACCAGTTTTCCAACATCTTCAGTGTCTTTTGGATACACCACCACTTCGGGAACGAGTTTGAAGATACTTGTGTCGCGACTGTATTTTTTAATTTCACTTGCTTCATCGGTAACGTCGCCCGAAAGAATTTCCGCAAGTCGATCACGAAGAGTGTGGTCGGCTTGATCAACGGCATCGACAGACTCTTCTTCTGAAGGAACTCCCGAAGTAGGAGTATTTGATTTCACTGCGCGCTCAAAAACGGCATCCAGCGAATGGTAGCGAGCGAGTGTAACGATGCCGACTATAAAAAGTCCACTGGTAATGAGCGCACCAGCGATTGCAGGAAGTACGGTAAAAATTTCAGGCATGCTCTTAGCAGAATAACGCATCGAAGGCCGCACCGTAGTTCTCGAACGTGCATAAGTTGTGCACTTTTGTCTGAAAACACGCTCTGCGCTATACTGGTGAAAATGACTCCCGCAATCGAAATAGAAGGCCTGAAGAAGAAGTACTGGAAGGGAAAGGTCGTGACGACCGAAGCCTTGAAGGGAGTTTCGCTTAGCATTCCAAAAGGTGAATTCTTCGCATTGCTCGGGCCAAATGGTGCTGGTAAAACCTCACTTATTTCAATACTCGCTGGCCTTGGCACCAAGACCGAGGGAACGGTGGTGGTAAACGGCGTATCTATCGATAAGGATCCAGACACCGCAAAGTCGTTTATTGGTCTTGTCCCTCAGGAATTCAACTTTAGTATTTTCGAAAAAGTCCTCGATATCGTCATTGACCAGGCGGGCTACTATGGCATCACCAAAGCTGAAGCAATGCCGTACGCAAAAGAAATCCTCACTGCACTCGGACTGTGGGAAAAGCGTAACGATCAGGCACAGACTCTATCCGGCGGTATGAAGCGTCGTTTGATGATCGCGCGCGCATTGATTCACAAACCGGAGATTCTTCTCCTGGATGAACCGACCGCCGGTGTCGATGTTGAACTTCGTCGCAGCATGTGGGAATTCTTGAAGGACCTTAACGAAAAGGGAACGACGATTCTCCTCACCACTCATTATCTCGAAGAAGCAGAGCAACTGTGTCGTCGTGTCGCCATCATTAACCATGGCGAAATTATTGAGGAGGGAAGTGTGAAGGAATTGCTGGGCAAGCTACACATTACAACCGTGCTTCTTGATACGGTTGAATCACTTACTGAAGCAATCATGCAATTGCTTCGCGGAGAGCCGTTAGTTCGTGAAGACGAAAACACCCTCAAGCTCACGCTTGGTCCTGGCGGCACGATGAACGAAGCGTTTCGTAAGCTGTCGTCGGTTGGTGTGCACGTGACAAACGTACGCTCCATGGGAAGCCGCCTCGAAGAGGTATTCATTCAGCTTATTGAAAAGAAGGACGCTAAGGACGCAACTGCATAACTATATGGCAACAATGAAATCTCCAACGTTCGTCGGCTACAAGACCATGGTTCGCAAAGAGCTCGTGCGTATTTTCCGTATATGGTCACAAACATTACTTCCACCTGTTATTACCATGTCGCTGTACTTCGTCGTCTTCGGCGGATTCATTGGTAGTCAGCTCGCACCAATTGCAGGGTACTCCTACATGCAGTACATCGTGCCGGGTCTCGTCATGATGACGATCATCACGAGCTCGTATATGAATACCGTTTCGACCTTCTACTTCGCGAAGTGGCAGCACACTATTGATGAGATTTTGGTTTCTCCCATGCCGTCATGGGTTGTGATCGCAGGATATGTAACCGGCGGTGTGCTCCGCGCGTTTCTTACCGGTTTCCTCGTCGTAATCGTTTCACTCTTGTTTACTCACTTGGTCATCTCGAATATCTTTATTCTTTTTGCTGCAGCATTTTTGACATCAATTCTCTTTGCACTCGCTGGTATCGTGAATGCTATCTACGCCAAGTCATTCGATGCTATCTCTATTGTGCCAAACTTTGTACTCACGCCGCTCACCTACCTCGGTGGTGTCTTCTATTCAATTTCACTTCTCCCTCCCTTGTTCCGACACATTTCGCTCGCAAACCCTATCCTCTACATGGTGAACGCCTTTCGTTATGGCTTCCTCGGAGTGTCTGACGTTTCAATGGTGCACTGCTTCGCAGTCATGGGTGGATTCACGCTCGTCATGCTTATATGGGTTCTCGTATTGTTTAAAAAGGGAGCAGGTCTCAAAAAGTAGAGTTCGCGTGGGATGTTTGACGAATACAGTATAAATATGTATATTTTTGCCAAGCGGTAGAGGATACGCCTCTTCGCTCATTGATCTTGCAAATTTGAGGTGCTCCGATGTCTGTTCTTCTTCGTGATTTCGTTCCCATCCTGATCATCTTTCTGGCGGGTGGAGCGTGCTTCGAGTCTGTGCTGAACACTCTCCGCGACCCGTCGACGCGGACGATCTTCGGCCGATGGTTGACCTATGCGATCCAGACTATCACCTGGTACGCGGTGCTCTGTATGCTGGCCAATCGGGCAATCGGCACCGAGCTGAACTCGGTCGAGTTCTACGCGACGTTCGCGCTCTGGCTCTTCTGCTGGGCCCTGCATTTCTACAAGCTCGAGCGCGGCATCGCTCGTCGCTCGGAGCCGCAGGCCGCGATCGCCGAGTGACGATTCTGACGTCCGGAAGCTGAAAGCTTCCGGACGTTTTTCATATATACGTTACGATTTCACAACCGAAACTTCGTGAAGTTCTCCGTCATCTTCGAGCGCTATAGCGTTTTCGACAGATTCAGTAGTCTCGGGCTTAGGGAATGAAATCTCAATGGTGGTACCACGATTGAGTGCGCTGCGAATGATTATTGAACCGCTATGCGCACGCACGATGTCATTCACTATGGCGAGGCCAAGACCGCTTGTGCCGCTACCAATACCGCGTGTGCGCGAGGTGTCACCGCGAAAGAATGGTTCGAAGACGTGATACAAATCTTTCTGCGCAATGCCGATGCCCGTGTCAGTAACACTCACTGATACACGATCTTCGGTTTCGGTTGCCCGTACCGTAACGCTACGGCTATCATGCTGAGGGGTATAGTTGAGGGCGTTTTTAACAAGGTTCGTGAATACTTGGCCAAGTGCCACGCCATTGCCCGTGACGTAGAGTGTCTCAGGTACTTCAGCAGTTAATTCAATACCACGGGTATCAGCAAGTTCTTTGTGACGAAGAATCACGCCACCCAGTACTTCAAGAAGTTTTACTGGTTCAGTTTTAATACGTCCGGGACGAAGCAGAGTATCAAAGGAAAGGAGATTGTTGATAGTTTCAGAAATACGATCGAGTTCTTCGATGGTGTTTGCAAAGGTTGAGCGCGAATACTCGCTCAGGGTGGAGTCCATGAGCGCTACTTCCGTATTGGTGCGCATTATGGCAAGCGGCGTGCGTAGCTCATGTGCAATATTACCAATGAAGCGCTTCTGATATTCAAGTGAGTCTCGCGTTGGTAAGAGCGCATAGCGCGCAGCAAGAAAACCAAAGAATAGGGTAAGGACAAAAAGAACGCCAAAGACAGTGCCAAGAGTTTGGTACTGGATAGTCTGGAAGGAGCTCGCCAAATCTCCCGGTGTTGGTGCGCCTCCACTAGCGAGCGATTGGATGTGTAAACGAAGGGCGTGTACGGTCTCGGTTTGCTGATACGCTACGGCAAAGGCAAACACGGTAATCGTAAGCACTGTGAGTGCTGTTTGGAGTGCAATGACGTTGACGGTACTTCGAAAGAACGGGTTTTCCCGGTACTTATCCGTTAAGGCGGTAGCCAATCCCACGGATGGTTTCGAAGAGCGGGTCTTGATCGGCATAGTCATCTAATTTCTTACGGAGATTTTTCATGTGCACATCGAGCACGTTACTGAAGGCAGGGAAGTCGAAGCTCCATACATGGTCGAGAACTTCCTCGCGCTTCATGGCTTCGTTTGGGTGCCGTAGGAAGAATTCTAGCAGAGAAAATTCTTTGAGGGTAAGTGACACTTCTTTGCCACCTTTGGTGACGGTGTGCTTTGTTGGGTCGAGGGTAATGTCACGAACGGAAAGGATAGTCGGGAGCGCTGCCTCAGGACGTCTCAGCACCGCATTCATACGAGCCACGACTTCCTCGATGGAGTAGGGCTTTACGATGTAATCGTCAGCACCGAGGTTCAAGAGCTTCACTTTCATATCAGTTTCTCCGCGTGCGGTGAGCATAATGATCGGCGTGGTCACGCCCGCTTCGCGGGCTTCCTTGCAGATAGTTGCGCCATCAACTCCCGGCATCATGAGATCGAGGAGTATGAGGTCATACTCGTCGCGATACAGGAGAATGCGGGTACGTGCCTTCTCACTGTCTTCCAGATAGTCCACGGTGTAGCCTTTGAGCTCAAGACCTTTCTTCAAGGGTTCTGCCAGCTTCACTTCGTCTTCGGCGAGGAGTATACGCATAGATTGGGTGCTAATCGGATATGCAGACAGTATCACGTACTATGCATGAACGCTTCATGAAGGCCCATCTCGAGCACCCTAAACAGTGTACTTGTTGCCAATAGGGCCAGGTCGGGTGTAGGGTAATTGCGTGCACAGCAGGAGAAGTGCCATGAATAGTCGTAGCAGTAATGAGCAGGGTTCGAGCTCCGAACCCGTTTGGTTCGCAGGGATTGATCTCAGGGCAGTAATTGCAATCGTCCTTGCGATCGCCCTTCTGGTCGCTGTGAGCTGTCTGGTAGTCATAGCAAACAGGATTCACCAGAATCCACCGAACGTGCCGGACATTCTGACCCCGAACCAGAACCTTCAAGGCTGATGCAAAGCATCAGCCAACACAAAGCCGGCGCAATCCAAAGCGTCGGTTTTTTTATTGACTCATCAAAATGACAATAGTATTATTTCTGAGTAAGCAAAGGCTTGCCGGATTTTGATCAAAGCCGCCCGAAAGGGCGGCTTTTGACATTTGATCGATCGAAATTATTATAAGAGATAAATGTATGAATAAAGAAATAGTAAGACAAACTCTTCTAAAAGAGGGTTTCAACCATGTGTATGAATGGCATGATGAGGCAGATTTTGAACACTCAACTCATACTCACAAGGGAGAGGTGTCGATATACATAACTCAAGGAGAACTTAATATATGGTTCGATGATGGCGAAATAACACTCATGCCTGGCGATCAATTTGATGTGCCGGTTGGTAAGGAACATCGCGCTAAAGCTGGTAAAAATGGATGTGACTATTTAGTAGGTGAGATGATAGAAGGAGATTCTTGACCTATTAGCTTTTCACGTATCACCACCCATACTAATTCTTCATCCACAACGTGATACTCTCCTGATATGAAGACAGTGTATTTCGTGCGCCACGGCCAAAGTGAAGCAAATGCGGATATAAAGAAGCAGCAGATACCGGGAACCCTGCTTACCAGAAAAGGTGAGGAACAAGCGCATATCGTTGCTGAACATTTGGCGAAGCTGCCGCTGGATGGTCTCATCTCGAGTACTTATGTCCGTGCCGAAGCGACGGCGGAGCGTATTCATGAGAAAACACATTTGCCGATACACTACTCAGATCTTTTTATAGAATGGCGACGACCTAGCGTGCAAATGCTGAAGGGACGATTTCATCCTTCGTGGTTATGGGCTCAATTTCATATATTGCTGAATCGTAATCGCAGCAGCTATCGATATTCAGATGAGGAGACGATAGATGAGTTGTTCGCGCGCGCTCGCGCTGCACTTCTGTATGTAGAGCAGATGCCCGGAGAGCATATTGTTGTTGTGACGCACGGAGCATTCATGCGCTGTCTATACTCTCTCATTACGTACGGCGATAATCTCACCGCAAAACTGTACGTCCAAACCATTCATAAGATGTTCTTACGCAATACGGCACTCATGGTCGCTACCCGTGACGACGATGTGTGGGCGGTCACGCATTGGAATGAAGATGCGAGCGCGCTGTAATTAGTGTGTTTTGTGTGCTTTCGCAGCTTCGGCTGCGCTGAGCCCTGCGACGGTGCCGGTTGTCCAACAAAGCTGGAGGCTGTAGCCGCCTGAAGGGCGATCAATATTTAGAAGATCTCCTACAACAAACAAGTTATCAATGAGCTTCGAACGCATCGAACGAAAATCTATCTCCGTAAGCACAACGCCACCACTGGTGACGATTGCCTTTTCGACGCCCAGAAGACCGTGTACGTTCATTTCGATACCTTTAATGGTATGGCCGAGCGCGATGCGTTGTGCACGATTGACGGTATGGCAGGGCATATCGCCATTCATCTCAAGCTTCTCGAACACTACATCTGCGAGGGAAGCGGGAATTATTTTACTCACAACATTACGCACCTTTTTATTACTGTCTTCTTCAAAGCTTGCGCGGAGCTGTACATCGAGTGCGTCGAGGGCGATGCCTGGAAGGAGGTCGAGCGAAAGCGAGACCGGTCCGTATTTCAAAAGCTCACCCACGTCGTTGCTTGAGTTAAGTACGGCTGGCCCGCTAATGCCTTGATGGGTAAATACCATGCCACCCGTTCTCTTGCCGTATTTCTTGTTGTTCTGAAGCATAGTGAGCGCAATGGAAGGGAGGCTTACGCCGGCTAATGCCTTTGTCCAGGAGTCTTTAAGCGTGAGTGGCACGAGCGATGCGTCAGGCTCTTTCACTTCATGGCCGAGTACGCGCAACCAATCAAAGCCGTCCCCGGTTGATCCCGTTTCCGGACGTGACTTGCCGCCGGTAGCAAAAATGTATGAGTGCGCGAGCACTCGTTGCTGATTGGCGAGTTCTACGTATGAAATGTGTCCATCTTTTTGTGCGATGTTTAAAACTTTGATTCCAGGAATGACTTTTACACGGCCTTCTTCTATATACGTATTCAAAACGTCCCACACCGATTGCGCGCTATTACTCTCAGGGAACACACGTTTGTTCGCTTCTATTTTCGTCGGCATGCCACGATCGTTAAAAAATGCGAGTGTCTCTTCAACCCCGTGTTTAGCAAAAGGAGAGAATAAAAACTGGTCGGTCTTTTTGCCGCGACTATTAAATTTTGCCAAGAGCACACGCGTATCAAATTCTGCGTTGGTTACATTGCAACGGCCACCTCCTGTTATGAGTAGTTTCTTGCCGAGACCTGGGTTCTTTTCAAGAAGTACGACCGAAGCACCGGCAGCAGCCGCAACGCCTGCTGCCATCATACCGGCGGCTCCGCCGCCGATCACGGCCACATCCCATACCTTCTTTTCTTTTGCATCGCTCGGGGTTCTCGCACTTTGTGTCGTCATATCTTCCTAAGGTACCTTCATCTGCTGTTCTTGTCGCTTCATTGCTCATCCGCCAATGTATTAAAAATCCCCAAGCCTTTCGACTTGAGGGTTTTGAGGGAGGAAGCGCACTCCTTTAATCTTGATGCTCTTGGCATTTAGCTCGCTTCGGGAGTGCTTCGTTTGTGCAACGTTCCTCCGTCTGCGAATCTCTGTGCCGACATTGTCGGGATGGTTCTGTCAGCAAGGATCTTTTCCGATCGGCTGCTGCCTTTATTCCGGTAGCACATCCTTGTTGTTGCCGTATATGATTCCGTTGTGCGTCGGAGACGGTGACCATGGCACATTCCTTTCTCTTGATTACATGATTTCTCATGCGGCGAGGCGAAATTCGAATATATCTAAAATGAATACGCTCATTTCAGGTGGGTCATCTTCTGGATCATGCGGACACGGCGGATGTGAATGTTCCTTGCGAATTTCAACGTACTTGTATGTTCCAACCGTTACAAGTGCGACGCTCACCCCATAGATGTCTCCAGGAAATATCAACTCATCGCAATAATCACAGCGGTGCAGTTTGCGCGCTCGTTGCTCGCATGACCGGAGAATCCGGTGCGTATACGCAGCCATGGGTTCCTCCTTTGTTCAGGCCTGACGAAACGGTACCATATTGGAACAATCTGATACACTATCCTGCATATGGCATACGACTTTTCGAAATTTAAAGGACAGATAACCGAGACGCAGGAATGGCTTTCTCGTGAACTTAGTGGGGTGCGCACAGGGCGGGCTGCACCAGCCCTCCTGGACAACGTCCGCGTTGATTCATACGGCGCTCGCACGCCACTTTCTCAGATCGCAAGCGTGACGGTAGAGGATGCGCGCACTATCCGCATTTCGCCGTGGGACAAGACACTCAATAAGCCTATCGAGAAGGCGATAGGGGATGCAGACCTTGGAATCTCAGTGGTTGTCGATGACTCAGGTATTCGCGTTATCTTTCCAGAACTCACCGCAGACCGCCGTACGCTCCTCACAAAGCTTGCGAACGAGAAAGTCGAACAATCGAAAGTAACGCTTCGTGGTCACCGTGCCGAAGCTATTAAAGATATTGATGCGGCCGAAAAAGACGGCGGCATGGGCAAGGATGAAGTAGACCGTCTAAAGGGTGAGGTACAGAAGATGGTTGAGGCTGCTACTCAAGCACTCGAAGCAAGCGGTAAGAAGAAACAAGAGGAAATTGCTCGCTAAATTGCCGAGATAAAATAAATATGAAGTCTGGGCTGGGTTATACCCAGCCCTTTCTTTTTGGTCCCCAAAGCCAGCGAAGTATACTGAGTGTAATGACGAGCGCGACACTATATCAAGATACTGAACCGACACTGCGAGACGTTGCTGGTGCTGTCTCGAATCTAACAGAAAGTGTTAGCGATCTTTCGGTGACTGTTGGTGATGTGCTTGAAGCTATGAAGAATGGTTTTTACAGCCTCGAAGATCAGATAGAAACTCAAATAGAGGGTATAAGAGGAGAAATGGGAGGATTGATAGGAGGACTGAGAGGAGAAATAGGCGAATTAAAGGTAGAAATGCATGAAATGAGTCGACGACTTGGGAGCCTTGAAGGTAGCGTTGAAGATTTACGGGAAGATGTTCAGGCTATTAATCGTGCGGTAGATACAGACGCAGAAACTATCATTAATCATGAGAGTCGTATTGTTCGCTTGGAACTGGCGACATAATACGATCTAGTGCCGTGTAGTACACTGAGCGCATGACTATTCTTCTTTTTATAATCGTTCTCGTCGTGCTCATACTCGTGCACGAACTCGGGCATTTCATTGTGGCGAAATTGTCGGGCATGCGTGTGGACGAATTTGGTATTGGATACCCGCCACGATTGTATGGGAAGAAATTTGGAGAGACGCTGTATAGCGTGAATGCGCTTCCCTTTGGCGGTTTTGTGAAAATCTATGGAGAAGACGAAACTGAAGAGGGAGTGCTCGTTTCACCACAGGCCTTTTCTGCGCGTCCGCGCATACTTCAGGCCCTCACCCTTGTCGCAGGTATTGCAATGAATCTATTGCTTGCGTATGTGCTCATCACGGCAATCCTCTATACCGGAGTACCGCGTTCACTCGAACAAAATCAAATCGCACTGGCTCCTGATGCTGCGCTTACTGTCTCAGATGTGCTCCCAGGAAGTCCCGCTGCGCTTGCAGGGCTCAAAGCAGGAGATGTTATACGCTCCGTCGCGCTTCCTGAAGAGACATTTAGAGATGTTGATCCTCAAGCCTTTCTAGTATTTATAGCTTCGGATACTACAGGCGCACCGCTTCAATTTAGTATTGAGCGCAATCACGTGGCGCAGGTCATTGAGGCAACGCCAGCGAAGGGTGTGATAGCAGGCGAGCCGGAACGGCTCGCCCTTGGAGTGTCGGTAACTCCCGTAGGTACCATTCCGGTATCACTCTTGCGTGCACCAGTCGACGGAGCACTGTACACCTGGGAAATAACAAAGCAGACTGCCATCGGTCTCGCGGATTTCTTCTGGAAAGCAATCACGCTTAAGGCAGATCTTTCGCAAGTATCGGGACCAATAGGTATTGCCGGCGCAGTCGGCACGGCCTACTCAGAAGGTTTCGTACAGCTTCTTTCCATTGCAGCGATCATCTCTATAAATCTCGCCATCATAAACCTTCTCCCGATTCCTGCCCTCGACGGTGGGCGTCTTCTCTTCGTGATAATTGAGTCCATAACGCGCAAACCGATAAATCCTTCATTTGCAGCAGGCGTGAACGGCATTGGCTTTGTCTTGCTTATCCTCCTCATGCTGGTGGTCACAGGCCACGATATTCTGAAGCTCATTCACTAGGCTTTGCTCCACTTTTGCTCTTGGGCCTCCCTCGCAGTATAGTTAAGGAACTATGCGCCAAAGTCAGCTTTTTACGAAAACCAGAAGGGAGGCTCCTTCAGACGAAGTAGCCAAAAACGCGCAATTGCTTATTCGTGCCGGATTCGTCCATAAGGAAATGGCAGGTGTGTACTCCTACCTTCCTTTGGGACTTCGTGTTCTCAATAATATCGTTTCTATAATCCGCGAAGAGATGAATGCTATCGGTGGCCAGGAAATGGTCATGACAGCACTTCAAGACAAAGAACTTTGGAGTCGTACTGATCGGTGGGATGACGCAAAGGTTGATAATTGGTTCAAGACAAACTTTGCTTCTGGAGGAGAAGCAGGTCTTGGCATCACACACGAAGAGCCTCTTACGCGTATCATGACAGATCATATTTCTTCATATCGCGATTTGCCTCGTTATGCATATCAATTTCAAAATAAGTTTCGCAATGAGCTCCGCGCAAAATCTGGCATTATGCGCGGAAAAGAATTCTTAATGAAAGACCTGTATTCCTTTTCTAAGGATGAAGAGGAACATGCGGCATTTTTTGCCATTGCTCGTGAAGCATACAAAAAGGTTTTCCAACGATTGGGAATTGGAGATCGAACGTTTGTGACCTTCGCATCAGGAGGAATCTTTAGCGAATTCTCTGAAGAATTCCAAACTCTTTCAGACGCTGGTGAAGATACTATCTACTTAGACGAAGAAAAGGGAATTGCTGTAAACAAGGAGGTGTATACCGATGAGGTGTTAGAAAAACTTAATCTTTCAAAAGATACTCTTGTAGAAAAGCGTGCCATTGAAGCCGGAAATATTTTTAATCTCGGAACACGTTTTTCGGAAGCACTTGGACTGTCGTATATGGACGAAGAAGGGAATCGTCATCCTGTTGTAATGGGTTGTTATGGTATTGGCCCAACTCGTTCGATGGGTATAATCGTCGAGACATTATCGGACAGCAAAGGTCTCGTATGGCCGGAATCCGTAGCGCCATTCAAGGTGCACTTGGTATCACTTGTGCCCAACGATCCTACCGTAGTTGGATATGCGGACGCACTGTACGAAGAGCTTATGGCTTCTGGTATTGATACGCTTTATGACGATCGCGATGTGCGCGCTGGCGAGAAGCTCGCGGACTCAGATCTTATCGGTATTCCTACCCGCATCATCATTGGCAAAGACACCCTAACCACCGGAGAGGTCGAAGTGGTGAATCGCGCTACAGGTGAGCTGAAGAAGGTAAGTCGTGAGAATCTACTGGCATCATTTTCAAAAGTAGTGGCTCTCGAGGCCGAAGCGCAGGCTGAGGTACAAGCGGATGCAGCAGCATAAGATATGGCAAAGCGATTTTCAAAGAGTTCATTTTTCTCAAGCGACATCGGGATTGACCTCGGTACCGGAAATACCCTCGTATATGTACGTGGTCGCGGCATCGTTATAAATGAACCATCCGTAGTAACGGTAAATGAAAAGACGGGACAGGTGGTAGCAGTCGGTGCGGGCGCCAAAGCGATGATTGGAAAGACGCCACCGCACGTACGGGCAGTGCGTCCTCTTTCGCACGGTGTTATTTCTGATTTTGAAGTAACGCAGGAACTTTTGACGTACCTTATTCACAAGGCACAAGCAGGTTCAACAAAGCTTTTTGGCCCGCGCGTAGTGGTGGGAGTACCAACAGGGGTAACGAACGTTGAGAGTCGTGCAGTGCGCGATGCCGCGCTTACAGCGGGCGCACGTGAAGTGTTCATCGTGGAAGAGCCAATGGCGGGAGCCATCGGTGCAAAGCTTCCCGTGAATGAAGCTATTGGCACGATGGTACTCGACATTGGTGCAGGTACAACTGATATCGCGGTGCTCGCATTGGGTGGCACGGTATCAAGCAAGAGCTCTCAGGTTGCCGGTGATCGCTTCAATGACAACATTATCGATTACGTACGCAACGAGTTCCAGCTTGCGATTGGTGAGCGTACAGCCGAGAACACGAAGATAGCTATTGGCGCTGTACTTCCGCTCGCTGAACCAATGGAGCAGGCAATTCGCGGTCGCGACCTTGCTACAGGCCTCCCGCGTGAAGTTATGTTGACTGACAGTCATGTACGCGATGCACTTGCGTCATCACTCGACAGCCTTATGGAGTCTATGAAAGATGTGATTGAGCATACGCCGCCAGAACTTTTGAGCGATGTGCTTGAACGCGGGGTAACGGTATTTGGAGGTGGGGCAATGCTTCGTGGTCTTCCTGAGCTTCTCTCACAGATGTTGGGCGTACCCGTGCACGTGGCTGACGAGCCACTCACGGCTGTCGTGCGCGGTACGGGTATTATTACCGAAGACCCAAGTATTTGGGGCGATATTTTCATGCATGAACAAGCAATTCTACCCAAGGGCTAATAGGAATCGACTTTTGAGCGGGCGCACACCATTGGTGCTCGTTGTGCTTGTGGTGTTGGTGGGTGTTGCCTATGCGGTTCGCATGTTTGCGCCAGGCACATTTGCTTTCGTGGGGACGCCGGCCTGGAAGGCCGGCACGTCGCTCACGGCATCGGTTAGTCATGCCTTTACGTTTACCTCTGGAGCAAAGCTTGCAAACGAGCGCGATGCACTCGCAGCGGATAATGCAGCGCTTACTGCTCAGAATTTGACGCTCACTACTCAGGTGCGCGATCTCACTGCGTTACTTGGTACTCGCACGGAGTCTGCGAAAGGTATCCTCGCAAGTGTGTTGGCGCGACCTCCGGTCGCGCCCTACGACGTACTCATCGTCGACCAAGGCTCGCTTGATGGCGTTACCACAGCCTCACCAGTATTTGGTAACGGCGGCACGCCTATCGGCGTTGTTACAGACATAACTACCCACACGGCACACATCACGCTGTATTCTGCGACCGGCACGCATACCGAAGGATGGGTTGGTGCAAATCATGTGCCCGTAACCCTCACGGGTACGGGTGCCGGGGGATTCGAAACGTCCGTGCCTAAAGACGCAGGAGTGCAAGTGGGCGATATCGTCACCCTTCCCGGGAACGGAGGAACACCTATTGGCACTATTACGAAAATACAAATAGACCCCTCAAGCCCTACCGTCGTACTCGACATGCGGCCATACACCAATCCATTCTCGCTCACCTGGGTTACCATTGCGCGCTAATTACCATGCGGATTCCTCCTTTCATACGCTACGGAATCATCCCGCTCACGATACTTTCTCTCTTTGTATTTCCGTGGATGCTGACGGGAATCCTCATGATTGGTTCTGGACTTGTTTTCCCGCCCGCGCCTTTTTTCATAGGAATTCTCGCTGATTTTCTCTACTATCCTGGTCATGGCTGGCCTCATGCAACGCTCATTGGTCTTGGCATAAGCGTCATTACCTTAGGCGTGCAGCATTTTGTGAAGACGCGTATTATGTAAGTAATGTGGTTCAAAAGACGACGGCGCACCTTTGATTTCGAGCTCGCACCTGATGAGATTTTTCTTGATGCAAGCAATCAGCCTGACTTCGATCAAAACCAACTTGAAGGGAGGCTAGAACGCCCGATTGGACGAAGAAGTTTCCTTGGTATCGGCGTTGTGGTGGGGCTCGTGTTCTTTGCGCTCGTGGCGCAGGCGGCGAATCTCGAGATACGAAAGGGAGCAACACTTGCTGCGCAAAGTGAGAGGAATCGCCTGCGCCCCGACGTCATCTTTGCGCAGCGTGGGGCAATTCTTGATCGTAATGGCACCGCACTCGTTTCAAATACCCAAGAGACGGATGGAACAGTGACTCGCACCTATGCAACACCAGGCTTCGGTCATTTGCTCGGCTACGTTTCGTATCCAAAGAAGGATTCTGCAGGGCACTACTATGATACTGACATCACCGGCCTCGCAGGCGTAGAAGCTGCCTTCAATAGCACGCTCGCTGGAAAGAACGGCACGCTCTTGGTGGAAGAAGACGCGCGCGGAAAAGTGCAGTCGCAAGGAAGCGTGCAGCCAGCGGTGAATGGGAAACCGGTAACACTTTCTATCGATGCGCGCGCGCAGCGCGCGTTCTACGATTCCATTAAAGCGCTAGCCGACAAGACACCGTTCCAAGGTGGAGCAGCGGTGCTCATGGACGTGCAAACGGGCGAGGTCCATGCGCTCGTCTCGTATCCTGAATACGATCCAAATATTCTCGCCTCAGGCGGACCCTCAGGCGTTATCGCAGGCTATTCTCAGGATTCACGACAACCCTACCTCGACCGCGCGATTTCTGGACTCTACACTCCGGGTTCTATCGTAAAGCCAATCGAAGCCTCGGGAGTCCTTACCGATAAGATCATTGATCCAAGCAAAGTTATTTATACGACAGGTTCCATTTCAGTTCCAAACCCGTACGATCCTGCACACCCGAGCGTCTTCAGAGACTGGAAGAATCTTGGCCCACTCGATATCCGTCATGGTATTGCAATGTCGTCTGACGTGTTTTTCTATACCGTTGGCGGAGGCTTCGGCGATCAAAAGGGTCTCGGTATCGACCGTATCGGCTATTGGTTCAAACTCTTTGGATACAACAAACCAACCGGCATTGAGCTGCCGCGTGAAGCGTCCGGCATCGTACCGTCTCCTGCATGGAAGCAGGCAAACTTTGGTGAAGCTTGGCGCCTAGGGGATACCTACCACACTGCCATTGGTCAGTATGGGACGCAGGTAACGCTTCTAGAAGCAGCACGCGCAATCGGTGCAGTCGCAAACGGTGGCAAGCTCGTGAAGCCGACAATCATAAAAGACAAACCACCTTCAGGAGAAAGTATCGCGGTTGATCCGACTGCTCTCCAAATCGTACGTGAAGGTATGCGTCTAGGTGCAACGGAAGGCACATCTGTCGGTCTCAATGACTTGTCCTTTGTGCAGCTGGCAGGGAAGACTGGTACCGCGCAGCTGGGGTTCCATAATGAGTACTACAACATGTGGGCAGTCGGCTTTTGGCCGTACAATAACCCAAAATACGTCTACGTCGTCCTCATGGATCACGGACCTGCAGGGACGGCTATAGGCGCCGTGTACGCGACCCACGTGGCTCTGCAGGCCCTCCACGCCTCAGCACCCGAGTACTTCCAATAGGCAGTGCCCGGACAGAATCTTCCTCTTCTGCGTTGCAGGTTCGTTTGTAACTCTCACCGTACGCTGAGTACGGCTCGAGCCACAAACTCCCTACGCCTTGAATAGAAAAATTCTTGTCTAGGGCACAACACTGTATATAAAGATTTTATTAATTAAAGATAAATTCTACTTAGAGGAATTTTCAGTAATTCGAGTACGAAAATGTAGTTATTCTAGTAAGCCCTGTCTATGCTTAATTGATGGATAAAGATTTTGATTTATGGAATGTACAGAAGAAGCATATCGATACTAGCAAGGTTCGCAGATTCTATCGCACACGTGAAGTGTGGTGGCTGTGGCTTGGAGTAAATATTGGTCACGAACAAGACGGCACTAGTAAGAATTTTCAAAGACCAGTGCTAATTCTAAGAGCATTTAGTCGCTTCTCATGTTTGATTGTACCGCTCACTTCTTCGCAGAAGGAAAATCCTTACCATATCAAAATTGGAATCATCGAAGATAAAGAAGCTGCAGTAATCATTTCTCAAATTCGACTTATTGATACACAACGATTAGTGGGTAAGGTGTGCGATCTAAACAGCAAGACTTTTGAAGATGTGAAGAAAGCCGTTAGAGCTATGCTCTAACGGCTTTCTTGTTCTCCCCTTGCGGGGCGGGGCCTGTGCCATTTGTCTACGTATTTTATCAAATCGATTGCCTCAGTCAATATGCCAATTCTTGTCCCTGTTGACTCTACAAACTGCCCACGTACAATAGGGGAAACGTTCATAACGCGTTCACAAAACATACCTATGATAACCGAGCAGGAAACGATGGTGAGCCAGGAGAAGTTTGACGAGATGGTGAAGGAGCTAGAGAACCTCAAGACCGTACGCCGCACCGAGATCGCCAAGAACCTCGAGTACGCTCGTTCACTTGGTGACCTTTCCGAGAACGCAGAATATCAGGAAGCTCGTGAACTTCAGGCCGCGACTGAAGAACGCATTCGCCGCCTCGAAGACCTCGTGAAGCGCGCTCATATTCTTACCGACGGAAAGAAGAAGGACGTCGTTGGTTTCGGTTCAGCAGTACACATTATGAAAGAGGGAACTAAGGAAGCACACGAGTACACCATCGTTGGTTCTGAAGAAGCTGACATGCGCGCTCACAAGCTCTCACACGTCTCTCCACTCGGCGCTGCGCTCATGGGCAAGAAGAAGGGTGACATCTTCACGTTCGAGACACCTAACGGAAAGCAGACGTATTCTATTGAGAAGGTCGCGTAAGTAGATTCCGAAAACCGCTTTCTTAAGAAAGCGGTTTTCGCTTATATCTTTTCGAAATTCTCAAGGATAAAATTCTTGTAGATTACTGCATCTTTTGCTTTCAACTCATTGTCTTTTGACTGGTTTGCTAGAGAAATAGCTTGGATACAGGCACTGTATATAACATAGAAGAGCTCGTCCTCTTTCTTAAGAGGCCCATAATATTCCTCGTAGCCTTCGAGGAAAGCGCGAGCATATTTCTCACTCTGTAATAGCCAGATATCAGTAGCAGGTCTATAGATATTCATCCAAGGAAGAATAATGCCCCATTCTTCTTTGGGTGGGTACACATCTAGGAAGAATATGGTTTTGTCTTGGTAGAAGATATTATCTGAGTGATTGTCGAGTGAGATCACATACGTAGAAGGAGCTATGGTACTGAAATACTCTTTTTTATTCTCAATATAATTAGTTAGTGAGGTAATAATCCTTGTTCTTTCCTCAGCAGATATAAAATCAGGAGCGGAAGCGATCCAATTATCTAGATCATGAATCCTTCTCATAAATAATGTGTAGTAATCCTCTCGACTTTTAGGTTGATGGGGGTAATGAGCGACTTGCTGAGTCTGAGTCCTGCCCATGTGTCGGAAATCATGCTCGGTAAGATTTCCTTGATGAAGTAGGTGAGTAAGATTATAAGAAAAATCAATGCGCTTCATTTGCATAACAATGTCTTCAGCACCCGTACTATCTGAAGTAAGTGTAACTCCACCGTCCTCCAAGAGTAAAAATTTTAGCCCAATATAAACATTGGGACTGAAGTATTGATTCTCGGAAAAATCAGACTTATAAAAAGAAAACCGTTCAGCTTTGTTTGAAAGATCACGAAAATGTTCATTAAAAAATGTATTAGAACGCTTATTTATTTTATAGACGGTCTCAGGAAACAAAAAAAGATGAGATTGTTGAGTTTCAATATGTTCTGGCACAAACCCATTTTCATCCATTCCCACCACAGATCCTTCCATGAAGGATTGAACAATGAGGTTCTCTTGAATCTCGTTAGACATGAAGCGTTCGAGAATCAGTATCGAACGTGATTCCGTCCTTATGCTCACCACGGAAATCAGACGAAATCTTCACCCCATCGTTTACCGGATCATTGGTAAAGGTAAGTCTAATATTTTCTCCTTTGTTTATACCTTCGCCGGTATCAACTTTTGGACCATATATATCTTCAACTACAGGGTTGAGAAATTCAAAATGGCTTGCTCCGATAATTCTCAAACGCTTACCTTGAAGATCGGCCTTTTTAGTAAGGGTATATATGGCGTTGAGAACTCGTTCAGCGCGGCGCTTAACTTCTGGCTGACTTTCAAATTTATCGTTTTTCTCCTGAAATTCAGGATCACGCGCATACGTAAACTCTGCTGATTTGCCCGTCGGAGCAAGTGATTCCCAAAGAGCATTCATATATTCTTTGTCTCGCTGTTGGAAATTGCGCATTGAACCAATGCTTGAGTCTCTGTTGATTGAAATACCTTTTTCTTCCAGTAGTTCCTTCAGAATTTCTTCAGAACCTTGGGCGCGCCAAGCAGGGGAACTCCATAGCACGACAATATCCGTCTCGGGATTTATAGTTGCAATAATCTCTTTGGCAGTCTTTCGCACCTCTTCTTCTCCCTTTGGTGAGAGATCGCGAGGAAAGTTTCCTCCCATCGCTTCAATTTCTTCAGCAGTAGCAAAATTCTGTTTGTATTCTGTTGAGCCGTGACGTAGAAAATCGGCTATAACGACATTTGAACGCGGCTCCAATTCATTGCTTTCCAATCGAGATCCAGATTCCAACGAATTTTTCATATATGAAGAATACTAACACTAAGAAAGAAGTGTCAAATAAGTATGAGTAACTTTTTTATCTAACAATGACTATCTGAATAGTGGGTTTATATCGACTCATTATGATAGTCACACAGTGGTGATTTACCAAACAATAAAAAGAGCCCATCTGGTTAGAAATAGGCTCTTATGTGCTCATCACTCAATTCTCCTCTGACGATGCGGATAAGATCAGCGCTAAAGCGTTTGCGAAAGAGTTGCAGGAATTCCTCATTATTAACTGGTAGTCCGGACAAAAGCTCGCAAATGAATTCCTTATCGGGATTGTCTGCACCGTGAATGGGTGCGGTTTTGAAGTCAATCTCGCCCTTGTAATTCTCCAAGAGCTGAGCATGATCCATCTGTTGGTAGATAGCTTCCAGGAAGTACTTCAAAATCGTCGCCCCCAGTTCGGGCGAATAGGTGAAAGTGCTCTGCTGAGCTGCAATTACGTCAGTCATGACATACTCCACGTTGGAATGAACCGTTACTCTGAGAACATCATGCTGAATCTATTGACAAACGTCAATAGATAGTCATAGTTTTATTTATATACAATATCGACTAAATATGTTGACAAATAAGAGTATATTGAATATTATAGTCATATAAATATGACTGATACAAACCCACCTCAGCAAAATACGCTGTATATCCAGAGCGCCCTAAAGGCGGGGCTATCTGCGAAGGCTTCGAGTGTATATGTGACGCTGCTCGAAGCGGGTGTACCTCTTAGCCCAAAGACAATCATTCTTCGCTCCGGATTGCACCGACAGTATGTGTACGACGCAATAAAAGAATTGCAGGAACGCGACCTTATATCGAGTGTCGGAAAGGATCGTGCAATAAAATACGGAGCAACAAGCCCTGACAAGCTCGTACAAGAAATTGAAAAGCAGCGCATTGATACGCTGGATAGCGTGCAAGAGCTCATGAAGCTCTATGACAAATCACCGGCAGGACTTGTAGAAATAATCCGTGGCAATCGCGCTGTAATTGAAAGCGAACTCAAAATACTTGAAGAAGCAAGGGACGGGGACTTTCTCGACATCATTGGAGGCGCTGGTATGGAATGGGTGAATCTTTTTGAAGGACGCATTGAAGAATGGGAAGCGCTTCGAAAAGAAAAGGGAGTAAAGCTTCGTTACATCGGCAGTGGAGAAGATGTGCGACATAATCGTGAAGATAGCGTCATCGAGAATGAATCACGGGCAATTCCCGGCATCGGTGACATTGTGAATATTTCTATTCGTCCTGATAGCGTCTCATTCAATTTCTACCAGCCGGAGGTTATGACCATCCGAGTGAAGAACGCAGCTGCTGTCGAAAGCCAGCGCGCGCTGTTTGAGGTTCTTTGGAATGCCGCGAAGTAACTCCACGTGGTACTATGCGCCTATATGTTTTGGGCCGACCGCATAGCAAAAGAGATACAAGAGAAGCGCGCTGACACGATTCAGAGCGGCAAGAAGCTCCTTATCCGCGATGAGAAGACGCTTTCAGGGCGTGTGCACATTGGTTCTATGCGTGGTTTTGCTATTCATGGTCTAACTGCGGAAGTGCTTTCGGAGTACGGAATTCAGAATGAATTCCGTTGGGAGCATAACGATTTCGATCCCTTTGATACGATTCCGGGATATCTCGATGAGACAACCTTTAAAGAGCATCTTGGAAAACCACTCTACCTCGTACCATCTCCTGAACCAGGATTTAAAAACTATGCAGAGTATTTTGCTGCGGAGTTTGTCGCTGTGCACAAGAAGTTTGGCATAACGCCCGAATACTACTGGGCATACGCAGATCTCTACGCTGCGGGGAAGATGGACGATTGCATTCGCATTGCACTTACGCGTGCAGACGATGTGCGCCGCATATTAAAGGAAGTGTCAGGTTCGGTAAAGGACGAGGCGTGGCTGCCGATTTCCGTCGTGTGTGAGAATTGTAAGAAGATCATGACGACGCGTGCGTATGACTTTGACGGCGAGACGGTTGGGTATACCTGCGATAAAGGTCCAGACGGAACGGTGCCATGTGGTCATGAAGGTCGAATTGCTCCCTGGAAGGGCGCTGCGAAGTTATTCTGGAAAGTAGACTGGGCTGCGAAGTGGGTGGTACAGGGAGTTGATGTTGAGGGCGCAGGCAAGGATCATTCAACAAAGGGTGGTTCACGCGACGTCGCAAAGCATATTGCAAAGGAATTGTATGGCATTGAGCCACCGTTTGATATTCCCTATGAATTCTTTCTCGTAGGTGGAAAGAAAATGTCGTCGAGCAAGGGAAAGGGTTCATCTGCAAAGGACATGAGTGATTTGTTCCCAGCAGAACTTCTTCGGCTCATTCTTTTAGGCAAAGATATTAATCAGCAGATCGATGTGGATCCGGCGGGTGATTCAGTGCCACGCATGTACGACTGGTATGACGACCTTGCGCAGAAAGTACGTGATGGCGTTGCTGATGACTTCACGCGCCTCTACGCACTCTGTCAGATGCCTGAGAACCAAGCGGAAGAGTCTGCGCCGTGGCAGATGCGTTTTAGCTTACTCGCATTCATCGTGCAGATGCCACATTTGAATCTTGCGAAGGAAGCTGAGGATGTGAAGGGAAGTGCACTCACGGACGATGAGAAAGCTGCTCTTATAGAGCGCGCTGAGTACGCACGTTTCTGGCTTTCCACGTACGCGCCTGATCAATTTAAATACGAACTCCAGGACGGAGAAATTGAAGCTAACTCGCTTACTGCTGAACAAAAGCAAGCGCTCGCTTTGCTCGCGCAGTACCTTGAGGCAGGAGAACGTACCGGCGAAGAACTCCATGCACGCCTGCACGAACTCAAGACAGAAGTACCCATCGATGCAAAGGAATTATTTGGGGCACTCTACAAAGTCTTCTTAAATCGAACTTCAGGCCCAAAAGCAGGTTGGTTCCTCTCATCACTCCCACGCGAATACGCAATCGAACGTCTAAAACAAGCAAGTATATAGAAATTTGAGTGTTTCGGCGTAGCCGATATATAAAATAAAAACGGTTGAAATCGCCAAGTGCAGCCGTCTTCGGCGGAACGGCGGTTTTATTTTATATATCGGCTATAGCGTACCCTGAATCGCTTTTGCATAGTTGTCGAACAAATGTTCTAAAAACGGCTTAGGTAAGCCGTTTTTCTGTGGATAACACATGACGGTGGGATGAAGTGGCATATAGTTAGATATTAGTGGGATGAAGTGTCATGACCTGACTCCTGCTCAATTTCTACAATGTTCATCGGAGAATACCGTCACACGTTCGATGCGAAGAATCGCATATCGCTCCCGGCTAAGTTCCGCAAGGATCTTGGTCGTTCAGTCATTGTGACGCGCGGCCTTGATCGCTGTCTTTTCGTATATTCAAAAGCTGCTTGGAAGAAAGAAACAGAACGCATTGCACAGTACCCAGCGACGAGTGCTGGTCGTGGCCTTTCTCGCCTTATGCTTTCTGGTGCATCTGAAGCAGATGTTGATTCTGCAGGACGCATTCTCATCCCAGACTATCTCAAATCGTTTGCATCACTCAGCGTGAAGAGCGTTGTAGCCGGCGTGAACGAGCGGGTCGAACTTTGGGACGAAGCGGCATGGGACGCATATACCACAACGATCGAGCGCGACGCTGATAAGCTCGCGGAAACGCTCGCACCAAAACCATAATATGGAGACTTCACACGAAAGCGTACTTTTGCAGGAGGCCGTTGTACACCTCAACATAAAGCCAACGGACACGGTGGTGGACGCAACTATTGGCGGAGCAGGACACTTCAGCGCAATGCTTGAGCATCTCGACGCTCGTGGCACGTTGATTGGCTTTGATGCAGATGGCGATGCAATCGAGCGCGGCAAAGCCGCGCTAGCTGATATAAGTACTCGCACCCGCGTAGAGTTCGCTCATGATAATTTTCGTAACATCATTCCGGTACTCGACGGACTCAGTATTCCGACTATCGACAAGGCACTTTTTGATCTTGGGTGGAGCAGTTTCCATCTTTCAAGCGGTCGTGGTTTTTCGTTCAAAGCTAGCGAGCCGCTTCTTATGACATACGGTGAACCAGAACAAGGAAAGACAGCAGCAGATCTCGTGAACTCTGCACCAGAAGAAACGCTCGCTGATATTTTCTTTACCTACGGCGAAGAGCGTTTCGCACGACCCATCGCACGCTCGATCGTTCGTGCTCGAAAGCAGGCAACAATTCTTACCACGGACGACTTAGTTGCTGCGGTACTTGCAGGCACACCGGTCTGGTATCACCATCGCAAGCTTCACCCAGCTACCAAAGTCTTCCAGGCGCTCCGCATTGCGGTAAACGATGAGCTTGGTGCGTTACGCGAGGGTCTTGGTGGGGCAATGGAGCGCCTCTCCATCGGTGGCCGCATCGCTGTCATTACCTTCCACAGTATTGAAGACCGCATCGTGAAGACGATGTTTCGTGATGCAGCGCACGCCGGTCACGGCGTGCTGATTACCCGTAAGCCAATCATTCCAAGCTCGCGCGAAGCTACGCGCAATCCGCGCGCCCGGAGTGCAAAGCTGCGGATTTTCGAAGCTGCGCGCATGGCAACACCAGCTTCGAAAGTTAGCATCCGTTCAAATAACATTTATTCGTACCTATGAAATCCCGCATGACCACTCGCACCTCTCCGATTCGCCAAGTTCGCCAGGCCAAGGCAAGCGTTCTTCCTGCGGCGCTTTCAAATCGTTTGAACCTCTACCTGGGGCTTATTGCAGGAGGTCTTCTTGCGTCATATGTGGCACTCATGGTGACGACTATTCTTCTTGCGGCACTTCAGACTCAGCTTGCACAGAATATTCAGAATAAGCAGATGGCTATTGGAAAGCTTGAGACCTCCTATTATGCGGCAATTGGTCAAATGGATTCTACCGACCCCCATGCGCTTGGGTATGTGACACCTGCACACGTACAATACGTAACCGCTGCTTCACCAAACGGTCTCTCCTTCGCAAAGAACTAGCAGTATATGCGCCGCGCATTCCGCTTCAGACTTAGAGTGCTCGCCGGCGGAATTGCGCTCATAGCGCTTCTTTTGGTTGCGCGTTTGTATTTTGTACAAGTAGTGCATGGAGCTGAATTCGCCCTTCGCGCTGAACACCAATACGTAAGTTCAAGTCAGCAGCTATTTAATCGTGGTGCTATTTTCTTTACTCTTAAAGACGGCAGTCCTATTTCTGCCGCAACACTTGCGACAGGATTTCTTATAGCTATCAATCCCGAAACGCTAAAAAATCCAGAGGATACTTTTACCGCAATTGCTGCCAAGGTGCCCACATTCGATCACGATGCCTTTTTGTTAGCCGCAGCGAAGACCAGTGATCCGTATGAAGTGGTGGCACACCACGTGTCGGACGATGCAGGCCGCGCCGTGGATGCTCTGAACTTACCGGGTGTGCAAGTAGAGCGCGAGCGATGGCGAGAATACCCGGCAGGAGTAGGCGCGGCCCAGTCCGTCGGTATCATTGCCTTTGATAACGACAATTTACTCGCTGGCCGCCTTGGCCTTGAGCGCTACTACGAAGACATTCTCGCGCATGGTGGGGAAGGCGTCTTTGGTAACTTCTTTGCAGAACTGTTTGCGAACCTCGATAACGTGGTGCTCGACGCGCGCTCCGCGCGCGAAGGCGACGTCGTAACATCCATCGAACCCGTCGTGCAAAAGAAACTCGATCAGACACTTGCACAGGTGCAAGCACAATACGGTAGTAAGGAAACAGGGGGTATCATCATGAATCCGCGCACCGGAGAAATATACGCACTCGATGTGTATCCGAGCTTTGATCCCAATAATTTCAAATCAGCAGATGCAAACTACTTTGGTAATCCACTCGTAGAGAAACGGTATGAGTTCGGTTCCATTTTCAAAATGCTCACCATGACGAGTGGCCTCGATGCTGGGGTCATTACTCCAGATACTACGTACAACGACACGGGCTGTATTGAGGTGAACAAAAAACGTATTTGTAACTATGACCTCAAAGCGCGCGGCGTGATTCCGATGCAGGAGATTCTCTCACAATCGCTGAACGTAGGTGCATCATTCATCGCCACTCGTCTCGGTCACCAGCGTTTCCATGACTACTTTACTAACCTTGGTCTTGGTACCGAAACAGGCATCGATCTCCCAAGTGAAATTCACGGCGATATACACAATCTCAACAGTCCGCGCGATGTAGAATACGATACTGCGTCGTTTGGACAAGGAATTGCAACGACGCCTGTTGAAACTATCCGCGCACTTTCCGCACTCGCAAACGATGGCAAAATCGTAACACCCCACCTTGCGACAGGAATACGACTTTCATCCGGCATCACTAAGCCGCTTTCATGGGGTGAACCGGTACAGGTGTTTAAGCCTGAGGCCGCGCATGAGACGGATCAAATGCTCGTGAAGGTGGTGGATACCAAACTTGGAGGCGGAACGGTGAAGATTCCGACTATGAGCGTTGGCGCTAAGACCGGTACGGCGCAGATTGCCGGACCCGACGGCAAATATTATGCCAATCTGTATTTCCACTCATTCTTTGGCTTCTTCCCGGCATCTGATCCCAAGTTTGCGATTTTGCTGTATACTCGTGAGCCCCAGGGAGTGCAGTATGCATCGGAGACGTTGACCAATCCGTTCATCAATCTGACGCACTTTTTGATCAACTATTACGATCTGCCGCCAGACCGTGGGGTGGACGCCGCGACTCAATAACTATGAAAAAAATCCTTAGGAATGTATTTGCCTCTATGCTCGCCTCGCTGGCGCGAGGAGTGTTGCTCAAATACAAGCCGACGGTTGTGATGGTGACGGGTAGTGTGGGAAAGACATCCACTAAAGACGCAATCGCAGCCGTACTTGATTCACGATTTTATATACGCGCGAGTGAAAAAAGCTATAACAGTGAGTTTGGCGTCCCGCTTACGATTCTTGGTGCAAAGAATCCCTGGGCAAGTCCGTATGCATGGGTGAAAGTATTTGGTGAAGCGCTTGCGCTTCACCTTTTTCCTAATCACTATCCAAAGATTTTAGTACTTGAAGTGGGGGCAGATAGGCCCGGTGACCTTGCACGCATACTCCGCATTGCAACACCAAATATTGTTGTCGTGACGCAACTTCCTGCAGTGCCCGTGCATGTGGAAGCATATGCAACACCTGCTGCGGTACGCGACGAAGAGTTTGCACCCGCGTACGCGCTTTCTCCCGATGGCTGTCTTGTGTACTCAGCAGACGACGACTATGTGCAAGCACTCGCAAAGCCACTGGCCGTGAAGGTAACGTCGTATGGGGTGGCAAAGAGTGCTGACGTTCGCTTGAGTGGTGCAGCAGTATATATAGAAGGAGGAATACCGGCGGGTATGGAAAGCATGGTGGCTGCGGGGGGAAATGAATACGTGCTTCGTGTGAATGGCGCCCTTGGGCGCCCTCAGTTGCTCGCACCTGCAGCAGCCATTGCCGTAGCCTGTGAACTTGGCATGACGGTTAAGGAAGCTCTGAAGGGACTCGAAGCGTATGTTCCACCAGCTGGCCGTGGCAGGCTCTTGGCAGGGAAGAACGGTGCGACGATCATTGATGATTCATATAACGCATCGCCTGCAGCGGTCGAAGAAGGTCTTGCATCGTTGCAAATACTTGCAGATGCACATACAGGAATGCGTCGCATCGCAGCGCTTGGCGACATGCTCGAGCTCGGTCGTTATTCGTCACGCGAGCACGAACAGATAGGCACCTCTGCTGCGCAGAGGTGCGACGTCCTCATTACCGTCGGCTCCCGTTCCCGCGCAACCGCTGAATCAGCAATTGTTGCCGGCATGAAAGAAGACTGCGTTCATCAATTCGAAACTTCGCGCGACGCCGCAGACTTCCTCAAAGATTTTATACAAAAAAATGACGCTATTTTAATAAAAGGTTCCCAATCAGTCCGCATGGAGCGCATCGCAGAAGTACTCCTCGCAAACCCCGCAGACCGAAAATATTTGGTAAGGCAAGATGTGGAGTGGAAGAGGCGTTAGCGTTGAAATTATCTCATCTTGCAAATAAAATACCCCACGAACAAGTCGTAGGGCGGGTCAGCTATAGGCCTGCGCGTTCTCGAACCAGTCACTGAGATTATTGAAGCCTTTGACGGGCCTGTAGATCGTGACCTGCAGTCCGTCATTGCCGCTGCGTATCTCGAGCGCGAACTGAATCTCTTCCGCTTTCTCGCGCAGCCGGAATATCACATCCCGAACCAATTCAGGTGGAGGAACCTCGCGCGC
>JAQBRJ010000013.1 GCA_028286545.1 Parcubacteria group bacterium | reverse complement strand
GGAAGCATTTATCGCCTCGCCGAGGCCTGTGATACTGGGTCACGACCACCGTTCGATTTTGATCGTAACGATTGTCGTAATCGTTCCCCGGATAATACCGCTGGTTCAGCTGCCCCTGCGACTGCATGGCCAGCTCGTGGTCCCGAATATCCTGATCCGTGGGAGGCGACGACCAGTGACAGGTCGGGTCGTTGTAGAAGTGCTGGCAGACGGCCGCGTTTGCCGTTGCGGGGATGCTGACGCCAGCGATGGCGAGCGATGCTGCCAAAATGATATTCGTCTTCATGTCGAGCTCCTCAACGTTTGTGTTTGTGGGTCGGTGGTAGTCGAAGTAAATCTTTTGGCCATGCTATATGGTCCATGTATAACAATACTCTTAAATGCCCATTTGTCAAGTCAGCATGACTTCCCTCTGCGGCTGGGGTGGCACATAGAACAGGCCGCACACGCACGGTATACTAGGGGCTATATGCCGAGCCATTTTGATACTGACGCTGAAGACGCGAAGCTAGCGAGCATTCGCGGTGAAGAGGAGGAGGACCTCACTCGGCTAATGTCGGATAAGTACTCTATTCCGTACACCGACCTTTCCATTGTTCCTATTAATATGGATGCGCTCCGCGTGATTCCGGAAGCTGAAGCCAAAGAAGCACAGGCGGTGGCTTTTGATAAGAACGGGAAACACCTTTCGCTCGCGCTCAAAGATCCGAAGGCCGATGTGTATACACAACTTCACACTCGTCTTGCAGACGCGGGCTACATCATTGAAGAGTTCTTGGTGTCGCGAGCGAGCCTCGAGCGAGCCTATGCTCGCTATGCCGACCTTTCTCAGGCACACGGCACTGACGCTGGCGTCTTTGCTATTACCGCAGAAGACATCGCGACGCTCGGCCCAAAGCTCAGCACCCTTCCCTTGCTCCGTGCGTATCTCATGGAAGCAATCTCCACTAAACATATATCCCAGATTTCTGCGCTTCTCGAGGACATCCTCGTCGCAGCACTTACCATGCGTGCGTCTGATATTCACTTCGAGCCCGGTGAAGACGGCGTTCGTCTGCGACTTCGCTTGGACGGTATTCTCACTGACGCATTTCTTTTTAACGAGCATTCATACCGTTTGATTGATTCTCGTATAAAACTTCTTTCAGGGTTGAAGCTCAATATTACTGACCGCGCGCAAGATGGTCGCTTTAGTATCTCAACGGGAACAGCGGAGATTGAAATTCGAACGTCAGTGATTCCTGGAAACTACGGTGAATCTGTTGTGCTTCGAATCCTTGACCCAAACGCTACCCAACACTCTCTTACAGAAATGGGTATCTCTGCGAAGCTTCTTGCGCGCCTCGAAATTGAGATCCGTCGCCCAACCGGTATGCTTCTCACGACAGGCCCTACGGGTTCAGGTAAGACAACGACCCTCTATTCCTTCATGCGTGAAATCCATACGCCAGAAATTAAGATCGTCACGATTGAAGATCCTGTTGAGTACCACCTCCCTGGCATCGTGCAGACTCAGGTAAATGGCGATGACTATACGTTTGCGTCCGGTCTTCGCTCAGTACTCCGCCAGGACCCAGACGTAATCATGGTGGGAGAAATCCGCGACTCAGAAGTCGCGGACGTCGCTATTCAAGCGGCTCTTACCGGTCACTTTGTATTCACGACTCTTCACACGAATAACGCAGCAGGTGCCTTCCCTCGCCTCGTTGACCTTGGCGCTGATCCGAAGTCATTTGCGTCTGCGGTAACGGTTGCAATGGCCCAGCGCTTGGTGCGCACACTCGATCCTGCAACCAAAGTGAAGCGCGCAACGACTGATGAAGAAAAGAAAATCATGACGCGCATCTTCGAAGGTCTCACTGATCCCGCGCTCATGCCCACATCGTTTGACGAAGTATGGAGCGCAGCAGGAGGTGAAGACGACAACGCTGGTTACAAAGGCCGCACGGGTCTTGTCGAAGCTATTTTCATGGATGAAGAACTCGGAGAGTTCTTGCGTGACAACCCCTCGGCCGGCGACATCGCCAACCACGTAAAGCGTCAGGGCTACCTCACTATCGCCCAAGATGGTGTATCAAAAGCGCTGGCAGGCATCACCTCGCTCGAGGAGGTGTTTAAGGTCATTGATCTTCCGCGCGACTAAGCTTGTATAACGAATATGGTGCGGTATAGTCCACAAACACACCGGGTATCGGGAGTTATGAGAAATGCTTACAAGTATACTTGTGTCTTCTCTCGCCGAGATACGGGGTGTCGCTGAAGAATTTTCAGGTCCCGTTCTTTGCATTCCATTTGGGGCCGAAGATACGACCACTCCTTGTTGCTTCGTCAATTCAATTACGGAGCTGACATTGGAAGATGTTGAAGCTCTCATCGAGCACGCGTATCCAGGACCGGAAGGAAGTCGTGTCCTGCACATCGTTCAAGCACCGTTACGGTTCAGTCTGGGTCCTAAGGGTCCCATGTTCTACAGAATCGAGACCTAACGCGGGAATGACTATGTCATTCCCATTTTTATACACAAAAGGCGCGCCGGAACGGCGCGCCTTTTGTATTTCTCGGTTCGCACACACTACCCTCCAGGCACTCCTCCTTATAAATAAGCAGGTGGATGAATCGCCTGAGGATTCTCCCAGCGGTCCGCATCAATAAAGTGCGGCACCAGGAGGTCCTTGGGGAAACGCCCGTAAGCCGTCAAGCCTTGCCTAGAGGGTGGTATAAACGAACCGGTATCGAATTTTGGCAAAGAAAAAACCTCCGTCTCGGAAGGTGCATTATTGTAGGGCCGACCCCTACCGTGTTACTATACTAGCATAGCCTCATTTTATGTCAAGTACCCCCCTCGTAGCCGAAGCAATCGTGAAGATACGCGACCAGGCGCTCGATAGTGCGCTACGTCCTTCCCTATGGGATGACTACGTTGGTCAGGGCCACGTAAAGGCCAATGTGCAAGTTATTTTAGAAGCGGCAAAGAAGCGCAACGACATGCCAGAGCACGTTTTGTTCTATGGGCCGCCCGGCGTGGGTAAAACAACTCTCGCTCATCTTGTGGCCAGCACGCTCGGAGCACCTTTGAAGACAACGTCTGGCGTTGCTATCGAGCGCGCTGGCGACTTAGCGGCAATTCTCACCAACCTCGAACCTGGTACGGTACTTTTCATCGACGAAATCCACCAGCTCTCAAGCAAAATTGAAGAGTTGCTCTACCCTGCTCTTGAAAATGGTTCGCTTGATATTATTCTTGGCAAAGGACCATCGGCACGTACCGTTGAACTCTCTCTTCCCCCATTCATGCTCGTGGGTGCCACAACAAAAGTAGCGCAGCTTTCCGGACCGCTCCGAAGCCGCTTCGGTGGTGGCGTGTACCAGCTCGATTTCTATAGCGATGACGACGTACGCGCAATCGTTAAGCGTTCTGCAGACGTGCTTGGTATGCCCGTGAGCGATGATGTAGTGAACAAAATTGCGCTACGCAGTCGCGCGACTCCGCGCGTTGCGAATGCTCTTCTCAAGCGCGTTCGTGACTACGCACAGGTGAATGAAAGTGATATCACACCAGAGATTTGTGACGCAGCCTGCAAACTCTTCGGTATCGATGAGCTGGGTCTTACCAAAGACGACGTTCGTTACCTGCGCACCCTCCAAGACGGCTTCAAGGGTGGTCCTGCTGGTATCCGCGCACTCGCGAGTTCGCTGCATGAAGACCCTGACACGCTCGAAAATGTATACGAACCATTCCTTCAGCGTCTTAATTTCATTGAACGTTCTCCTCGCGGACGTATCCTTACAGACAAAGGTCGCGAGTATCTAAAACTTTAATTTAAATTCGGAGTTCTGTGCTTATAAAAATCCGGTCGCGTGATTGCGACCGGAAAAAGGTTAGACCCTACAGGTGAGTGCCAATAGCACGTGACGATCTTCGAGCATCTTAATGAGCTCTTCCCTTCGCTTGTTGATCTGCTCTTCCCGGGAAATACCGAGCGCGAGGAGTATCCTGGTGGTGCGTGATTCACTGCGCCACGCCTTGCGCGCAATAACAAGTGCCATTATCCGACACACGCAGGCACTCGCAAACGTGAGTTGCTGGTACCAATCTTTGATAATTTTTGTGCGTTCGGCTGTATCTGGAAGATTTTGGTGACTGAGCCAATTGCTCATCTTGCCGTGAACCACACCCGACATCGCGATGTTCGACTGGTATAGCTTTCTGAATATCCCAACGAACTTTCTGTTTGATATAGAGGCCGCTTCTGCGAGAGGACGGAGCTGTCCAGCGATGGCCATCCAATCTCTGTAGAGATCCGCGCTAAGACGAGCGCAAACCCACAACATTTGTTCCTCAATGTCATCGAAATACAGACTCTCTGGTTTCTTCCAAGCCGTAAAGGGGTGGTTCGGAAACCAGTGTTTTATGGCATTCTCTGCAATCATTCTTACGACAAGAAAATGATCCTCTTGGGGTTCAATATTCTGTGTCTGGAAAGATTGTGATACCTCATGCACGATTTTTGCTACAGCCAGGTACGAGAGAGCTCTCATCTGGCTGAGCTGATCGACCGCGTCGAAACCATTTCCTGTGAAAGTTTCCATGGTGACTTTCCTCTGTGAAAGAACTCAGGGTACGTCCTGACATAAATCTTATATGCTAAATATAATAATGTGTCAAGAGTTATTAACTCAGTTTTATCTTTAGTATGCATATTTTAAAGTCTTTTAATGTGCATATAATTACTTGTTATAAATTGTTGACACAATTATGCTTAATATTATATACTTATTTCAATGAATACCGCGTCCCAAAAGCTAAAGGAAGCTCTCATTTCGCTTGGACTGCCTCAAAAAGAGGCTGCTGTATATTTGGCGCTTTTGGAGCTCGGTAGGTCGAGTGTTTCTCAAATCTCTAGAAAGGCTGCAGTGAACCGAGCAACAGGCTATGTGATCCTCGATTCCCTTATTACTAAGGGGCTCGTGAGCATTTCTGGAAAAGAACCCAAACAGGAATACGTGGCAGAGTCTCCCGATGCCCTTCCCCAGTTATTTAAAAATCAGCAGGAAGAAGCACGCTCAAAGGAAGTTCGTGCACAAGAACTTTCTCTTGAACTTAAGTCGATTCAAAAAGTCGGTGACCGCCCTCGCGTTCGCTTTTACGAAGGTACAGATGGCATTAAATCAGTGTTCGAAGATTCTCTTACCGCGACGTCCGGAAAAATCATTGCCTTTACCTCGATTGAAGATCAACATGTTTCAATTCCCAACTACTTCCCAGAGTACTATCAACGTCGAAAACGAAATAAGATCTTCATGCGCTCTATATTCCCTGACACACCCATGGGCGCAGAGCGGCAAAGTGCCAATGAGGACGAATATCGAGAATCAGTTCTTGTGCCTGCAGAAACGTATGGCATTCATCCTGCGATTAACGTCTATGACAACAAGCTAATGATCGCTTCGTTTCGAGAGAAGCTCGGAATTATTATCGAAAGCGAGGAAATAGCTGACGCAATGAAAAAGATATTCGAACTAGCGTGGCTTGGCGCAAAATCTTTACGTGCTAAAGAATAAAGTGACTAAGACAGTATCAGCCCGCAGGTAATTGCAACTACCCACCCCAAAAACGAGACCGCGCCACTAATAAAGAGTGGCAGTTTTTCTGAACTAGCCAGTGAGGAGAAGGATCGACTCGTGGCCACGTGACTAAACTTTTCTATGAAATAAGTATTGAGTATCAGGGCTGCAATGGCAACCATTTTTACAATAAAGGTTTGGTTACTCAGATATGCCGGCACCGCCTGAATATAGAGAAGTCCTCCCGTGATGAGTAGCGATGCGAGACCAATTGAAACAGAACGATGGAGAAGTGTAATGTGCGTACGGTTAAGAATGGATTTCTTCCCAAGAACCCACATGAGCGCCTGCTCATCCGAGTAGAGGACAAGGAGGCCGACTAATATGACAATGGTGAGATGAATGGTGACCAGCATATTATTTACCTAACGTTCCAATCTTTAACGTCGCAAGCTCTGCATTCGCACGTCCATTATTTGAGTGCTGAGCTTCGAACATGCTTGTTCCGTCTTTACCACAAAGACTAAGGATTGGGCCTTCCCCACCTGGGTGCTGCGGAATCCACTTCGTCAGGTCGTATACATTGCCATTGATGATCGCCCAACAGCTGTTGCTTGTGTTGTGTGTCGCTACTTGTGCTTGCGTGTACATGCCCGGATCAGACACTTTCGTAGTAGCGACTACAGCCTTGGTTGTTGTAGTGGTAGCACTTGAATTTTGTGTACCTGACGACGTGGCAATTACGGTAGTGTTATATGAATTCGCGACAGAGAGTGAACCTCCTCCTTTCCATAGATACCCTCCGCCAAGTACGAGTATAAAAAGCGCGGCAAGTAAAAGTGTCGTTTTCATAAATAAAATGAGTGAGTGCTTATTCTATATCAAACCAGGTCCCTTACATGTTAATACACCTGTCGCGGGCTATTTATTTCAAAGATACTAAAGTGTACTCTCAGATCATTAGACCTTTAAAGAAAATCGACCTTCGCGTGGGGCGAAAGTCGATTATATTGTCGTCAACGTTGGTGTCCACATCTGCAGGTCGGCAGAATGGTTCCCTTCCCAGACAGTATCGTTATTCGATGAGTCACTCTAGACAACACGAGTAGACGCATGCGCGATCCATCTTTATCCGGAATGGGATTGACCGAAAGCGTAGCCGGTGGATTACCGTCTACCGAAAGTCGATAGCCGGATTCACCCAAGGGCATGAGTCGATGAGGACAGGTTAGACGTGCCAGCTCCGTCTGCAGCACACTCAACGCGCGCTGGTTCGGCGTGCTGGGCTTACCGTCGTCACTTGTCTCATCGAGACCCACCGCACTCAAATAGAGCGCGTGATTGGGGTACTCAACCAATCTGAAGGTTGATCCGGTTGGCGCCACATACTCTGCGACCACCAGGTCTGGCTCAAGGCTGCAGGCTGAAACAAGCGCCGCAAGACCGAGAACGAGGATAGGGATGGTTCTCATAAATACTGCCCTTTCCTAGGCGCATGTGTACTCAACTCACGGATAACCATAACCCGTGTTCTGGCCTGACTATATCAGGATTTTTAAATAGTGCTGGCAGTCTGGGACGATGTTGGAACCTTTTGCAGCATGTGATAGGTTTTGTCTAGAAGGAGATCTGCTATGTGGAAGATTACCGCTAATTTTCCACTTAGCGTGGAAGACAATCGACTCAAGCTATTCTTTAGAAATCTTGCGACAGAAAAGAAAGCGCAAGGAGGCTTTAAGCGTGTTGAATTTTCTTACATCCTTACTTCCAGCAATAGCTTTCCCAATAAGAATAATAATGGCCAGGCTGACAAAAAGAGTCGAGATTTCGATCTTTTAAGTATGTATGTGTATGAGATTGAAACGTTAAATCGTATTGTTGCTGTGCTACGCACTGCACTTTCTGCTACGTGGCCTGAATATGACGATCTACTAATAATAGAAAGAGTTCTTGCTTCTCCACCCCAACTTAGTCTCGTAACCGAAAGCAAGAAGTAGGCGTAGATGAATCGTCCGAAGTATGTAGAAGATATCTTCTTACTTCTTCGGGCGTTTTTCTTTTGCTGGCAGAGTAGGTTTGGAACTTTTGGAGTGAATACTGCCTTTGGTATACTGAAAGCATGTCAGGACATAACAAATGGTCACAGATTAAGCAGCAGAAAGGCGCGACGGATGCGGCGAAGAGCCGTGCGTTCTCGAAGTTTTCGCGGCTTATAAGTATTGAAGCAAAGAAAGCTGCAGGAAACATGAGCTCGCCGGCGCTTGTAGCAGCTATTGGTCGCGCGAAGGCAATCAATATGCCAAAGGACAGTATCGAGCGAGCGGTGGCAAAGGGTTCGAGCAAGGATGCGGGTGAACTAGAGCATGTCAGCTATGAGTTCTATGGTCCGGGTGGGTGCGCAATCATTGTGAATGCGCTTACGGATAACAAGAACCGTACGACACAAGAGATCAAACATTTGATTACAAAGAATGGTTTTGATCTTGGCGTGCCAGGAAGTGCTGCGTGGGCGTTCACAAAATCAGGAGACGGCACATTTACACCCAACGCTCCGCTTATGAATGTCACAGGTGACGACCAAGAAAAGCTTGAGGCAATACTTACGCTTTTCGACGAACACGATGATGTGCAGGATGTGTTTAGTAACGCGGCAGGATACGAATCGTCGCGAGAGGATTCTGAATAATCATGCGTGTACTTGGCATAGACCCAGGGTTCGATAGATTGGGTCTCGCCATAGTTGAGGGGGACCCGAGTAAGCCTGTGGTGGTGTGGAGTGATTGTGTGCTTCCTCCGAAAGGCGCGCCAGAGGCGCGCCTCGCTGCGGTATACGCTGCGATCACCACCACTCTTACTGAATATTCTCCCGACAGTATCTCCGTCGAAACTCTTTTTTTCAGTACCAATAAAAAGACAGCGCTTGCTGTCGCCGAGGCACGCGGCGCAATCCTCGCTGCAGCCGGCGCGCTCAAAGTACGTGTCCAAGAATACAGTCCTGCTCAAGTAAAGCTTGCGGTTACCGGCCATGGAGGTGCAGACAAGGCAGCTATCGCGCGTATGATTCCGCACCTCGTTACCCTGGACACCCGTAAACGGCTTGATGACGAACTAGATGCCATTGCGGTCGGTATTGCGGGGCTCGCAGACCGAAGTGGAGTCCGTTAAATGCTTCTATCCCCCGACATGCGCAGTATCCCCTTGCAAAGGAATTCGAGGTTTGTTCAAATAGTAGAGCCATGCGGATTATCGCAGCATAAAAATAATTGAGACCATTATGATAGATGACGATTTGCTTGAGGACGATGACGATCTTGTCGGTGCTGGAATACCGCTTCTAGCCGATGAAGACGGAGACGTCGGCGTCCTTCCTGAGGAAGACGAAGACGAGATGGATCACATGAAAATTACAGGACCCGACGGAGAAGAGGAAGAAGAACCTTCGTAAGCTTCGTTTGTTGTAGTTTTGTGTGAAAGAACGGCCCCCTCTGGGGGCCGTTCGTGATACCATTCTTTGTAATGCCCAGGAAATCTAAAAAAACTATTCGTGCGCGTCTAAGCGCCTTGCTCCACGATCCGAATCCATTCATGAAATTCGCCTATATGGCGGTAGGTTTAGGCTTCTTGATCCTTGGTGTAACGATCCTGTGGGTAGCATTTACGCCAATTCCTGCACTTAACTCCTTTGATTCACGCAAAGTCGCTCAGTCAACGAAGATTTACGATCGTACCGGAAAGACCGTGCTCTATGACCTCAATCATGACGTGAAGCGCAACATCGTACCACTGTCTGAAATCTCTCCGAACCTTCAGCACGCAACTATAGCTATCGAGGATTCTAATTTCTATAACCACGGCGGCATCAGCTACACCGGCATCGCTCGCTCCTTCCTTACTGATATTACGCGCCTTTCCTTTGCACAGGGCGGGTCTACCCTCACCCAGCAAGTCGTGAAGAACACCATTCTTACGGGTAAAAAGAGTATTATCCGCAAACTTCAGGAATGGATTCTCGCCATTCGTCTTGAACATCGATACAGCAAAGACCAAATTCTTGAATTCTATTTCAACGTAACTCCCTACGGCGGAACGCTCTATGGTGCTGAAGTTGCGAGTCGCTCATTCTTTGGAAAGTCTGCGAGCGAGCTCGATCTTGCCGAGAGCGCATACTTAGCGGCAATCCCTCAACTCCCAACCTACTACTCTCCGTATGGAAACAATCGTGCGGCACTCGATGCACGTAAAGATATCGTTCTCGCACGCATGAAGGAACTGGGTTACATAACGGACGCAGAGTACCAGACGGCGAAAAATGAACAGGTTACCTTCAGCCGCCAGATGAATAACACCATTCTCGCTCCTCATTTTGTTTTCTACATCGAGCAGCAGCTTGAACAGAAGTACGGCCCGGACGTTGCAACGCAAGGACTCACCGTTATCACGACTATCGATGCTGATTTGCAGCGACAAGCTGAGACAACCGTGAACACATACGCACTCGCGAACGTTAAGAAATTCAACGCAAGCAATGCGTCGCTCGTCGCTATCGATCCAAAGACCGGACAGATCCTCGCGATGGTAGGTTCGCGCGACTACTTCGACAAAACTATCGATGGTAACTACAACGCTGCGCTCGCGCTTCGTCAGCCAGGTTCATCATTCAAACCATTCGTATATGCTACCGATCTTCAAAAGGGGTACACGCCAGAGACAGAAATATTCGATCTTCCGACACAGTTCTCAACCACCTGCGCGGTAAGCGACAACTTCAACGACACTCCTCCATGCTACGCACCAGGAAACTATGACGCCAAATTCCGTGGACCAATGACGTTCACCACTGCTCTTGCGCAGTCGATCAATATTCCTGCGGTAAAGGCGTTGTACCTCGCTGGAATTCCAAACGTACTCACGCTTGCAAAGAACATGGGCCTCACTACACTCGGCAAGCCTTCTGACTATGGCCTCTCGCTCGCTCTCGGTGCAGCAGAAGTGCGCTTGCTCGATCTCACGAGCGCGTACACCGGTTTTGCAAACGACGGCATGCTCAATGCTCCCGTGGGCATCCTTAAAGTTACTGATACTGACGGAAAGACGGTCGATGAGTACAAAGCTGCTCCTCGCCAAGTTCTCGATCCTGAAATTGCGCGCGAAATGTCATCGATGCTTTCCAATAACGAAGCGCGCTTCCCTGAGTACCCAGCCGACAATCCCTTCCACTTCCCTGGTTACGATGTAGCAGCGAAAACTGGTACGACCAACGAATCACGCGATGCGTGGACCATCGGCTATACACCGTCTATTGCCATCGGTGTATGGGCTGGAAACAACGACAACAGCCCGATGGTGAAGGAAATCGCGGGATACATTGTGGCGCCGATGTGGCATGAGGTAATGCAGTACGCGCTCACCAAGTATCCGCAGGAATTCTTTACAGCTCCTCAGCCAATCCCTGACACCCTCCCTGGAGCCCTCCGCGGCCTGTATAGCGATGGCGTATCCTTCCATGACATTCTGTACTGGGTAAACAAAGACGACCCGCGTGGGGGAGGAAATTCAATGAACGATGGTCAGTTCCCGTACTGGGAATACCCTATTGGCGCAGGGTTTGGTGCGACAGGAAGCTCGACTGCGCCAACTCCCACAACAACACCTACTACGAACCAAGTTCCTGCAGTGAATCAATGAGGCAAAGCAAAAGACCCCGGCCGCGAAGCGGCCGGGGTCTTTTGCTTTACCAATCTCAATTACATATCAAACGCCTCCATCACCTCGATATACGCACCTTCCATATCGAAGTTGGGGCTGGTCTGAGCAATTTTCACTGCATCTTCCATAGACTCAGCCTGAACTACTGAGTACCCGCCCACTTCGTTGCGAGTTTCGACAGCTGAATCTTTTGTAACACGTGTGTTCTTGCCAACTCCAGAACCCCTATCAGCGAGATCAGCTTTGTGCGCTTCCATCCACGCCATCCAACTATCCATACCAGCCTTACGTTCCTCAGGCGTTGAGTTCTTCATCATTTCCTCCATCGCACCGACAGGCATCATATACAAAACCAAGAATTTCTTCATACGTGTTTAGTTAGCTATTCAATACTTACAGTATACCTCGCAACCTTATTTCTCATCGGTGCGGGCACCCAGCCCAACAACACGGTCTGCGCATTCCACCCTTTAGTTTTGAAAGTGCTTTTCCTATACGAATGCCTCTGGTTTCTGCTTTTTTGCCAGATGTCACCCAACAAATCCACTCGCTGCGAGCAAGAGGGGTAATATCCTCCCATACGGCATGCGCTGCAGAGGAACCGACCAGAGCTTTTCGAAAATCTTCAGGTAGTTTATGCATCGTTCTTGGAGCTTACCTAATACTTTGAACAGTAATTCCTTCTCTAGCGATACGTTCTAAAATCTCTGTTTGTTTTATGTGCAGCGCTGACTTTACGACAGGTGGCACAGCAACTGAGAGAATTCCTTCCTTAAACATAATTTGTTTTGGTGCTATCAAAATACCCAGTGATTCTGAGAGTGCTTTCGCGATTACGTGGCGTTCGTTCGACTCCTTAAGCCCTGGTACCTTTAGCCGTGCAATGATGTCACTCAGTTTCAATTCCATACTGTTTACTGATTCATTGGCATCACGAGGTAAAGGAGCGTGTTATCTCCTATTCCCTTAATCACGAGTGGGCGACCGATACCTGCTGACGAGAGTGAGAGATTCTCAGTCGTAATAAGTGGGATTGGTGCTGAAAGATACCGATGATTGAATGAGAGTTCAATAGATTCGCCAGTAACTGAAGCAGGAACTCCTTCTGAGGATTCTCCGATATCGCTATTACGGGCTGAAAATACGACTCGTTTGTCTTCTCCCACAAATCCAATACGTACTTTCTGGAACGAGTCAGAGAAAACGGATGTTCGTTTAAGTGCTGCCTCAAAGTCCTTACGGAGGAGGGTTGCCTCCGAAACAAATGCTTTCGGGATTATCTGTGCGTAGTCAGGATACGGAACCGTAACGAGACGAGTCGTAACAATACCGTTTGGCCAAGAGAATGCGCACTGGTGTTCGTCTACAAGAACCTCCACATCGGTATCGGGAAGCGTTTGAACTATATCGATAGCGTTCTTCGCAGGGATAAGGATTGAAAATGGAGTGATAGTTCCGGCGATTGGCATCTTCTTTTCTGCAAGACGGAATGAATCAGTAGCAACAGCTTTGACCACACCCCCTTCGGCAGACAAAAGAACACTGCCGAGTTCAGGACGAACCGTTGAAGGTGACGCACACGGCGCAACCGTAAGTACGAGCGTACGAAGTGCACTTCCTGGTAGCGTAAATTTCGCTGCTGACGCCTCTGGGAATGGGAGTGTGGGGAAATCCTCGTACGAGAGTGTTTTAAGCTGACTGCGGCCTGCAGGAGAGCTTATGATGACCGTCTCGCCTCCGTGCTCAAGTGTAATAGTGCCCGTTCCTGAGAAAGATCCGGTAATCTCTCGAAGGGTTGATGCAGGAAGTGCCACAACACCTGGCTCCTTAATAGTTCCCACTACCTTAAAATCGATTCCTGTCTCTAGATTTGTTGCACGTAGTTTAATTCCGTCATCTCCTGCAACAATTGCGATACCTGCAAGAACAGGAAGAGTTGCTGATCGTCTCTCCGCAAAGCGTGCCACCCGCGCAACCGCCTCTGAGAATTCTTTTTTTTCTAAAATTATGATCATACTCTTATTATTAGGGGTGTTGATACTGGGGAAAGAGGTATATGACTAGTATATACGGTCTATGGTGAGTGGGCTACGCCAGGCTATCGTGTGGGCTCAAGCCTTTTTGGACGGGGATAACTCTGGGGCTTAAAAATGGCTGGGGAAAACCTTGCTACTTATACGCTCTTCCCACCAGTCTTTCCCCACTCATATCCCTCGCTATTCGCACGATATCCACAAAGCTATACCTCTTGTGCTCAAACTAAGAGCGTGCGTATGTCCTGAATTTCTTTTGCGAGCTCCGCGTCTTCCGCCACTTCACGCTTAACCTTCTCGCACGAGTGAATAACCGTAGTGTGATCACGTCCACCCAGCTTGCTGCCGATAGTTGGGTACGACACACTGAAGTCTTCACGAAGAATATACATAATCACTTGGCGTGGGCGTACCACCTCCCTCCTACGAGTCTTTTCGTAGATACTTTCTTCCTCGATACCGTAGAACTCAGCAACTTTAGACACCACATGTTTCACTGAGATAGTTTTTGTTGGACGAGAGAATGAACGGAGTGACTGACGTACCTCGGCAAGGTCTGGCGGTACGCCACGCACCTGTGTGTGGCAAACAATACTATTTATGACGCCTTCGAGTTCACGAATCGACCCAGCAACTGACGACGCGATGTATTCAACTGACTCATCAGCAAGTACAACGCCATTGGTTGCGAGCTTTTTGCGTACGATAGCTACGCGCGACTGGGTGTCAGGTTCTCCAATGTCTACGGTCATGCCGCTCGCAAGACGTCCACGAAGGCGATCAGCGATGTCGGGGATAGCAACAGGTGCACGATCAGACGAGAACAGAATTTGCTTGTTGTTGTCGTAGAGGAAATTAAACAAGTGGAACAGCTCTTCACTTATTTTGTCCTTTTTCGAAAGGAACTGCACATCGTCCATGATCAAAAGATCATATTGTCTATATTTTTCCTTGAAGCGATTGGCGGTACCTGACTGAAGTGAGTCAGTATAGTCGGTTCCAAACTTTTCACTCGTAAGGTAAAAGACTTTGCGCGTTGGGTGGAGCTTCTTGTACTGGTTACCGATAGCCTGAATGAGGTGGGTCTTCCCTCTTCCCGTATCTCCGTAGATGAAAAGTGGATTGTACGTGATTCCTGGGCGCGTTATAGCTGCCTGGGCGGCATTAAAGGCGAGTTCATTGAATGAACCAACAACAAACGAATCAAAGGTATAGCGAGGATTTAAGTTATCGCTCTTATTTATATAGAAATCATTGAGGGGGAGCTCAGGAGTAGGGACTGCACGGCGATTTTCCTTTGGTTTGCGCGTTACGTCCTTCACAATCATGTATTCAATGTTGCGATATTCGTGTGATACACCACGCAATATCTTGAGGAGAAGCATATTGAACTTCTTCATGTACCAGTCTTTGAAGAAGAGACTTGGTACCCCAATGAAAACAATGCCGTCTTCTATCTTTACGATCGAACTCTCACGGAACCACGTATTGAAATTAGCGGGAGAAATAGAAAGTTCTATCTGTGTGAGCACATATTCCCAGAGTTCATGTGGATCAGAACGATTCATAGTAAGCCTAGTATACGTGTCTTTCCCAGAGCGTACAGCTGGCGCGAAAGAGCCGCATTTGTTGCACATCTCCAGTCAACCTGGTACTATCCTGTGGACAACATGCCTAAGCGAACGTACCAGCCAAAGAAGCGAAAGCGAGCCCGAACTCACGGGTTCCGTGCTCGTTCAGCGACCCCAGGAGGCCGCCGTGTACTCCTTGCTCGCCGCCGTAAGGGCCGCGTAAACCTCTCCGTCTCTCCAACCAAGACGTTGAGCAAGTAAATACGCCATTATATGCTGCCACGGCCCCTCAGGCTCACCAGGCAGGGCTTCTCTAATACTCGAGGCTTAAAACGCGTACACAGTGCGCATTTTTCGCTTTCATATGGCAATGCCGAGACCGAAGGTCTCGGTGGCTCCGGAGTAATCGTTCCTAAGAAAGTCGTTAAGGGCTCCGTGGATCGCCATCTCCTTAAGCGTCGCCTGCGTGCATTCCTACTTCCCTACAGCACCCCTTCTCGTATCTTCATCGTTTCCGCACGTGCAAAAGCGGATACTCTTTCGTATAAAGATTTAGAACATGAGCTTTCCGTACTCATTGGGTCTATAATACAGAATACATAGGATACAAAACATGATCTCTTCCCTTTTCCATTCGGTACTCTACGTTCCGATATACAATCTCCTCATTTTCTTCACAGGAATAATTCCTGGAGGAGACGTTGGTATTGCCGTTATCATCGTCACTATCATCGTGAAGGTTGTGACCGCACCGCTTTCAATTAGCGCAGCAAAGACTCAACGTCGCATGAAGCACGCTGAACCTCAGATGAAGGCCATCAAGGAGAAATACAAAGATGACAAGCAAAAACAGGCTACGGAGACAATGGCGCTCTACAAAAATAATGGAATCAAGCCATTCTCGAGCATTTTCGCAGTAATTCTTCAGCTCCCTATCATTATTGCGCTGTATCTCGTCTTCCGCCACGAGCACCTACTTACGGTGAATTTAGCCCTCGTATACCCATTCGTAGCGTTGCCCGTTACCATTTCTCCACTTTTCCTCCATATCTTTGCGACGACGGGTCATAGCATCACGCTCGCAATAATCGCTGCCGCAAGCCAATTCCTCCAAGCACGACTTACTATTCCTGTACCACCGAAAGCTGCTAAAGGAAGCACGCCGTCTTCGAGCGAAGAGTTTGCACGCGCTCTCGCCATTCAATCGCGCCTCGTACTTCCTATACTTATCGGTGTCTTTGCGTATACAACAGGGGCAATCGCTCTCTACTTCATTACAAGCAGCGTCGTTGCCCTTCTCCAAGAGTTTTACCTTCGTCGTACAACGCACGTACACGCGACAGAGCCGATTGTTATTTAAATAGACAGGGTAAAAGCAAAAGAGCCGGCCACTATGTGGCCGGCTCTTTTGCTTTTCTTTCTACAGATCGTACGCGTACAACGCACCCGTATGTTTGTCTGTGAACATGAGAATGTCTTCAGCGGGGTCTGTAGTGAGCGCTACAGCATCGATGGAAACATTTCCCACTTGAGTAGGATCAACTACCAAGGTTGCAACGCGCTGCGTAAGATCTATCTTCCAAATACGATCAGTAAAGAGAGCCGCACCTTGGTACCAACTATCAGGCAGATTACTCGGCAAGGCTGTAGGTACGCCGCAGTACGCTGAGAGGTTGTCAGTAGACCATGTACACTTATCAGCAAGAGTTGCGAGCGGGAGAGCAGTAGTCGTATGGCTATTCACATCGAGTACTCGCAAATGAACGACGCCAGCATCAACATAACTGTAGAGCACGGCAGTTCCAGAAGAGTTTGGAAGAATTGAAAGGCCGGAGTACGGACCAAGTACGCGACCGAATGCTCCCGTTGCCCGGTCTATTTGGAATGCGTACCCATCGATAAATGCTGACGGTTTATTCGTCGCAAAGAAATTACCATTAGTAGGATGCACCACGATCGAGGAGAGAAGCGATGAGAAGAGCGTACGAGCATTGCTGCCATCTGCCTTCGCAACGATGCCCACAGACCCAGTAGTGCCTGAGAGCAGGCTAAAGAAGGTGCTGCTGCCTACCACCACAGCCTGGCTCAAGTTTTGTTCGAGCAGGTATCCCCCACCCCCATGAGCATCGAGCGAGTAGGTGTCGATGTGTTCGCTGCCAGCACTCGAAGAAAGAAACCGTGCGTATGCGCGTGAACCGTCAGAAAGCCACGATGCTTCTTGTATGCCAGGCAATGTTTTGTTACTGATGCGCGTAAGCGTACGAGCATGCGCGATATATGCATATACGTTGCCACTTGCTCGGTCGATGAAGTGAGCCTCCACGTCGGGGGTCGTCTGAGGTGTAGTAGAACTCGTAGAAGCAGTAGGATCCGCCCCAGGAATCGGGAGCTGAATATCCATTGCTACGGTTCCTCGCGCTACAGGCCCATCAGTTACTTTAATAAGGCGCGGCGCAAGCTCCGTACCGGCATTTGAGAGAGTGCCATCAGTGTTAGGGAGTCCTGACCCCGTAGCTGTTCCAGCCCCCGTATTTCCAAACGGATCTCCCACCGTAAGCGTTGCGGCTCCTTTCGAAAAGAAAAGGAAATATATACCAACCAACAGGCCAATTAATACGATGACTCCCGCAATGATTATAAAGATTCGTTTCATGGACATTTAGGGAGATTATTCGGTGCGGGCATAGTATAGGACGTGTCCGTAGTTGCCTCGCATGATTTCACGTATTGGATACTGCTCAAAGTAGTTACACCCTGTGCCTGACCTATATTCGGAGCCTGGGCCTTGGCTGTAGCACAGCTATCCGCCGAAGGAT
>JAQBRJ010000019.1 GCA_028286545.1 Parcubacteria group bacterium | reverse complement strand
CTATAAAATCGTCATCGATATCATTCATATGTGCGTTGTATATTCGCAATGATAGCACACAGCAATTAGTGCCGAGGGCTTATCTTCAGAAAAGATTGTGCTACGGTATACCTATATGTGGCCGTTTTCAAGAAAGCCGAAGGCTCCCCGTAGCGCTCCGGTATTCCTCACCAATACCCTCTCGGGGAAGAAGGAGCAATTTGTGCCGCTTAAGCCGGGTGTTGTGACGCTCTATTCCTGCGGACCGACGGTCTATAGCCAGGCGCACATTGGAAATATGCGTACGTATATATTTGCTGATATGCTCGCGCGACTTCTTACGCAAAATGGCTATCGTGTACGTCGTGTCATTAATATTACCGACGTTGGTCATCTTGTGAGTGACGCCGACGAAGGTGAAGACAAAATGGAAGTCGGCGCTAAGCGCGAAGGTATGCGTTCAGAAGATATCGCGGCGAAATACGCACGCATGGCAATGGAAGATATGCAGAAAGTCGGCATTGATACAGCTGATGTGTTATTCCCTTTTGCAACGGGATATATAAAAGAACAGATTGCATTTGTAGAGCAGCTTATGAAACTCGGTCATACATACCGCACACGTGATGGTATTTATTTTGATATAACGACCTTTGCTGGATATGGAAAGCTGGGTGAACCGACTCATCACACGCACAAAGAAGGTTCAGCTGATACCCTTTCAACGCGCATTGCTCTCACGGAACATGGCCGTATTAAGCACAATGATGAAAAGCGAAATCCTGCGGATTTCGCCCTCTGGAAATTCTCCCCTATCGGTATCCGACGTGAACAAGAATGGCCGAGTCCTTGGGGTCGCGGCTTTCCTGGCTGGCACATTGAATGTTCGGCGATGATTAAGGCATTGCTTGGAACAGAAATCGACATTCACACAGGCGGCATGGATCTTATTCCGATCCATCACAATAACGAAATCGCGCAGACCGAAAGCCTTACGGGAAAGCAGTTCGTAAAGTACTGGATGCATGTGGCCTTTTTGAATATTGGCGAAGATAAGATATCGAAGTCACTAGGAAATGTTGTATATGTATCTGATGTTGTTGAACGTGGGTATCATCCACTGGCACTCCGTTACTTCTTTATTCAAGCTGGATATCGCAACCCTATTTCTTTCTCGTGGGATGCACTCGCTGCAAGCAATGAAGCATTGAATCGTTTGTGGCGCATTGCTCGTGAATTGAAATCCGAGACAAAGGGCGTGAGCGTATCGTCTGAGATTGCTGATGATATTCGACGATATTTGAACGATGACTTGGCGACACCGAAGGCGTTGGCTCTTTTGTGGGAAACGGTTCGCGATGATGAGCTTTCTCCGAAGGTTCGCTTAGGGGTGCTTTTGGCAGCTGACGAAGTACTGGGCCTTTCGCTTAGCGAGCCACCTTCCTTTAGTCGCGTGTCACAGAGTGTTCCTGCAGATGTACAGTCACTGGTAGATGAGCGTGAAGCTGCACGAGGCACGCGCGACTTCGCGCGCGCAGACGAGCTGCGTATCCACATCGAAAACCGGGGATATGCTGTGGAAGACTCCCCTACCGGCGTTGTGATAGTGAAGAAGTAGCCCAAAAGCCTGTCGGCTTGTCTGCTCGGTATCCAATTTCTGCGCACTTGATACAATAGGAGGAATGAGTGACTCCATGACGCGCATTCCTCCCCAGAGCCTCGACTCCGAGCGCGGTCTTTTGGGTGCCATTCTCCTCAAGCCAGAAGCAATTCACGATATTTCCGATACCGTTCGTGCTGATTCCTTTTATGCGGAAAAGCATCGCATGATTTTTGAGTGCATGCGTGAGCTTTCTGATCGCTCAGAGCCAATCGATCTTCTTTCACTCGCAGAACGTCTCCAAGGCCGCGGGCTCCTTGAGCGTTGTGGCGGTCGCGCGTACATTGCCGAGCTCGTTAATTCAGCACCAGCACCAGGGAACTTCCGTCATTACGCAGACCTCGTTTCGCGTAAGCACATCATGCGTTCGTTGATTGATGCGTCGCATGAAATTGGCGAGTCAGCATATGACGAAGGTCGCGACACTGCCGAAGTGCTCGACACCGCAGAAAAAGCTATCTACGCCATTGGAAACGCTTCGGCCAGCCACAAGTTCATCGCCATCGGTGAAAAGCTCGACGATGCCTGGGATCGTATTGAGTCTTCAAGCAAACAAGATGGCTCTATTCGTGGTGTACCAACCGGCTACCCTGATCTTGATAATCTTTTGTCCGGACTTCATAAGTCAGACCTCATCATCCTCGCCGCTCGTCCTTCCGTTGGTAAGACCTCGCTTGCGCTCGACATCGCGCGCAACGCTGCCGTACGCCATAACATTCCCGTCGGCATCTTCTCGCTCGAAATGAGTTCGGAGCAGCTCGTCGATCGTATGCTTTCTGCAGAATCATACGTGGACTCATGGCGCATGCGCACGGGTAGCGTGCATGCAGAGCAGGATTTCTCTCGCATTCGCGACGCGCTCGAATCGCTCTCCAAAGCCCCTATTTATATCGACGACAAGCCAGGCAGCAACATTCTAGCTATGCGCGCTGTTGCGCGTCGTTTGAAGCGTGAACGCGGCATCGGTCTCATCGTCGTCGACTATCTCCAGCTTATGGCTCCAACGAACACCAAGTCTTCCGATTCCATGGTGCAGCAGGTTACAGAAATCTCTCGTTCGCTCAAGTCACTTGCGCGCGAGCTTGAAGTGCCCGTACTCGCCCTATCACAGCTCTCTCGTGCCGTTGAACAGCGCGGTGGCAAGCCTCGCCTTTCTGACCTTCGCGACTCAGGTTCCATCGAGCAGGACGCCGATGTCGTTATCTTCATCCATCGTGAAGATAAAGGTAACGAAAACAGTGAGCGCAAGAACATTGCCGAAATTCTCGTTGAAAAGCATCGTAACGGCCCGACTGGAAAAGTTGAATTGTACTTCGACGAGAAGCGCACGAGCTTCATGCCGGTCGATAAGTCAGGATACGGGGACCTTGGTAGTGAATTTTCATAGATATGGATAACGTCGACGAACTCGGCCGTGCCTTTGAACGCTTCCCTGGTATAGGTCCCCGCCAGGCAAAGCGCTTTGTATATCATTTGCTTGCAGTACACCCTATCGATCGCGATCGTCTTGCGAGCCTCATCCAACAGATTGGCAACAACGTGCAGCAATGCACCGAGTGTCGACGTTTCTGGAGTGGTACTGGTAGCGTTTGTAACTATTGTTCAGACACAAACCGCGACGACACCATTCTCATGCTCGTTGAAAAGGACCAGGATCTCCTCGCCGTCGAACGCTCTGGCAGCTATCGCGGACGCTACTTTGTACTTGGTGGTGTTCTTACCCTTTCTGGTAAAGGAGCGATTCGTGAGCGTGAACTCATCGCACTTGTTGAGCGTAAGAGTAATGAAAACTTGAAAGAGATAGTGCTCGCACTTTCAGCGACCAGCGAAGGCGAACACACCAGCGACCACATTCGTGCCCTCCTGCAGCCGCTGCGCGGCCACCTCCGCCTCTTTGAACTCGGGCGTGGACTCGCCACCGGCAGCGAGCTTGAATCCGCTGATAAGGAGACACTTTCTGCAGCGTTCACGAATCGCAAAGAAACGTAATCGTAAGACAAAAAGAAAACCGCCTCCTAGGAGGCGGTTTTCTTTTTCGTATTGTGAATTACGCAATCGCGTCGATCTTCACCTTAATGTGTGGCTGGCGGTGTCCGCGGCGCTTGAAGTAGCGGCTCTTTGCCTTGTACTTAACAACTTCAATCTTCTTTGCGCGACCAACGACTTCTACAGTCGCGGTAACCTTAGCGCCAGAGATAAAAGGAGCACCCATCGTGAGCGTACCGTTATCCTTCATGAGGACTTCGTCAAAGGTGACAGAGTCCCCTTTCTTGAGGTCCTGGGTAAGCGCTCCACGGCCGAGCTTCTCGATAGTAACGATGTCGCCCGGGGTAACGACATACTGCTTTCCGCCGGTCTTTATAACTGCAAGTTCCATAATATGACCATTCTAAGGGATTTCAGGTAAAAAGCAA
>JAQBRJ010000003.1 GCA_028286545.1 Parcubacteria group bacterium | reverse complement strand
GACGTATACGGTTGAAGAGAAGGTCGGGGTTGGGGCGGTTCCTCCGTTGTGAAGCGTTGCGGTGAAGGTGCTCTGGGTACCAGCGACCACGGTGTGAGGGGTGAGGGAGAGTGGGGTGAGGTCTGGTTGTTGAGGGCTAACGGTAACGGTTGCTGAGTCTGTGCCTGTGCCATTTGCGTTCGTACACGTGACGGTATATGCAGTGGTTGCTGTTGGAGAAACAGGAACGGTACCTGCCGCTGCAGGCGTGACGGCACCAACGCCATTGTCGATGGATGCGCTCGTTGCTCCGTTGCTGCAGGAGTATGTGAGGGCTGAAGAAGCGGGTGCTGTGATGGTGGAGGGTGCGGCGGTGAGGGTGGCGATGGGGGCTGCTGTTCCTTGATGCACGGAAGTTGTGCACTCGCTAATATGGGCTGGCGTACCATATCCATTTTGAGTAATAGAAGACCAGCTACTTGGTTCAGGCTTGCAGGGCGCGGAGGCACCTACATTTCCTAGATACAGTTCAATGGTACTTCGCGTGCGATACCAGCCAAACCCAGGAATTCCAACCCCAAGACCACCATCGCCTCCTCCTCCTCCTGCCCCTGTTGACCAGCTGTATTGGTTATAATTTTGAGAACACGTATAGGTTTGCGCAGCTATACCAAAATGAGCTGCAGCAGTATCGCAAGATCCACCCCAGGTATAGTTATTACTCGTAGAGTCTCCCAGAGTGTATTGGACAGTACTGCATGAGCCATTAGAACATTCTGTGGACTGTACTGGCGGCAGTTGATTAGAGGGGACTTGATCCCAGAATGTCTCTGTAGACAGCGAATATTTTGGCTGAACGCTTTGGACGGTGGTGTAGGTTGAATTCACATACCAAAAATCAGCAGACGCTGTGCCGCCACAAAGTACAAACGCTATTGCTACGTATAGAAACTTTTTATTCATGGTCAATTTTTATACGATCTGGAATAAGAGTCGGTCCTACAAGCAATCGTGACGTTTCTACATCTGTAGTGAGATTTTTAATAACATAGTTAGTTGGCAACGAGATATCTTTATACACTGCAAGAATATCGTTTCCTGCATATGCAATAGCATGTACATCAGCTGGCAATGGCGTAGACGAGTGATCGAAACTTATGCCTTTAGAGCTCGAATATGTATAGGAATCAACGCCATGGGTCACTGCGTTGTATACAGCGATCTTTGAAGCATCGATTGAAAACGCAACCAGACTTGATCCTGAAATTGGAAGCACTGCCTTCTTTCCTGTACCATTACTCGTTGCAAACTGAACCGAGGTACTTCCAACCAAGAAAAGAGCATTTCCTCCCGAAAGGAGCACTGAACGGAACGACACCAAACCTGTTAGCTGTTCCTTTGAAGTGCTTGGATTAAAGATAACTGTCTCCCATTCCGAAGATACAGGCCCTTTTGTTACGGGACTCTGGAAAGACAGTGCCCCCGACTGCGTATCGACACTCATGCCACGCTTCGGTGTAGCGCTGGTAGTAAGTCTAGTTACGCTTCCCTTCACATCCTTATATATATTTGAAACTGATGAAGACGCATCCTCGAGAAGGAGGTAGTACGACTCCGTTGGAGAAATAGAAACAAGGTCTAATACTGGCAATTCTTTGTCCCCCGCTTTTACCATGTACGCGTAATACGGCGATGCGTCTTTAGCGGGCTTTGGGTTATACGTATAAAGGTATGAACGCGTAACATTTGGGAGCGTTACCGATACCAGGTATTGATCATTCGGAACCGGACGAAATACGTGAAGCAATGGAGTGTATGCTACTGCAGAAATTATCACTGCAACTGCTGCTGCAATAATTGTCGCATTCGTTAAAGACTTTGAAGTATGGGGCGTTTGAGAAGGAGATTCTGAAGATATCATTCTTCTTATTCTACGTGCTTAGCTACCTACGAAGCGTCCCCCTGTGTATAAGTATCTAAAATTAATCCTCGTCTTCCGCAGCACCAACTCCCCCACTCGCTGCGGCAGTTTGAAGCGCCTCAATAATAGGATCAATTCCACCAAGCATAATTTTAGGCAGGTTGTGCCACGACTCCTTTAGACGGTGGTCTGTAACGCGGTCCTGCGGGAAGTTATAGGTACGAATCTTTTCTGAGCGGTCGCCGGTGCCAATTTGACCACTGCGCAGGTCTGCGTGCTTCTTCGCTTCTTCTTCTTCATAGAGTGTTTCAAGCTTTGCGGAAAGAAGTTCAAGGGCTTTGAGACGATTGTTAAGCTGAGAACGCTCACTAGTCGAGCGCACATCAATACCTGTTGGCTTATGAATAAGACGTACAGCACTCTCAACCTTGTTCACGTTTTGTCCGCCCGCGCCGCCTGAACGTGAAAATTCCATCTCAATGTCTGCCATATTGATTTCAAACTTTGGCTTGGTGCGAATAGGAAGTACGGCTACGGATGCTGTCGAGGTATGGATACGTCCGTTCTTTTCGGTCAACGGCACGCGCTGCACGCGATGGACCCCTGTCTCGTATCGAAATGCTTCATATGCTGGTGTGCCCGTAAATTCGATAGTGAGGTCATCAATACGGCGTGCCTGCCAACGCTTACCTTCGGCATACTTCAGATACATATCACGAAGCTCTGAAGCAAACAGTGAAGCTTCGTCACCCCCTGCACCAGCGCGTAGTTCAAGCACCACTGCCTTTGGCAACGATTCTTCTTCCTTATCCTTATCAAGAATCTGCTGTATCTCGGCAAGTATCTCTTCCTGGCGGGCTTCGCCCGCCTTCTTGTCTTCTTCAGCAAGTTCTGTGAGCTCCGGGTCACCGGCGGCAGCCGTTACCGCTTCCGCGAGCTCGCGATCGATACGCTCATATTCCTCCGCTAGATATGCGGTCTTATGGTTCGTTTTAAATTCAGGAGAATATTCCATTCTGAAAATCCTAACAAAAAACTCAGTTTTTACCTACTTTCTCTTGAACTCTCCATCATGTTTGGTTTTATATTCTGAGAAAGTGCCGGTGGCAGGTTTGCATTCTGAATCCTCATCAAATTCATTTTGAGGGTTCGAGTCCCTCCGCCGGTACCAACGAGCGCCACTGCTTTTCAGCAGTGGCGCTCGCGTATTGACGGTAACGATATCCTTCCTTTATACTAATCTCATTGATGGGGGTTCAGTGTGCATACAAAAGAAAAGAGCCGCGTAAGCGGCTCTTTTCTTTTGTAGAATCGATTACGACTTCTTTGCAGCGCGCTGTTTGAAACGCTCAACGCGACCCGTCTTGTCGAGGGTGCGGTCTTCACCGGTATAAAACGGATGAGACTTACTTGAGATTTCGACGGTAACCTTTGGGTACTCCTTTCCCTCAAACTTCCCTGTTTCGGTTGTTCGAATGGTCGAACCGATCAGGAACTCAGCTCCTGAGGCAATATCGACGAAAAGTACCTGGCGGTAGTCGGCTGGGTGAATGTCTTTCTTCATGCATGTGACTATAACAAATAAGGCTCTCGGCAGCAAATATGAGGCACTTGAGCGTTGCGATAGATATGAAAAACCGCCGAATCAATAAAGTTTGGCGGTTTATGAGTTCCTTGCGGATCTCGTGGCGTTTCAGTTGTTCGAAGCCATATCTGCGGCTGCGGGCGTTGAGGATGCGGCGCTCGTGGCGTTCTTGACCACCGGATCATCGGGATCTCGCAGGACGAGAAATCCGGTGCCATGGGGTCCGCAGAAGTCGAAAACCTGCTGGATTATATTGTCGGGATGGCCGATCTGGTGAACAACCATCTTGACGTCCATCGGACAACTTGCGAGCGCCGGTGGCTTCTTCCACTCCCAAAACAGGAAGCTCTTGGCGCCCACGCCCTTCGCGGGGAGCATGTTCGTACCCCAGACGATATTGCCCTTCTCATCACGATCGCCTGCGCTCATGAAGAGCTGTTCGATCTTGCTTTCGTCGACGTTGTTCACCACGATCAGGCAGGGATTTTTCTTGCAGCCAAGCTCACGCTTGTAGATGCTTGCTTGCTGCGCCGGGATGTCACCCTGCTCGCTGCGAAGCGAACCGACATACGCCGCATGCGGGTAATCCCACTTCGGCTCGGCGCTTGCTACCACGGAGAAACCCGCGAGCAAGAGAACAATCACTATGTGTAAGAGCTTTCTCACGACTCGTCTCCTCTTCGAGATACGTTCGGCGGGTATGCATGATGCAGTCCACCCTATAATTTACAGAACCACAATTTATCTAAAAACGCAATAGTTTGCTGTGGTTTCCCCACCCCTAAAACTCCTGAAACTTCGGTATCACATTCACAATGACTTGCTGGGTAACACCGTCGCAGGTGATGGTGTAGGTAGCTTGGGTGGTGATGGTACCTGCAGGGATGTTGATTGAGCCAC
>JAQBRJ010000002.1 GCA_028286545.1 Parcubacteria group bacterium | reverse complement strand
GTGGCTCAATCAACATCCCTGCAGGTACCATCACCACCCAAGCTACCTACACCATCACCTGCGACGGTGTTACCCAGCAAGTCATTGTGAATGTGATACCGAAGTTTCAGGAGTTTTAGGGGTGGGGGAGGGCGTATTCCTGCCATTCGCCGTCTGCGCCAAGGTTTGCGCCACACAAAGGCTCGTGGTATCTTCATAGTAATGACTGAAACAGAAATAAAGGGCGCTGGTGTTGACCGTCTCTTCGAGACGGGTGCTCATTTTGCCCAGGTAAAGAGCCGCCGCCACCCATCAATGAAGAAGTTTGTACTCGGTACAACCTCAAAGGTTGAGATCTTCGATCTTGCAAAGACTGATGACCAGATCGCTCGTGCAAAGACCGCCATGGCAGCTCTTGCTCGCGATGGAAAGGTTGTGCTTTTCGTAGGAGGAAAGCGTGAAGTATCAGACGAAGTTCGTGCAGCTGCTATCCGCATCGGACAGCCTCACGTTTCTGGCCGTTGGCTTGGAGGAACTATCTCGAATTTCGTAGAAATCAAAAAGCGTATCGATCGCCTTGCAGACCTCACCAGCAAGCGCGATAGCGGCGAGCTCGCGAAGCTATACACCAAGCTTGAACGCATCTTCATCGATCGCGAAATCGAGCGCCTTGAGACTCGTCTCGGTGGCATCACTAACCTCGCAAAGCGTCCTGACGCTATGGTCATCGTTGACACGAAGGCTGAAGCTCACGCTACCAAAGAAGCCCGCGATGCAGGCATTCCTGTTATCGGTATCATGAGCTCTGACTGTGACCTCAAGGATGCAGCGTACCCAATCGTTACGAATGATTCATCACGCAAGACGGTTGAGCTCATCTTGAACGAACTTACTGAGGCATTTGCTAGCGGTCGCGCAGCGTAACCTAACGTTCCCACACGGGTGCGTATACGCGTTTTAATTACATAAGATCTTTAACCTCGTTACTATGGAAATCGGAATGGACACCCTCAAGACGCTTCGTGATAAGACCGGCGTTTCAATAATGCAGTGCAAGAAGGCTCTTGAAGAGGCTGAAGGCGACATGGACAAGGCAGAGGTTATTCTCCGCAAGCGTTCTGGTGCTGCTGCCGACAAGAAGAGCGATCGCGACCTTGCTGCTGGTGCAATTGGCACCTACGTCCATGGTGGCGAAATTGGCGCTATGGTACTCCTTTCATGCGAGACCGACTTTGTTTCTCGTAACGAAGATTTCATCGCACTTGCACGTGAAATTGCCATGCATGTTGCCGCAGCGAACCCTACCTACCTCAACGAAGAAGACATCGCTCCTGAAGCTGTTACGGCAGCAAAGTCAGTCTTTAACGAAGAAGTGAAGGATAAGCCAGCAGAGATGCAGGAGAAGATTCTCGAGGGTAAGATGGCGAGCTACTTCAAGGACCAGGTCCTCATGAACCAGGCGTATATCAAAGACGAGAGCAAGACTGTTCGCGACCTCATTACCGAAGCTACGCAGAAGTTTGGTGAGCGCGTAGAGATCAGTCGTTTCGTACGCTTTTCAGCGCGCGGATAATCACATTCCTATATGGCATACCTGATTGCCATAGTCATTCTTGTCGCACTCCTGGTGGCATTTTTGGTGCTTGTAGGGTTCGAGGAACGCAGTGGTAAGCGATTGCTCGCTGGTCGTCGGTACATGCTTGATGGGAAAGTTGAGCGTGTATCGTTTATCCTTCAGCATGTGGATTGGGGAGCGTTTAGTGCAGATGTCGCGCGCTCAAGCATTGAGCGCGCTGCCCATGATATTGCTCACGGGAGCTTGATAGCGGTGCGTGCTCTTGAACGTTTTTTGACGCGTGTAGTGCGTACGCTCCGCACGCGTCGTGATGTTCCATTGCCACCACCGAGTGTCTCACGTACTACAGCCACCGTTACGTACTTGAAGCGCGCGGTGCAGCGCACCCGGAGGAAGTCGATGGATATCGACATAAAGAGCTAACTTTGATACAAATAGTAAGCGCCTCCGCAGGAGGCGCTTACTGCAGTCAGTAGTGTCCAGATGCCGTCTTAGCTCAGTTGGTAGAGCAACACTTTTGTAAAGTGAAGGTCCCCAGTTCGAGCCTGGGAGGCGGCTCCAAAAAGAAAACCACCAGCCTTAAGGCTGGTGGTTTTCTTTTATACACCGAACTATTTCTTCTTGGTTGTCGTTGCTGCGGTAGAGGTGGCTGTCGTTGTTGCAAAGAAGTCCTTCGGGAATTGGAGCTTGAAGTCGTCGAGTGTGGTGAAGCCGTAGGTGCGCTTGCCGTTAATTACAAAGGCAGGGAATTTCGGATCAACTTTCTCAACAGCGATAAGTGTCTTGAGTGCACCAAGGTCGAGGTTGTAGTCAAAGGCATACACACGGAGTTTTGGATTCGTTTCGTGGAGGTACGAGAGTGCGTATGCAGCGCGGTCACAATCGGCACATGAACCGGCAGTGTTTGAATAGAAATACAGCGCGACGGTAGGGTCTATGTGGCAGGCGGTAGAAAGGCGTTTGGTGAGAAGATAATCACGAATCTGAAGAAGCGTGTATTGCTTCTTAAGTTCGAGTACTTGAGCGTCATCGGTACCCAGGCGTGTCTCCGTAACCGAGAGTTTGTCACCGAGACTACTCACTTCCTGTGAGAGCGTGTTGCCCTCAGAGACGTCTGCACAGGGTGCTGATTCAAGGAGAGCGAACTGCGTCTCTACGGAGAGGGTATCGGTCGCAAGGCGTGTCTGGAGGTCGTCTAGCTGGGCCACGCGCTGCTCGTCGAGGTAGTTCACGGCATAGATAACCGTACCGGTTATAAGGACCGTAATGAGGAGTGCCCAGAGTGCGTTTCGTGCGTTTAATGACATGCCAGAAGGTTGTTAGTGAATAGAATGTACGGTACCAGAACCAGCGCTTAGCGCCAAGGACGTTTCTTGCCCAGCGTCACATCTTTGAGAGAGCGAATGAGCCAGAAGGGTGCGATGAACCTGAAGATAAGGGCATACGCAATGATGCCGGGGAGAAGTCGTCCTGGTGTATTGGATACTTTCTTACCCATGTAAATAAACATGACCATGCCGATGCTGGTAACGATGCCGAGCAAGAGTAGAACCGATACCGGTACGTAGAATATGTCGAAGGAAAGTTTTTGACTCAGTATGTATGAAAGGGGAATGCCGCTATGTATGAAATAGGAATGTACGAGATTCTGGATGGCTATGACGATGGTGACAACAAAGAGCAAAATACCGCCAACAATGGCAAGGAATCCAAGAGGAAGTACCACCATACCGAGTACACCAAAACGGGGATTCGCTACGAGTCCGCGGTAGTCAAAGGCGACGTTGCGAAGGAAGCCCGACGTCCAGCGCGTGCGTTGTTTTATGAGTCCACGCACGGTCGTTGGAACTTTGGTATACACACGTGCACGCGGCGCATTCTCAATCCAATAGCCTTCCTTTTGCAAACGGAGAGCCATTTCCATGTCTTCTGTCTGGTGGCCAAAACGGAAACCGCCTACCTTAAGCACAATATCGCGACGATAGAGTGAGAATGGGCCAGGGGTTACATAGATACCGTTCACTGAAGAAAGGATATGACGGAGCGCGATACCTAAAACATATTCAACGTTCTGCATGATCTCGAGTGGCTTCTTTGGTTCGAAGACCGACATCGCTACCGTCGCTGCAGCGACTTTTGGATTATCGAAACACGAAATGATTTCACGCAGCGCATTGCGTTCAACAAATGAGTCAGCGTCAAGACAGCCGACAAGTTCGGCGTCAGTTGCCATATCGATTCCCGCATTGAGTGCCGAGTGCTTGCCGCCATTTACTTGATGCACAACGGTGACTCGTGGGTGATTGGTAAAATTCTCATCGAGGATTTCTTTTGTCCCATCGGTCGAACCGTCATTTACGACTACCACAGAGAGTTTGTCTTCAGGGTAATCGAGCTCGAGTAGTGACTCAATATTGGCTTTAATTGTCGGGGCTTCATTCCAGGCTGGTACGATCATGGCGACCTTTGGCGTGCGCGTACTCGTTGCGCGCGCCCTGCGGTCGCGCGCCGGCGCTGAAAGGAATACCAACAGTACGAAAACCTCAAAATAGAGGCCTATAAATATGAATGGATAGATAACGTAGTTGAAGTTCATGGAGTGCGCGAGTCTGATTGCAGGTAGCCCCACTATAGCAAAAAAGGCCTTATTTTTCTAGGTTGTATGAGGTATAGTCTTCATATATGAGCACCGGCCGCCTTCATCCTATGTCTGCCGCAATCCGCGAGATTGCTGGCATTTTTGCTGGCATGGGCTTTGGCATTGCCTACGGTCCTGAGCTTGAAGACGAGTGGTACAACTTTGACGCACTGAACGTGCCTGCCGACCACCCTGCGCGCGATATGCAGGACACGTTTTGGACTAAAGAGGAGAAGCGACGAGCTCCACGCACACACACGACCTCTGTGACTATTCGCTGCCTCGAGCAAATGGCAAAAGACGGTACGGAAGAAATGCGTATGATCGCGCCGTCAAAAGTATTCCGTAATGAAGCGACCGACATGACGCATGAGGCACAGTTCTATCAACTCGACGGCTTTGCCGTCGGCCCTATCGGACGGATTACACTCGCGCATCTCAAAGGAACCTTCGATCATTTCTATCGCGCATACCTTGGTGAAGAAGCAAAAGTACGTTTCCGTCCGAGCTTCTTTCCATTCACGGAACCGTCGGTAGAAATCGATGTGTGGTTTGTACCGCCGGGCAAAGAAGGTCGGTGGCTCGAAGTTGCGGGTGCAGGCATGCTGCACCCGAACGTTCTTCGTAATGCAGGCCTCGATCCCGAGAAGGTACAAGGATTTGCCTTTGGTGGTGGCATTGAGCGTTTGATCATGATTAAGCACGGCGTGCCGGACGTGCGTCTTTTCCATTCCGGTGATATTCGCTTCAACCATGGTTTTGATATTGAAGAGGTCGTAGACACAAACAACTAATATGAAAGTCTCCAGCACGTGGCTCCAGAAGTATTTTACTGAACCGCTTCCAGCAAGTGAGGGGCTTGCTGATGCGCTTACGTTTCACTCGAGTGAAGTGGAAGAAATAAAGGGCGACATGCTCGATGTGAAAATCCTTCCTGACCGTGCTGCGTACGGGCTTAGTCATCGTGGTGTGGCGCTCGAGACCGCGGCTTCGCTGGGCATTCCAATGACAAGCGATCCGCTACGCGAATCGCTCCCGGAATTCCCTTCGACCGACAAACTTACCGTCGAAGTCGACGACGCATATGTACTTCGCCACCTCGCCGCGCTCGTGCACGGGGTGAAGGTAGGGCCGTCGCCAGCATGGCTGAAAGAAGCCCTCGAGTCGGTAGGGCAGCGCTCGATCAATAACATCGTCGACGCTACGAATTACGTGATGCTCAACATTGGTCAGCCGATGCACGCTTTTGATTTGGGGAAGATTGCTAAGGATGGAGATAGTACGCGCATAACAATCCGCCGCGCAGCGGCGGGCGAGGCTGTAACCGTGCTTACCGGCGAAACATACACCCTCACCCCCGACATGTTCGTTATTGCAGATGCAACCAGCGGCACAGCCCTCGATATCGCTGGTCTTAAAGGTGGCATGGCATCGGGAATTACGGAGGCGACTACAGACCTTTTGATATCAGTTGGAACATACGAAGGAACAGCTATTCGCAAAATGTCTCAAGCTCTCAAGCTTTGGACCGACGCATCGCTTCGCTATCAAAATAAAATATCTCCCGAGCTCGGTGCATATGGCATGCGCGATATTTTGAAACTCATACAAGACGTTGCGGGCGGGGAGGTCGCAGGCGTCGTCGATGTATACCCACATCCTGTTTCAGCTCAGCCGCATGTACCAGCAACACTCGAACGAATCAATGCCATCCTTGGAACGAACTTTTCAGTAGATGATGTGAAGACGGCACTCGACCGCATCGCGCTTCCGCACCAAGTTGAAGGTGAAATGTTCACTATCATGCCAACCTTTGAACGCACGGATATTGCTACCGTCCAAGACATCGCCGAAGAAGTCGGTCGTGTACTCGGATATGATCGCGTGCTACCGGTAGAACTTCCTGCCATGACGACTGCGCCCGACCAGCGGAAGTTCCGTGGCCTCGAACGATTTAGAGACGTGCTCACGCAGCATGGCTTCACAGAGATAAGCACTCAATCTTTCGCCGCAGAAGGAGAAATTGTGCTGGAGAACCCCCTCCAGTCTGATCGACCAGCGCTCCGCCCTACACTCATTGAAAACATGAAGGACGCGCTTACGCGCGCAGAATTCGTTGCCCCTGCAGTTCTCGGCACTGAGCCTGCGCTAAAGTTGTTCGAGCTCGGTTCGGTTTTCAAAAAAGATCGTGAACACTTTGCACTTACGCTCGGCTATAAGCAACTTGCGGGCAAGCAGTCAGTGAATGTACTCCCCGAAACAGTGCAAGCGCTCGCAGACATACTCCCAACAAGTGGCCTCACGCTTCCCTCGGTCATCGATCCAACTATATGTGAACTCTCACTTGAGAACGTAAACCTCGAAGCACTTGGCGAAGGATATGAGCCCGTTCAGATACGACTTGCCACCTATAAACAGTTCTCTCTCTATCCGTTCGCACTTCGCGATGTGGCTGTCTGGACACCTGCCGGCACCGAAGAGTCAGAAGTCTCACTTACCATTGCTGGTGCAGCAGGGGACTTGCTTGTACGCATGGACCTCTTCGATCGCTTTGAAAAAACAGATGCAACAACCGGCACTTCCCGCATTTCATACGCCTTCCGGATGGTCTTCCAATCAGACTCGCGCACACTCGCAGACACCGACATCGACCCTGCAATGGCCGCTATCACTGAAGCCCTAAACGCTAAAGACGGTTGGGAAGTGCGTTAAGGTAAACCAAATTCTTTCTTTTCAAATTCTTCGAGCTGCTCCTTTGTTGGAGATGCATCAAACGTATAGAACGCATCGAAGCCATCATCGATACTTGGAGGGTAGTGACAGAGTTGTAGATATCGCCAATCAATAACTTCATCGCGAACGTGTCGTTCACGTTTCTGGTTTCGATCTTTAGCTACTTCTAGATCTATATCTATAAATACCCCCACAACGCGCTCTGCACCCGATGCGCGTGCAGCAACAATGGTCTCACGGCGTTCTTCAGGATCAGCAAATATTGATTCGCGCAAAATATTTTCATTATTGCGAATTGCAGCGTCCAATCTACGCGCTGTTTCTTCAAAAACTATGCCAATGAGCGACCGGTCGTCCGAATTTACTCCAAACATCTCGTTATAAATAGCATCACGATTAATAAACGTGAGGTTATATTTCTCCTTAAGAGGTGTAAGGAGCGTTGTTTTGCCTGAACCAGGAAGACCAATGGCCATAATTACCAACGACATAAAAATACCATACCACCTTTGACTTATATGATTAAATGACGTTAGATATCTGCGGGGGGCTTTGTAACGCGTAAGAGTAGGAACAGGAAATGCATCCAGATGCAAACGCACGCGCGATTGTATGGCTGGGTCGCCATATCCATACTCTCGCAATTGAGCAAAATACCTATCTCGGGAATGACTGCGAACCCAGTGAAAAAGGTCTCTTGCAGGTAGGGCCATACGAAGATGAGATATTGCGGATCAATCCTGACTTCTTTCTGAGCAGCGATGCGGTCAGAGCCGCTACTACCATGATGAGGGTTAACGATTCGCCAGCACTAAAAATCTCCTCCAAAATCTATGGTGAGTGGCCGCGAGCGGAAAAAATGTATGGATTGCCGAATTCATCACCGGAAGTTGATGAATATCTCAGGAGCAGAATTGAGAGATTCGGTCCCAGCAGAAAGAATCTAGTCCTTCCAGGCGAGGAGCCTTGGAAGATTACGAGATCCAAGATGCGAGAAATCGAGCACTTCATCATTTCAAACTCTATCGAGATCTATCACCGGGAGCGTCGAGCCGCACGGTTCTTCATTCTTGGTCATGGGAATCGTAGTCGCCAAATCAATGCCTGGCTCTTGTCTGGAGGAGACACCAGAAAGTTTGTTCGCAGATTCAAGCAGGACTATGCAAATGTCGGTATGGATCCGGCGTCTATCCTGCCGCCGCTCTGGTATGGTCAATTCTTCCGTGAAGGCAGAGTCGGCTGGAACAGAGACGAAGGAATCAATCGACATCTGCCGCGCGAATTGCGTGATAGTCAGATATAACAAATTCCCACGTTTTCGAGCGATGGGGATTTTTCATATATTATCGATCAAACAGGTTTACGAGGTATCCGTTAATGGTGCGCTGATCGAGATCATAGAAATACTGATTATGGTCGTGTAGGTACGTCGCAAGTGAAACGCCGACGAAGCGCCAGTGCCACGGCTCGTAGGTATAGAACTTATTGGCTTTTGGATATGAAATGACGAAGCCGTATTTATAAGCATTCTGGGTGAGCCAAACGTATGTCGTAGTCTTGTCGAAGATGGTGAAATTCGCACCGAGTGTGTCAGTGGTGAAGTCTATCGCCGTACCAAGTTGATGCTCTGAATAGCCCTGATCGGCAGAGAATGAATTTGCCGTGCCTGCACCATAGGTGACTTTGTAGCTCGCCTTGAGAGAAGATTGTTCGGAGAAGGAACGATATGCAGAAACAACGAGCGGACTGGTGCTTGCAGTGCGTGCATCCCTCATCATTGAATCGAGAAAAGGAAGCGCATCGCCTTCAAATTTATAGATACGCGCATGATCATACGTCTCCTCAGGAGTAATGGTGGCGAGCTTGGCCGGACTATAATTCTCATTCAGGAAATATACTTTTGAATACTTCGCGAGCAGTTGAGGATCGATAGTCGTAAGTTTGGTGAGTATGCCAACCGTGCTTGTGAGGTCTCCCACTTGGCTCTGATAATCACCATTCTTTTGGCGCTCCGATGCAAGAGAACTGGAAAGTGCTTGATTCTGCGCTTGGGCGTCTTGCAGGGTCTTCTCTTGAGTGGCTACCTGTTCTTCATAGGTCGCCGTAGTCGAAGCCAGGTCAGCGCGAGTTACTGAAAGCGCGCGCGTATTCTGAAGATGATCATATGTAGCGAATGCCACCGTTGCCACGAAAAGGATACCGAGAACTCCAAATGCAATTCCTATCCTGTGAGGCGAACTATTCATATCAGTACTGTACTCCGTATATGAAGTAAAGAAAGCCTCAAATGAAAAGAACCCCCGTCTTTCAACGAAGGGTTCAGCGCGGTTTTCCACGAATTCTGGCCAGGAACGTCCGGAATGGACGGGAGATGGTATCACCGATATAGGCCAACACTGCCGCGGTCGTGGCGATAATCGCCCACGGGTAGACCCAAAACTCAGTTCGCTCGCGCTTTGCGGGCACGAAAGGTACTTTTGCCATCCCATGAATCCTTAGATGGTTGGTTCTGGACGACGACTCCACATGAAGCGCCACACAAGCCCGCAGCCCAGCTTGATAGCTGAAGCTACACACAAGAGCAGGGCAATCGGGATAATCACGAAATAAGCGAAGCGGATCAAGTGATCCCGATGCGGATTGTTAACGCTGAACAAATCTTCGAACATGATCCTTCCTCCTCAAGACACATAATAACCTAAAACACATATAAAGCAAGGGTTTGCAGGACAAATGCGTCGCAGAATATGCTATACTAGTAGTAACGATATATGGCCAAGAAAGACGACGTGACAACAAAAAAAGCTGCTAAAAGCAATGAATATGACGCGTCGAGCATTAGCGTGCTCGAGGGTCTTGATCCTGTGCGCAAGCGCCCGGGTATGTACATTGGTACGACTGGTCCAGACGGTCTGCACCATCTAATTTGGGAAATCTTTGATAACTCACGCGACGAGGCGATGGGTGGATTTGCTGACGATATTGAGATCGCGCTTCTTCCTGACGGCTACGTTCGTGTCGTTGATAACGGTCGTGGCATTCCGGTAGGCATCCATCCAAAAACAAAAGTCTCAGCACTCGAGACCATCATGACGACGCTTCATGCTGGCGGAAAGTTCGGCGGTGAGGATTCTGGATACAAAGTGTCCGGTGGTCTTCACGGCGTGGGAGCTTCGGTGGTGAACGCGCTGTCTGAGCACGCAAAAGTTATCGTCCATAAAGAAGGTGCGACGCACATGCAGGAGTACAAGATCGGTAAGTCACAGGCAAAGGTGAAGCAGATTGGAAAGACGAAGCATCAGGGCACCGTCACATTCTTTAAGCCAGACGTTTCAATTTTCAAAGACGGTATCAATTGGGAATGGAACAAGATTGTCGGCCACGTGCGCCAGCAGGCGTATCTCGTGAAGGGAACACGCATTAGCGTGCTTGATCTTCGCAATGCGCCCGACTCTGCTGGTAAGGATTCAGAGGCCGTTGCCTACGTTCGCGAACTTGGTATCGACGCACCATCAATGACCTTCTACTTCGAGAACGGTCTTCGCTCACTCGTCGCCTTTTATAACCAGCGCCAGAAGCCCGTCCACAAGAACATATTTTATGTAGAAGCAGAGAAGGACGGCGTCATGGTGGAAGTTGCATTGCAGTATATCGACGACTACACGCCGCGTATCATGGCCTTTGCCAACAACACGTATAACTCGGAGCACGGTACACACATTACCGGTTTCAAGACAGCGCTTACCCGTACGGTGAATGCATACGCACGCACTGCAAAAGTAATTAAGGAAAGCGAGGAGAATTTTACGGGAGACGACGTACTCGAAGGTATCACTGCCGTGGTGTCCGTAAAGATGCCGGAAATCCAGTTCGAAGGACAGACCAAAGCAAAGCTCGGTTCTGTTGAAGCACAGGGCGCTGTGGCCAGTGTCTTTGGTGAAGCATTCGCAATGTTCCTCGAAGAGAATCCAGACGATGCTAAGGCAATCGTTGGTAAGGTATTGCTGGCACTCAAAGCTCGCAAGGCGGCTAAAGCCGCCAAAGATTCCGTACTTCGCAAAGGTGCACTCGAAGGCATGACGCTTCCAGGAAAGCTCGCGGACTGCCAGAGCAAAGACCCGGCTGATTCTGAACTCTTTATTGTGGAGGGAGACTCTGCCGGTGGTTCAGGAAAGATGGGTCGTGATCGCAAAACACAGGCAATCCTCCCGCTTCGCGGAAAGATTTTGAACATTGAGCGTGCTCGCCTCGACAAGATGCTCGCGTCAGAGCAGATCAAAAACTTGGTTATTGCGCTTGGTACGGCTATTGGCGACGTCTTCGACCTTAGCAAGCTTCGATACCACACCATCATCATCGCAACCGATGCCGACGTCGACGGTGCACACATTCGCACGCTCCTTCTCACTCTTTTCTATAGGCACTTCCGCGCTGTTATTGATGGTGGATACATATACATCGCCCAGCCACCACTCTATAAAATAAAGCGTGGAAAGGAAGTGCACTACGCATACTCTGACGAAGAGAAGTTTAAGATTCTCGGACCCGATGCTGACTCAATCGACCAGGGTGGTGAAGAAGGAGAAGAACCGGAAGAGGGAACCGAGGAGGGTGAGGAAAGCGCTGAGAGCGGAGTTGCTACAAAGAGGACAGCTAAAGTTTCAATCCAGCGATACAAAGGTCTCGGTGAAATGAACCCCGAAGAGCTCTGGGAGACGACTATGGACCCGAAGCGTCGCTTGCTCAAGCGCATCACGGTTGAGGACGCTGTAGATGCAGACCGAATCTTCGATATCCTTATGGGTACGGACGTGCCAAGCCGCAAGAGTTTCATTCAAAGCAACGCCAAGCTCGCGAACTTGGACGTTTAGCACCATAGACAATCGTGGTTGACATGGTAAATTCCATTTACCAGGCGCATGCTTGGTCGGTGTCGTAACAGACATTGTTCTTTGGTTGGAGAATCGTCGTGATAGACAATCAAGTTCTCACCCCCGGCATTACCCGGGAATTAAATGGGGCGCTCGCGCGCAACGGCTGGACTACCGCAATGGTAAAACAGCTAATCGCTGGCAACAGGCTCGCGGAGCTTCGTACGCAACAATTTCCGCCGTACGGTGAATTGCTTCCACTGACCGTTGGTGGTCGCCGCACGAAGGGAGATCTTATTGAAGCCGGCTGCTATGACGAAGTAGATGGAATTGCTAAGGACTTTTTGTTTGGGTCTAAGGGCCTGCTCATAAAGACCGACTTCGTTCAAATAGACGGGCAACCGAGAGACCTGCGTTTCGACCTTATCTCTTTTGGTCGGGATATGAGCACTTCGCAAGTCTTGGCTGAATTTGAACGCCGAGGCGCGATTCGCCCTGAACGCGAGGATGTCCTCTGGTTCGGCGAGAAGTATCCCGAACTTCAACGAGAAAATAGAATTCCATTCCTCCACAAGCCCATGAGTGATCAATGGGAGAGAGATGGCGGCGATTACTGGGTCTTTGTACTCGACACTCGAGAAGTTCCTCGCGATCGAAAACGGATCCGCAGGCTCACTTGTCGAGCCAGCGATACCACGACGTGGGGACCAGAGTGCCGCTTTCCAGTTCGATACCCCTGACATATCAATGATTCACCCGCTCCAGCGTGTATGACTGGAGCGGTTTTCTATATAAGGGTTCAAGATGGTGCTTTACGCTATCGATCTAAAACAAAACATCCGCGCCTTTGGCGCGGATGTTTTGTTTGCAAATGCTCTGTAAGAATTAGAGAACAGTCATCGAACCAGATGAGACGTTGTTGTTCTCGTTCTGTTCTGAAACGTAGTTGCTTGGGTCAACGGTGATAGTGATCACGCGATTGTTGCCCTGCTGTCCGCGGTCAAAACCGAGAGTGTAGTCAATCTGGTCTCCAGGAAGGAGTGACTGCTGGTCAGGAGACGTGAAGCTGAACGATGGGTAGGTAGGAACATCAGCACGGAAGTTCCAGTTACCGCTAACGTTTGTACCAGCGTTGCGGACCGTGAATTTCACCGCGCCTGTCTTTCCATAAGGAATTGAAGTTGCGCCGATGAATGAATCAGTAGTGCCGTTGTCGAGGTACCCCACCTGAGTCACGGTAACCGAGAGGTCAGAAAGACCATAGGGAGCCGAACGAGTTGTTGTCGTGGTGACTACTGTGTGAGTAGTTGTACCGGGTGTTCCTGCAGTCGTCGTCTTTACAGGAGTTGTCGTGGCAGTAGGGAAGGTGACTGTTGTCGTTGCAGTCGTGGTAGAAACATCGTTCTCAATAGGTAGCGTCGTTGAAGCGAGGCTTACAACCTGAAGTGCTGGATCAGTATGCGCTGGGCGGAACACCTGTGAAAGTGATACTGCTGCAGTACCTATGCGCGATACCGCGACAGGGACGTAGCGCGCGCTATAGATAGCGAGGCCAATACCGATAATAATAAGTGCAATAAAACCAACCACGGCAAGCGAGTTAATAGCCGCGCGACGTGACGGGTTCTGATTGATAGTGGTTGTTGTTATTTCCATATAATCTATATTTAGCATAGCTATTTCAGTATGTCAAGTACCTGCCTTAAGCGGCCCTTCATGTACAAAAAGGTTATATGAAGGGAGAACCCTGCTCTGAGAGCCTACCCTTGACAACCACTCTTTATAATGTGAAGATGTGTAGGCACGGATATGAACACGAATTCTCTAACAGTAAAGACCGCGGTTAAACTCGTAAAAGCGAGCAAGACCGCGTATTACCGCAAGTGGGCATTCTTGTCCGTATTTGTGCTGGTCTTCTTTATCACGACTGGTATCGCTGCAGCACTCGACGTCCTTCCAGACCCAACAACTGCGAGCAACGTATACGGTGACACGACGAAGCTCTCGGTTGGACCACTGGTGTCCGCACCGATTGCAACGCCGGAGCTTCCGGTCAAGATTGAGATTCCTGCGATCAAGCTATCAGTATCAGTATCTAATCCTGAATCGACTAATGTGGAAGTATTGGACAATGCACTTCTAAAAGGTGCCGTCCGTTATCCGACATCAGCAAAGCTTGGTGAGCAGGGCAACGTGATCATCTTTGGTCACTCAAGCTATCTTCCTTTGGTTAACAACCAGAACTTCAAGGCATTTGATGGTATTCAGAACTTGAAGCAGGGAGATCAGATTGCCGTGACCGGAAGCGGCCACGTGTATGTTTACAGTGTTGAGACCGTCGTAAAGGCTAACGCGACTGAAGATTCGATTCCTCTTACCGTTGAAGGCAGCAAGCTTACCCTTGCGACCTGTAACTCATTTGGCCAGAAGTCGGACCGTTTTGTCGTTACGGCAAATCTTGTCGAAACCCATACTTTGTAGGAAGCTGTCCGTTCGGGAACTCAGGTTCCTTGGTGGATAGCTCAATGCAAATGCAACGAGCCTCGTCGCAAGACGGGTAAGAAATTAAAGCTCACCGGATTCGCCGGAGGGAGCAAACCAGACCTTTCCATAACGAGGAGATAGAGACGTGAAGAACTTCATCACTACGCTCGCCGCGTTGTCCCTCATGTGTGGGACGTCGCAAGCAAGCATCGCACAAGCAGAAGCCACCGCGCCTGCTACCGGTACGTGTTCGTCCGCGAATGCGTTCATCTGGAAGCATCTCGGCGGCGCCCCGTTCGCGCACACTGAGAAGGAGGCCTTGGAAAAGCTCCCACTCGCACTCGATCACATGATCGCCGCTGGCTGTTTGCCAGCGGGTGCCAAGGACGGTGTCCTCAAGATGATCCACGATCAGCCCAATGGGGTGGAAGTGGACGGCACTCACAAGCTCGTGACACTCACGAATGGCATGCACCTCAATTTCGTGGAGAGTGCAGGCCACTATCTCGTGAATGTCATCGTCGGGCTCGTGAGCGCCGGTCGTGGCCTCGTGGTGGGCGTTCAGGCGAAAGTCTGGGCATTCCATTACAACGGCCGCGTGTACACGTTGTACATGCCGCTCATCTGCTACAACTGGTCGCTCGCGTTCAATGATGCCCCCCCTCCGCCACCACCTCCGGCCGGCGAACAATGCTATACCATCCGGTCGCAGTTCGAGGACGTGGCGATCGACAAAGCAGACCACCTCAGCTTTTGGGGACCGAATGTAATGAAGGGTGATTGTTGGTATTGGAACTATGCTGGGGAGACTCAGCGGCATTCCTACCGCGAATGCCTGGACGACTGCAATTACGAATCGATCGGGGTGGAGGTTAACGGCATGCGTCTCGCATTCGAGGGGCGTACCATTTTCGCACCACCTCCGGGTGGTCGCTGGGTCGAATACCACGTTTCGGCGCGGTTCGCCCAAAGCGATGCGAACATGGCGCTGGTTTGCCGTGAAAAGCAGACTGGCCAAATGTCGTGCGGCAAGATGGTTCGTTTCGACGACTATCACACCCGAGTCGCTTCGATCTATCGGAGCTGGGTGGAGTACCAGAAGGTGCCAGCAGTCGTTCGGCCGCTCATCTTCGATTGGTCCAACTGCTTGAAGCATTGGACGCACTGATCGTCTCTCGGAAACCATGCGGCAGGATGTAATCCTGCCGCATGCAACCCATCTCCTCTTTTTTGTACGCTCGCAAGAGCAGGGGCAGAATTTTCTGCATTTATTATCGTGCTATTACCAACGTTCACACACCATCACCATGACGTATATCAACAACAAAGTCCGTTCTATGAAGCATCCGATGCGTTCGGGACTTTTCGCTGTGCTTGCTGTCCTTGTGGCAGGAATGGCACTCGGTATGGCTACCGGCTTCGGCTCGCCAACTGGCGCGTTTGCCCAGGTAATTCCTGACATCATCGTGACCGCACCGGCGCCGGTAGTGCCCGTGCTTCCTCCTGTGCCCATCGTGATAGCTCCTATCGTCGTACCTGTACCAGTGGTTACGGTCCCTGCACCCGTTACGCCTGGCAATAATGGTGGTAATCCTGGTTCGGATGACGGCAACAAAGACGTTGTTGTGACCGCGCCAAAACAAGACAACCCAAACACATCCCCCTGCTGTACCACTCCTTCAGTTCCTGGAACTGACATCATCGTAACGGCCCCTACACAAGACAACCCAAACACTTCTCCCTGTTGTGGCATTCCTACGGTTGAAGTACCTATTGTTCCTATAATTCCGCTTACTCCTATCGTTCCTATAGTCCCACCGATCATTCCACCACCGTCAGGTCCTGAAGCTGGTTGTATTGCGCTCACCGCATCGACCAATGGCCCGATATCACCGGGGGCTGCAGTAACGCTGACATGGGAGACGCTCAATACCAATTCGATAACAATCGATAATGGCGTAGGTACCTTCAACACTGCTTCAAGTTCAACCGGTCATGTCGTGGTTAATCCAACGACGACAACGACCTATACCGGTACGGTAAGTAACGGAACACAAAGTATTCACTGTAAGGCTTCGGTTACTGTTGTTCCAACGACAACCGGTGGTTCATCGTGTATCGCGCTCACTGCGGATCGCGCGACGGTTACTGCTACCGACAATGCTGTAGTTCTCAAATGGACGGTAGATGCGCCTTCAGTCACTATCGATGGTGTGGGTACGTTCACTACTGCTACGGGTACCGTAACGGTTAACCCAACGGTTGATACTATTTACAGCGCACACGTTCCTGGCGAAGCTATCAAGATTGCATGTCAGGCTCCGGTCACCATAACGACTGGTGGAGGTGGTTGTACTACCAACTGTGGTGGAGGCGGCTGTACCACTAATTGTGGAGGTGGAGGTTGTAGCGGTAACTGTGGTGGCGGAGGTGGCGGAAACCCAACTCCTCGCGTCTTCTTTAGCACCCGCCAAGCACCACCGCTCGCGAGCGTGTACCTGTCGCAAATACCGTATACCGGTCTGGATCTGGGACCTGTGGGCACCATAGTCTATTGGCTCATGCTTATTATCTGGAGCCTTGCCGCTGCATACCTCGTCCTCTTCGGTGGACTTCCGGTACTTCGTCGCAAGCTCGCGGTCTTTGGAGGATCAGTGCGTGACACGCTTCATTCTGAAACAGAAAGCACTCCGTCGTATGCGTCATATGCACACGCTCCAACTTCAAGCCACGAAGCAATTCATGAAGCTGCGGTTGCGTATGCAATGCCTCAGGCAAGTAAGCCAGCAGTATCGCACGCAGCACCAGCGTCACATGGCGTGCAGTATGCAACAGTTGCACCTTCGCGCGCTGAAATGACCGGGCAGGGCTTCAAAGCCTTCGCACAGGGAAGTGCACTTACTATCGACGACATCGTAAAGGGTCTCTCCCGTGAGTCAGGAATGGATATCTCAACTGAAACTTCTGTCCCTACACACGCTCCTGAGATTCATCACGAAGTTATTGCAGAGGCTCCTATCGCCTATGCCGCTCCTGAACCTGTCTACGCAGCGCCTATCATTCCTCCAGCACCTCGTGCACAAGCACAGGCTCCGCGTCAGGAAGTTTCAGCAGCACCGGTTCACACGGAAGTGCCAGGATTCATCACCGCTATCCTTAACGGCGAGCGTGACGTGGTCTTCGGAATTATCCGCAGCATGAACCAGGCTGGTCACGATGTTGAAGACTTCATGGCACAGGCTATCTGCGCACTCGACGACGCATACCGCGCTCGTATCGATGGCACACCCGTACATAGCGATGTGAAGCTTGTGACTGATCACCTTGCAACGCCGTTCCTCGAGCGCCTTGTAACCTCGCTCACGACCGCTGTCGATGGCAGCTACTCGATGGGTGTTACAGGTATCAAACTCGCTCTCACTCGCGCACTTGCTGTTGCTCAGGGCTAAACGGTCCGAGTAAATGCTTCGCACTTGAAGCCGATTCCTCTGGGACCTGAAAAACGAAGAAGCGGATAATTGCAACTCAGTTGCAATTATCCGCTTCTTCGTTTTTGCCTTGTAACCTTAGGCTGTTATTTTCGTTCAGAAATTTCTTTTGAAAGATTCGCAACGAATTCATTCACTGAGATTGGATCGAGCTTGCCGTTGTCGCGGCTCTCAACGGTGACAGTGTTGTCTTCCATTTCCTTGTCGCCGACGATAAGTACGTACGGAATCTTCTCCTGCTTTGCAGCGCGAATGCGCTTGCCAAGAGAGTCGCGAGACTCAGAACCAACGCGAACGTTCGCATCAAATAGCTGCTTAGAAATAGCTTCTGCGTATGCCTCCTGTTTTTCTGAAACGGGAAGAATGCGGACTTGCTCGGGTGCGAGCCAGGTAGGGAATGCGCCGCCATAATGCTCGATAAGAATGCCGAGGAAGCGGTCAGGAGAGCCCACGAGTGCGCGGTGAATCATCACCGGAGTCTGCTTGGAACCGTCGTCAGATGTGTACTCAAGCTCAAATCGTCCTGGCATGGTGCGGTCTACTTGGATGGTAGAGATCTGCCATTCGCGACCGAGTGCGTCGACCGCCATGATGTCGAGCTTCGGTCCGTAGAAGGCAGCTTCGCCTTCAGCTTCTTTGAACTCAACACCTGTTGTTACAAGAATTCTGCGAAGTTCGTCTTGAGAACGTTCCCAGTTCTCATCGGAACCAAGATACTTTTCTTTGTTATTAGGATCGCGTAATGAAAGGCGAATCCAATAGCTAATGTTATAGGTCTTGAGCGCTGTCTGAATAGCAGCGAGAATCTTAAGCAATTCTTCCTCAACCTGGTCTTCACGACAGAAGATGTGTCCGTCGTCTTGTGAGAATGCGCGAAGACGAGTAAGTCCGGAAAGCTCACCAGGACGTTCGTCACGGTAGAGGGTCGCGAAGTCTGCGTAACGGATAGGGAGGTCGCGGTATGAGTGGGGCTTCGAAGCGAATATCTGAGTATGCTGGGGGCAGTTCATTGGCTTCATGAACATCTCGTCTTTTACATACTGAGAAGATACGGTGAGCATGTCGTCCTTATATTGGTCATAATGGCCAGAGAGTTTAAAAAGCTCACCTTTGTTTATGTTTGGGGTGTGGACTTCACCAAAACCGAGTCCACGGTTTAGTTCACGAGAGTAGTTTACGATTTCATTACGAATGGCTGTACCACGAGGAGTGAAGAGTGGCATGCCCGAACCAACAAGGTCAGAGAAAGTGAACAGGTCAAGCTCTTTGCCGAGTTTGCGATGATCACGCGTGCGCGCTTCTTCTTGCTGAGCTTTATATGCGTCGAGTTCTTCTTTTGTTTCAAAGGCGAAGCCATAGATGCGGGTAAGCATTGGTTTTGTTTCATCACCGCGCCAGTACGCGCCGGCGATGCGTTCGAGCGAGAACGAATCAGCTGCGAGTTCGTGAGCGGGGTGTTCGCAGTGGCCGCCGCGACAAAGGTCGGTGAAGCCTCCGGCCGTGTAGAGAGTAATTGGTTCACCTGCAGCAACAATGCCATCGATTAGTTCGAGCTTGTACGGGTTCCCGGCAAAACGTTCTCGAGCATCGGCTTCTGATACAGGAGTGCCATGCATATCGGTCCAAGAAGGAAGGAGTTCGCGCATGGCGCTTGTGAGTTCCTCAAGTTCGTCTTCGCCAGGCGCTCCTCTTTCTCCAGTTCCTGCATTGAAGTCGAAGTCGTAATAAAAGCCATTATCGACAGCAGGGCCAATAGTTGGATTGGCGTTTGGATAACGCTCAAGCACTGCAGCAGCAAGCAAATGGGCGAGGGTGTGACGTTTTTCTTCGAGGGTAGCCATAGGATATGAGAATAGCATACAAAAGCGGCTCCGTAGGAGCCGCTTTTGATCGTTATACTAACGCCTTCAAATTCTCAACGGAAAGTGTTGCTTCGCCGTTTCTGATGGACACCGCTCCTTTTATTAATAGGCAGGTGCCTGGTACGACAGAGGCTGCATGCTCTTTGTAGAGCTTCGGGAATATTGCGGCTTCGATTGAACCTGTTTTATCTTCAAAGGTTACGAAAGCCATACGCTCGCCACCTTTCGTGAGGTGCATTTTTGCTTGAGTGAGAAGCACGGGAAGGATGATCGCTTTCCCGGGCTCAGGGTTTTCTTGTATTTCCAAAATATTCGTACCGGCTTTTGTGCGTTTGTCTGCGTGAGCATCCAAGGGATGACCAGAGACATAAATACCGAGAAGTTCCTTTTCCCATGCCAGCTTCAAGCCGACAGGAGTAACTTCATCGCTCGGAGGAAGTAAAAGAGTTGGTGTGAGTGCCATGGCACCAAAGAGTGAGTCTTGTGGAGCTTCGGCCGTCGCGTCGCGGTGGAAGGCGAGGAGGGTTTCGATGTGGGTCATGAGGTAGCTGCGCTCGCCGAAACGATCGAGAGCACCGCCCTTGATAAGCGACTCAAGAGATTTTCTATTGAGGGCTTTTGCGGCAACACGTGCAAGGAGGTCCTGAAGTGACTCGTATGGTCCGTGTGCTTGTCGCTCAGAAAGGATTGCCTGCGAGATACCTTCGCCAAAGTTTTTAATGGATGAAAGACCGAAACGAATAGCGCGCTTGCCACGAAGGTCGGAGCGTCCCGTCTGCGGGACGCTGTTTTCTGCATCCACTTCCACTACCGTAAAGTCCGTACCACTTTCGTTTACATCCGGAGGAAGAATCGGAATACCAAGGCGTTCACACTCAGCGACGAATATTGAAATTGATTCGGTGTCCCCAGAGTCAGCGGTCAAAACGGCAGCCATATATTCTGGCGTAAAGTTTGCCTTCATATATGAGGTTTGGTATGCGACCTTCCCATAGCAGGCAGCGTGAGCCTTTCCGAAACCATAGGCAGCGAACGGTTCAATGAGTTGCCACAAGCGCTCAGACTTTGCGGGAGTGAGCTTGCCGTATTCTTGGAAGCCTTTAAAGAGCTTCTCCTTCTGCGCAGCCATCTCTGCAGGAATCTTCTTACCCATAGCCTTACGCAATGTGTCGGCTTCGAGCCACGAATACCCACCAAGCGTGATCGCTGTTAGGAGCACGTCGTCCTGATACACAAGCAGACCGAAGGACGCATCGAGATAATTCTTCATGCGAGGATCGAGATAGCTTACTTTCGAAGGAGTAAGTTTGCGTTCAATGTACTCAGGAATCGATTCCATTGGACCCGGGCGATACAAGGCCACCATCGCGTTGATGTCGTGGATGGTCGTCGGCTTGAGCTCTTTTAAGTAACGCGTCATACCCGAACCGTTCAACTGGAAGGTTCCTTCGGTATCGCCGCGTGCAAGCATCTCGAATGTCTTCGCATCGTCGATAGGAATGTTTTCGATATCAATCTCAATGCCACGCGATTCTTTTACGCGCGCCACAGCATCTGCAAGGATGGAAAGGTTTTTGATACCGAGGAAGTCGAACTTCAAAAGTCCGGCATCTTCGATGGCATGCATGTCGTACTGCGTAATAAGTTTGCCCGTCTTGGGATCGACCTGGAGCGCAGTCCATTCGGTGAGTGGGGTTGGAGAGATCACGATGCCCGCCGCGTGCACGCCGGTCTGACGCGCACATCCTTCGATGCGGCGGGCCAAGTCGAGGACTTCTTTCGTATCGTCGTCTTCGTCATATAACTGCTTGAGCTCGGGCTCCATTTTAAGCGCACGATCGATGGTCATGGGGAAACCTTGAGCGCCGAGCGGAATCAGCTTTGCGATGCGGTCGCCGGTACCATACGCGTGCCCAAGGGCACGCGCCACGTCGCGCACCGCAGCGCGCGCCATCATGGTGCCAAACGTTCCAATCTGTGCGACGTTTTCTGCACCATATTTTTCTTTTGCATACGCAATCATTTCATCGCGTCTTGTATCGGCGAAGTCCATATCGATATCTGGTGCCTTTGGACGTTCAGGGTTCAGGAAGCGCTCAAAGGGAAGTTTGTATTCGATAGGGTCAACGTTGGTGATACCTACGAGGTAGGAGACGAGGGAGCCCGCGGCGGAGCCGCGGGTGGTCGTAAGAATACCTATCTCTTTTGCATGCGTCAGCAAGTCAGACACCACCAAGAAGTACGGAGCAAAGCCCTTGCCAATGATGACCGAAAGTTCATATTCAATACGCTCAACGACAATGTCGTTCTTCTCCATCTTTCGAGTCACCAGACCTTCATAAGTACGGTCACGCAAAAGTTGTTCGTGCGTTGTACCCTCGGGAATAGGGAATTTCGGGAAGACCCATGAACCAAGCTCGAAGGTTACGTTGCAACGGTCTGCAATCTCTCCTGAAGCATCGACGGCTTCCGGAATATTCTTAAACCACTCACGCATTTTCTTTTCCGTAACAAACGAGAAATCTTCTTGCTCGTTCTGACCACTGGAGCCGTATTTAATACGGCGCATTACTTCGACCGCTTCGCGGTCGTCCGGCTTCAGATAATACACATCGTGCTGTGCCACTACAGGCACTCCTGCCTTTTTTCCAAGCTCAATAATTTGCTTCATGCGTGCCTCGTGGCCGGCAACGTTTGGGTGATGTGAAATTTCCAAGTACAAATTGCCTTCGCCCATGATCGTTTGGTATTCCTCCAGCGCCGCTGCCGCACCGTTTGGATCACCAGCAAGTAAGAGTCGTGCAACGTCTCCTGAAAAGGACGGCATGATCGCGATGAGTCCTCCGTGGTGTTCGCGCAATAGGTCGCGATCAATACGTGGCTTATCAAAAAAGCCTTCGATGTGCGATGCGGAAACTAGCTTAAGCAAGTTCTGATACCCGGTGTTATTTTCTGCGAGCAGTACGAGGCGGGTGCGCTTTGCATCTTGCACAGGGTCCTTATCAAATCGTGTGCGTGGCGCCACGTAGGTATCCACGCCAATAATCGCCTTAATACCTTTTTTCTCTGCAGCTTTGTAGAACTCGATTGCGCCATGAATATTGCCGGCGTCAGTAAGTGCTATGGCATCCATGCCAGCATCTGCCGCAGCTTTCACGAGTGCGGGAACCTTTGGAATAGCTTCAAGGAAGCTGTAGTGACTGTGCACGTGGAGGTGAATGAAGCGTCCCATACGTACAGAATACCAGAGTCGGCATACAGCCCGTAGTGCCGCTAAAATTCCTCCAAGTCTTCAGCAACTTGGTAGTATGGAGGGAATGACTATGATCGTGGGAATTGACGAGGCCGGACGGGGCCCGCTTGCGGGCCCCGTAGCTGTGGGGCTTGTGCGTGCTCCCGCAGACTTTGATTTCCTTACGATCTTTCCCGGACTTAACGACTCAAAGAAAATGACGGAGAAGAATAGGGAACGCATCTTTGAGCTCCTTCAAGAGCGGGTGAGTATAGGCGAGATTTCATATCTGGTAGCAATGCCCACCGCAGAACAAATCGACAAGTATGGTATTGCCGTCGTCATTCGCACCGCGATAGAAAGTGGACTTTCAAAATTAGTTACAGAAAACGAGCCACACAAAGTGTGGCTCGACGGTTCTCTCAAAGCTCCCGCACAATACGACCAAGAAACCGTGATCGGAGGCGATGCACTCATCCCGGCTATCATGCTCGCTTCAGTCGCGGCAAAGGTTACCCGTGATCGTTTAATGGTCGAGCTCGCACAGGAGTATCCTGTGTACGGTTTCGAACGCCATAAAGGCTACGGAACAAAGGCCCATATCGCTGCACTCCGCGAACATGGCCTATCTTCAGTCCATCGCGCAACCTTTATTCATTTCGACCGTCTTCCCATAGTCACTGACTGACATGAGTCTTGCAGATTTTATATAAAAAGCCGGCGGGAAGAAATCTTCACGCCGGTTGTTGCTCAGGGACTGATCCCGAAGCGATGTGGTCTGACCGTGTGGTCAGCGCAGGTTTCGAGGCTAGGAGCTTCGTCGCCAACGCTGTCGAATATCAGCAGGATCCCATATATCTGGCTTGTCGCGCGTTACCGGCTGCGTGTCGTTTGTTACACTACTCTCGGCCATGGTACGGCCCCTTACACGAGTTTACAGACTTGGGCATCTGCCGACAGGGAGCTTTTCCTCCGGCATTGTAGTAAGTATATACCCTCACGTACCCAAAGTGTTCATAAAATACAGTGAATTCTTGCAATCTAGCCTAACTCTTCCGTTTCTGAGAGGCTTGTGATAAGGTTGTTCCTATGTCAGTACGAATGCGCCACACCAGTTCCCATACCAAAAACCGCCGTAGCCACCACGCGCTTACGGCAGCCTCTATCGTTACCGATAAGGAAAGTGGCGCACTTCGCCTCCCACACCGTCTCGACGAGACCACCGGCATGTACCGTGGCAAGCAGATCATCCCTAAAAAGGTTATGACTGCAAAGGTTGAGAAGGAAAAGACCAAGGCTCAGCACAAGAAAGAACACATCCACGAGCACGCAGAAGGCTACAAGGAGCCTGTCATCCACAGCGACAAGGAGCTTCCAACAGCGACCGAAAAGAAGACGGGCCTCATGGGCCGCATGACCCTCGGAAAGGCAAAGAGTCGTTCTGGTTTTGGTGGAGGAGCATAATCTCTTTCACATACCTAAAGAAAACAGCGCGCCTAAAGGCGCGCTGTTTTCTTTTCACAATATATGCTAATTTCTGTCTACAGATTCAAGGAGAGAAGAAATGACGAACTCTGTAGGTTCTTTGGAATCAGAAACCGTAACGATCAACAACGATCGTGAATTGCTCGAACACTTTCGAATGGATGCTGCGACGGCGAGCTCCTATATTGGCTGCTCAAGGCAAAGGATCTTGGAGGGTATCGGTCCTGAAAACGAACCTCGATCGGACCACTTCAATCTATCCGCCATACATTTGCTGGTAAACACCCTTCGGTGGTGGGGTCGACCTTTTGACGCCGCTGCCGTACGCAGTTATGTGGACCGCACGCGGCTGCAAAATATGCCTGCTCTGCAACAGGAGAATTACGACCGCCTTATTGCGCTGCTGGTTTCTCCTGCGGAGAGACTTGTTCTGACGGGGGAAGAGACACTTATCTTCCTCATGTCAGAGGAGGTAAGAGACGTGGCGTATCCAGAAGTCTGGTCAGCGGACCAGAAGATTGCGTTCGAAGCAGAAGTGTCGGCGTTGATTGCTGCGCTGGACGACCGCTCCAAGGTCTATGCGTTTGCGACCAGTTCCTCTCAGGCAAGATGGTTCGCTCAATCGTTCGACGTGGAGGAGAGTCACTGCGTTAACTGTGACGACGTGATGCACCGACTGCTGTCGATGTTGGTCTGTCGCGGCGATGAGTTCAAGACCTATACCTTCAGCGAAGGCGGATACTATGTCGATGCGCCCTATCAATATTGGGATTATTACGACCACGCTCGTTCGCTGATCGCCCGTACCTAGCCGCCCAGAATTGCCCGGACTACTCCGATGCACTTCAGGCGGTTTTTATTTTGTATAAAGGTTATGCACTTTTACGCTGGTTGCACGCGTAGCGCTTTTACTGATACTCTACGGGTACCGCTCTTTCATATATGGCCAATCGCCACCTAGCCCGTTCAGTCGTCCTGCAAACACTCTTTGAGTGGGATACTTCTGCCGCAGAAGAATCAGCAGTGCCGGAGATGCTTTCTCGCAACATTGCTGAGTTTGGCGGGGAGGATACCGACAAGGTATTTATGGAAGCTCTCATTTCAGGAGTACTCGCAAAGCGCGAAGATCTCGACCTCGTTATTACCAAAGCAGCCCCTGATTGGCCGCTTGATAGGATTGCACCCGTTGATAGGAATATTCTCCGTATTGGGCTTTTTGAACTATTGTTTGCAGACCGTGCTCAGGTCCCTGCCAAAGTTGCCATCAATGAAGCAATTGAACTCGCCAAGATATTTGGTGGTGATTCTTCAGGACGTTTCGTAAACGGTGTACTCGGTGCGGTGTACAAAGAAATGGGCGAACCAGGCAAAGACGAAACGGGAAAGAAAGACAAGAAGCTTCGTCGAGAAGACTTGCCGCTCCAGCAGCTTGGTGGTGCCGTCGTCTACGCAAAGCATGAAGGCCAGTATTATCTCGCCCTCGTGCATGACGTATTTGGTCACTGGACTCTTTCAAAGGGGAAGATTGGTGATGCTCCTGAAATCGCAAACGAAACTGTGGAGGAAGGAACGACCCGTGAACTCAAAGAAGAAATTGGTCTCACCATCACCATCGAAGAAAAGATTGGCGAGAACGAATACATTGCATCGCATCCTGAAATCGGAAAGCTTCGTAAGCATGTGACGTACTTCCTCGCGCAGTCAGAGTTCGAACCACTGCACCTCCAGGAAGGAAAGGGAGGTCTCGACGACGCGAAATGGTTCCGTCTCATGGACATCCTCGACCTTAATTTCTATGACGACATGCTTCCGATTGTGACGGTTGCGGTGCAAAGGCTGCTTGATAAGGCGCGCTCTACTGCGGTAGCTGCGAGCGGAGAATCTCGTTTCTAAAGGCGTCGCCATGCCAAGCAGTTGCAATGTAGCCCGCTTCGTTGCACTCTGACCATATGAGTTTCCAGACACACGCAGAAGCCCTCGGGCTTACCTTCAAAAACCCAGCGCTTCTGGAAGAAGCGCTGACGCATCGTTCGTATTTGAACGAAAACAAGAGTTCCAAGGCACATAATGAACGCTTGGAGTTTTTGGGCGACGCCGTGCTCGAGCTTGCCGTTACACACTTCCTCTATTTTAAATATCCCAATAAGCCCGAGGGCGACCTGACGGCTTTTCGTGCGGCACTCGTAAACACGTACTCGCTTGCAGACACGGCCGAAGCGATCGGCCTTAACGACATGCTCCTGCTATCTAAAGGCGAGTCTAAAGACACGGGCCGTGCTCGTCAGATAATCCTCGCCAACGCATTCGAAGCATTGCTCGGGGCAATTTATCTTGACCAAGGCTATGAAACGGCTGAAGCATTCCTTGCAAAGCATCTGTATGCAAAGATCGATGCCGTTGTGCAGGAACGTTCATGGCAGGACGCAAAGAGTAAGTTCCAGGAACTCGCACAGGAGAAAAAAGGAACCACGCCCAACTATAAGACTATGAAGGAAGTTGGTCCGGACCACGATAAGCGCTTTACCGTGGGTGTATACCTCGGCGAAAAACAAATTGCCCAAGGCGAAGGACTTTCGAAACAAGAAGCAGAGCAATCAGCCGCACAAGCTGCTATTGAGAAGACGGGTTGGTAATACCCATACGTGTATGGGTCGTCCCAAGACCACCATGCGTTATACTAATCAGTAATGCTTAAGCGACTCGAGATCGCCGGGTTCAAATCATTCGCGCGCAAAACTGTGCTCGATTTTTCGTCTGCAACGACGGCCGTGGTGGGTCCGAATGGTTCAGGAAAATCAAACATTGCCGAAGCCTTTCGCTTTGCTCTCGGCGAACAGTCAATGAAGTCTATGCGTGGTAAGCGCAGCGAAGACCTCATCTTTAGCGGCTCGCACTCAAGCGCGCGCGCTAACCGCGCAGCGGTTACCATCGTTTTTGATAACATGCCCCGTGTACGGCCTGGCCATCATGCTAGCAACGCAACTGATGCAACACGCACGTTTCCGAAACTCGATTTCGACGAGGTCTCCATTGAACGCGCAGTGTTCCGCGATGGTACGAGCGAATACTTGGTAAATGGCGCAAAGGTCCGTTTGCGCGATGTACAGGAACTCCTCGCATCTGCAAACATTGGTGAGAGCGGACACCATATTATTTCTCAGGGAGAAGCTGATCGCATCCTCCTCGCACACCCGCGCGAACGTCGCGCGATGCTCGAAGACGCGCTTGGTCTCAAGGCCTTTGAATTCAAAAAACTCGATGCAGAACGCAAACTCGAGAAGACCGATGCAAACATGCGCGAAGTGGAAAGCTTACGCCGCGAAATCGCGCCGCATATTCGTTTCCTGAAAAAACAGGTTGAACGCCTTGAGCGCGCTGCATCCCTCGTGCAAGAACTTGCGCTGGCATGCCAGACATATTTCGGCATTGAGGAGCTGTATCTTTCGACAGAAAAAGAACGCGCGACGAAGGAGCGCGCTCAGGCCACCGAACGACTTACAGCTGCCGCAGCACAGCTCACCGCCTTCGACGAACGAAATACCAATGACGTAGAAGGTATGAAGCATGCGGAACGTATTCGCGTTGCAGAGCGCGAGCTTGATAGGGTAATGCAAGAGCGTTCAGTACTCTCGCGTGAACTTGGTCGTGTGGAGGGTGCGCTTGAGGGTGCGAAGAAACGTACCGTCGCCGTCGCACATGATCCCTACATAAAGATTCCTCGAGATGAACTGGAAATACTGTGTACTGAAGTGGAAAATCAATCACAGGTGATTGAAGGTACCAATCCCGAAGCAATTAAAGCAGCGCTTACTTCACTTCGTGCCCTCGTTCGTGTATTTTTCGAACGCTTCGGAACGCCAAACGACGACTACCTCGCCGATGAAGAAAGCCTCGTACACTCTCTTGAATCAGAGCGCGAAGGCATGCTTGCCAAAGACACGCAGCTTGCAGAATCTACCGATACTAATCGCAAGGCACTCATGCGCGCTCGCGAAGCATCTATGGCGTACGACGAGACCGGTCGCGAAGAGCGTCACCGTGTGCTCGAACTTGCCGAAGTGAAAGCACGTGAAGAATCAGCGGTGGTACGACTCGACGGTAGGCTCCGCGAACTTTCCATGATGAGCGAGGAACTTGAGCGCGAACGTGCGGAAGCGCTCGCGCTCGCTGGCTCCGCAGCACTTTCATACGCTCCACTTACCCAGCTCCCACAAGAGGAGCGTCGGGTGCAAGAAGACCGCAAACGCGGCGTTGAACGCCTAAAGATTCGTGTCGAAGAAGCAGGAGGCGGAGGTGAGGATGTGAAGAAGGAATACGAGGATGCCGTGGCGCGCGAAACATTCCTTGCACGTGAACTCGAAGACCTCGCGAAGTCATCTGCGGGTCTTCGTGAACTCATTAGCGATCTCGACACAGAACTCACGACAACCTTCACTGAAGGCCTCGCGCGCGTGAATGCCTCGTTCGGAGAATTCTTCGCGTTGATGTTTGGTGGTGGTGGAGCGAAGCTCGTGCTTGAAGAATTGCCCGTGGGTGGTCGAGGTCGTTCTGAAGAAGAAGACGAAGAACTGGGTGGGGAAGCCGACGACTTGCCGGTAGCAAAGGCTGGAAAGGCAGGCATAGAGATCTCCGTAAACCTGCCAAAGAAGCGCGTACAGGCCCTTATGCAGCTCTCAGGAGGCGAACGTGCACTGACCTCCATCGCGCTCATTTTTGCCATGAGCCAGGTAAATCCACCACCATTCCTCATTCTCGACGAGACCGATGCTGCCCTGGACGAAGCGAACTCTCGTCGCTATGGCGATATGATCGAAGAGCTCGCGAAGAAATCGCAGCTTATTGTGATCTCTCATAACCGCGAAACTATGAGCCGTGCTGGAATTCTCTACGGTGTGACGATGGGTAGCGACGGCATCAGCAAACTCCTTTCTATAAAATTTGATGAGGCGGTTGCGGTGGCAAAATAATCTCTTAATTTAAGTGGGCGTGTTTCCGAATGTAATTAAATTCGATCCGCCAAAAAATATAAGAAATAAAACACCGATTATAAGAAAAAATATCGCAAGATAATTACTTCTCATAATCCAAGCATCTAATCTTGCTTTCTTTATTAGCTGATCGGGACTTGGGTGGTTTCCGACAAAACCCCGTGAACGCCATTCCACTAGCTTACTCTGCACATAATCTGATGTATGTACCGAGACTAGATATCCTGATGCATGCGACGCCATAGAACACAAAAAGAATGCCCACGAAGCAAATAATGCGTACGGATGAATTACAGATCGATTTGTTAAACCTAATACGTAAGTAATTGAAAGTGCAAATGATCCTGTCGTAATCACAAACACAATACGATCAAATGCAATACCATCTCGGACTTTAGCTTTATCAAACCTTGTAAATTCATCTCGGTATAGCTCTTTTTTCTCTTCAAGTTGGGTGTCCATAATTTTAATTTATATAACTATTTTATATATAGCAACAAAACGAGCGCCCCTACAGGGGGCGCTCGTTTGTTTATGCAATTTCTAATTAACCCTCATCTCCGGCACCTGCGGCTTCCTCAGTGCGCTCGTGAGCTTCCTCAGCTTCTTGCTGAGAATCAGCCGCATCATTTTTCAAACCCTCTTCTTCTTCAGCCGCAGCGCGAACATCTCCCGCCTGGTCTGCTTGCTCTCGAGTATCATCTGATTCAGCCATAGTGTGTGTGGTTATGGGTATGGGTAAAGAATACGCACATACCCATGAACGCTTTATGAAGCACCCTCGCTATCAGAATCGTTCGTTATTTCGTCACCAATCCGAAATCGAGCTCCTTCTCTGCAACGCGTGCCGCAAGAAGCTTCACGCGAACAGGGTCGCCAAGTGCGTACTGAGTCTTGGTACGCTCGCCAATCAAGCGATACCTCTTCTGGTCGTACGTGAAGTAGTCGTTGCCAATATTGCGCATAGCCACCATACCTTCTGCACGAGTCTCGATGAGCTCTACGTAGAAACCACGATCGCTGACGCCAGAGATGACGGCATCGAATTCTTCGCCCACGCGGCTCTCAAGGTATTCAACCTGCTTCATCTTGATAGAATCGCGCTCAGCTTCTGTAGCGGCAACTTCTCGTTCGCTTGAACGAAGTGCGAGTGAATCTATCTCTGCGATTTCTTCTTTGGTGAACGGACCGTTCACGGTAAAGTGCTTCACCAAGCGATGACCGAGCACGTCTGGATACCTTCGGATAGGGGAGGTGAAGGTCGTATAGAACTCGAAGGCAAGTCCATAATGGCCAATATTCTTCGTCGAATAGATTGCTTTCGACATTGAACGAAGCGCAGCCATCTTGATGAGGTATTCTTCCGGCTTACCTTTTACTGATGCGAGAAGGGCATTCAAATCCGTACCTTTTACGTGTCCGCCATGAACGTCGAGATTGTAGCCGAGGACCTTCAAGAATTCAGAGAGGTTCGCGATGCGGTCAACGTCCGGCACATCGTGCACGCGGAATATGGTCGCGCCCGTCATTCCTGCCTCTTTCATTTTTTTGCTCAAGAATTCCGCTACACTTTCATTCGCAAGAAGCATGAAGTTCTCGATGAGCATGCTGGTTTCGAGGCGTACCTTCACTTCCACCGCGATAGGTTTTCCTTCTTCATTCAATCGCACCTTTACTTCAGGAGTATCGAAGGCAATAGTGCCGTTCGCTGCACGACGCACTCGTATCTTCTCGCCAAGTTCCTTAAGCGTTGCAAGTTCTTTTGCCATAGGACCTTCGCCGGTATCCAATACTTCCTGCGCGTTCTCGTATGTGAAGCGCTTATCGGAGTGGATGACGGTAGGACCAAACCATTTAGAAACAATGCCTGCCTGGTGATCAATCTCGAATACTGCAGAAACAGCAAGGCGATCTTCGTTTGGATTAAGCGAACAGAGGCCGTTCGAGAGAACTTCCGGAAGCATGGGAATAGTACGGTCAACGAGATAGACCGACGTGGCGCGCTTGCGTGCTTCATCATCGATGCTGGTGCCAGGGCGAACATAGAAGGATACGTCTGCAATATGAATACCTACTTCGGTGTTTCCGTTGGGCAATGTCTGCACAGAAAGCGCATCGTCGAAGTCTTTGGCGTCGAACGGGTCGATAGTGAATGTTGGAACGCCACGGAAATCACGGCGCGTACCAGCAGCAACGGCTGCGGTTGCTTCAGCGGCAAGCTGCGCTTGCCCAGTCTTTTCAAGTTCTTCAGCCTCGTGCACAACACCAGGAGGGAAGTCCGAACTAAAGCCGCTGCCGAGTGCCAGCGCACGCATTTCGGTCTCATGCACACCAGCTGGTCCAATTATTTCTTCGAGTACTGCCTGTGGGAAGTTCTGACCCTCGACCCAATCCGTAAATCGTACGAGTACCTTTTGACCCTTCGGAAGCGACTCGCCCTGCACGAGGAATGGCGTGTACATTTTCTTCCAATCAGGAATGAGGTACGTATCAGCAGGGTTCTGATTTATTTCTTTTCCAGAGACGAGCAACCCGACGAATGTCATGCGAGAGCGCTTAACAATCTCCTCAACGCGGCCTACTTCGCGAGGCTGGCCGGTGCGCGTGTCAGGTTCCTTGCCCGTAATGGATACCTTTACGATATCGCCCGGGAAGGCGCCGTGCAGATTTCCATCGGGAATAAAAAGGTCGTCCTTTTCTGGGTCGTAGGTGAAAAATCCCTTGCCCGTGCGAGTAATAGTGATGGGACCTTCAAAGGTCTTGGAGTCTGTAGATGTCATATAAAGACTGTACCAGATTCCCGTGAAAAACTAAGCTCACGCTTTTCTCCGCGCTATACTTTCAAGTATGGCAGACATGGAAATAGGAATTTGGGGAGACAGTATTACGTATGGAGAATCAGACAGCGAAGCACTTGGGTGGGTTGGAAGATTCCGCAAAACGTTACCGCTCGATGAGTGGATTACTGTCTATAACCGAGGCATATGTGGAGACACAACAGAAGATCTTTTAAAACGTTTTGCGATAGAAGCTGAGGCAATTGTTCCAAATATAGTTGTGTTTGCTATTGGCATTAATGATTCAAAGCTTACTGAAGATAAGACGGGAAATAATATTCCGCTGGAAGACTTTAAACGGAACCTACAAACACTTATTGAACAGGCTCAAAAGCATGCACAGACTATCTACTTAATCGGTCTCGCAAATGTAGATGAGTCAGCTGTTGGATCTTCATCAAAATTTACCAACGAACAGGTAGGAATTTATAATGATGGTATTAAGAAGCTGGCCGAATCCAATAAGCTTCCGTTTATAGATTTTATAGGAGTTTTAGATGTCAAAACAGATCTTTATGACGGACTTCACCCAAACGACCAAGGTTACGAAAAGCTCTCGAAAGTAATCATTAATTCGATAAAAGTTTAAGAACGGCAGAGATTAATTAAGGTTTTTGAGGCCAGGGCTTGCCCAGGCACGTTCTGTCTGGTACGATTGCCCACATTATGTTGATGATCCGTTTTCAGCGCATTGGCCGCAAGAATGATGCCGCTTTTCGCATTGCTGTGCTTGAGAAGACTGCTGGCCCAAAGGCTGGTAAGTATGTTGACCTTGTTGGCACCTATAACCCAAAGACCAAACTTTCAACGTTGAAGCCTGAGGCTATCAAGGATTGGATGAGCAAGGGTGCTCAGGTTTCTCCAAGCGTTCACAACCTCCTCGTGAAGGAAGGTGTTCTCGAAGGCGCAAAGAGCGCGAAAGTAGTCTCAAAGACCAACCTCGAAAAGAACATCATGAAGAAGAAGGCTGAGGATGAAGCGGCAGCAGCTAAAGCTGCTGCCGACGAAGCAAAGGCGGCTGCTGATGCGAAGGCTGCTGAAGAAGCCGCAGCTGCGGCTGCGGCCGAAGCACCTGCTGAAGCTGCGCCAGCAGTTGAAGAGGCTCCTGTTGAAACACCTGCAGAAGTTGAAGCAGCTGCCGAAACTCCTGAAGCTGCTCCTGAAGAAGTACCGGCTGCGTAAGTCGCACCACGTTCTAACAACGCTCTCTAGCGTTTAGCCTGTGCTCTCACCATTACTCCGCATACCACTTACTCTGAAACGATATGGACCAAGACCACGCATTTCTCGAATACACTGTTAAGGCTCTCGTTGATAACGCAGACGCTGTTGTTGTCGCTCGTTCTGTGGACGAAATGGGCGTACTCCTTACGCTCACCGTTGCTCCTGAAGATATGGGGAAGATCATCGGCCGCGATGGCAACATTGCAAAGGCTATCCGTACGCTCCTTCGCGTCGTTGGCATGAAGCACAACGCACGCGTTAACTTGAAGATCAACGAACCTGCAGGCGGCAAGCGCGAACAGGGCGACAAGTCGCTCGACGATGTGTTGAATGAGATTAATTAGTATTTGAATCAAAGAGCAAAAGGCGCCTGCTTGCAGGCGCCTTTTGACATATTTTTATTAGCATGGAATAACATATTCAGCCTGGCAGATTCGCCACAACCGCATAATCAGGGAGATTCCCATGCGCATCGCAATCATCGCTACCGTCCTTTCCGCCTCATTCTTCAGCGTGCCGGCCAACGTTCAGTCAGTTACCTATGTTTTCGGACCCGAGGGCTCTGCGGTTATTTCGACCGGCGGAAAACTGACCGATCAGGATATCAAGAACTTCGAAAGCGATCGCAACTACTGCGATAAGCGTCGTTTTGAGGCCAATGCACCCTATGTGAATCTTGAAGGTCAAGCTTATTTACAAGGCTGCATGGAATTTCGCCTCGGTGGCAATTTCCACGAACCTTCGCCTGAATGGCACGAGAGTGCCACAGAGGCCGCACAGCTCTGCGCGAACTATGTGTCGAATGATCCATTTCTTGGCTCGCAGGTTTATCGAGTCCGTCACCGAACTAAGCTTATGCGTGACTGCGTTATCGTTGAACTTAACTACAGACGCTGACAAGTGAGGGTGCACGCGAACATCGATTTAATTCGATCTATTCGCGTGCTTTTTCTTTTATAGATATTGCATTACTAACCATATTGAGCTAAAGCTTAGATACATATGTTGCGATTCCACCTCATTACACTTTTTCCAGAAGCCTGCGACGCATATTTGAACGCGTCGATTTTGGGACGTGCACGCAAGGATAAGAAAATCCTCGTCGACTATCAGTCGCCGCGCGATTTCGTGACGAACAAATGGGGTAAGGTAGACGAACGTCCCTACGGCGGAGGTCCTGGGATGGTGATGACCGCGCTTCCGGTAGTGAAGGCAATTAAGAAGTCGCTTACGCGCCGCAAAGGGAAGATTGCGCTCGTGTGGTTCTTGCCAGGCGGAAAAGAATTTACAAACAAAGAAGCCGACGTGCTCGGCAAGTTCGATGATGTCGTGCTTGTGTGTGGTCGCTATGAAGGCATCGATGATCGTGCACTTAAGCTTATGAAGACGTTTGGTACGGTGAAAAAATATGCGGTGGGGCAAGCGACGTATACCGGAGGGGAAGTTCCTGCGATGGCAATCGTGGACGCGGTGACGCGCAGACTTCCGGGAGTACTTGGCAAGGACGAATCGGTCGAGGAACGACGCACCGCGTCCCGCGAAGTGTACACACGCCCTGAATCAATCGAATGGGAAGGGAAGAAACTTTCAATACCAAAAGTCCTCGCAAGTGGACATGCCGCAAAGATAGAGGAGTGGAAGAATAAGAAGCCATCACGTTCGTAGAAAGAATGGTGCAATTGTGGGTTTTACACCCGGCTCTACCAGGTGTTTACTTATAGATGAATCCCGGCATGGTGTCGGAATGATCCTTGAAGGAGGAAGACATGAGAGTGTTACTCATTGGATTCCTCGCATGGGGAATTCTGATCGATTCGTGGTCACTGTATTACGTACGAATCGAAGGAGGAGATGCTGAGCTTGCATTACAGCGCTGTTTCGAAGCAAGCTTTATTATCTACATCGGCATTACGTTCATTTTCTTGCCGATTCGAAGATTCGTACTGAAACGTGGAAGTTATCGTCAGAAGACGGAATTTCTAATCGGAGGCATGGCGATATGGGGTTCATTTCTCACGACATATCATCTAAGTCACTCATGGGCGATTATCTTGGGTTGTTTCGTGAGCAATAGCGTTATACGTGGGCGACTCTTTATGGGTATGTCGACTATGATGATTGTGACTGCCATTGTCGTCCCGTACAGCCTGAGCATACTAGGCGGACCTGTGAATGATATTTACTCCGCAGTCCTCTTTGCAGTTCTCATTCCCGTGTCCTTTTTCTTGATGCGTTTTGGCACGAAGCCGAGAGGTGATTGATTCCTTGAATTCTAGTTATGAGGCGCTCCCTGCGGGAGCGCCTATTTTATTGGTTTCCTCGTGTGATTCCGTCTATTTGAGAACTTCTTCACTTTTTCCTCACTATCTATTGACCTTTCTCCTATCTACGAGGTACACTGTATTTAACCAGAAACGAATGAGTGGCGGGGGCACTCTGGAGGGCGGGGGCAGAAAAGGGCAAAACAAGGTTCTAACATTTTAAAAAAGCGTCCCGGAAAATGAGGGATGCGGCTCGTACACGTGTACGAGCCCTATTGGCGTTTAATCGCGCCGGCTTCTCATTTTCGGACACAGTAATTTCACCTTTGGTCATGGCTACACAAAAAGCGCTTGTGCAGAAGACATTCGGTGCGTACCGCGCACCACGTGTCGATTTTCCGGACCTCGTAGGTCACCAGCGAGAGTCTTTCAAATGGCTTCTTCGCGATGGTCTCCTCGAGCTCTTCAAGGAGTTCTCTCCTATTAGTGATTATTCAGGTAAGAAGTTTGAGCTTCGCATTGATGGTTTCGACATCGGCGAGCCAAAGGGAACGGAAGAAGATGCGCGTGACAACATGCGTACCTACGAAGCTCCTGTAAAGGTGAGCGTCACGCTCCTCAATAAGACCTTCGGTTCTGAAAAGAGTCAGGATATTTTCCTCGCTGACATTCCAATGATGACGCCTCACGGTAGTTTTATCGTTTCCGGTGTTGAGCGCGCAATCGTTCCTCAACTCGCTCGTTCATACGGAGCATTCTTCGTTTCAGAAGAACTCAAAGGCAAGCAGTGGTTCGGAGCAAAGATCATGCCATCTCGTGGTGTATGGATCGAAATCGAATCTGATGTAGACGGTGCTATCTATGTAAAGATCGATCGCAAGCGTAAGTTCCCCGTCACGAACCTCCTTACCATCTTTGGTGCAGGAATCGGCGAAGAACTCCTTTCACGTTTTGCAAAGGATGACGTTGCTCTTGAAGCTATCAAGACCACGATGGCGCATGACACCACCAAGACCATCGAAGAGGCATATGTCGAAGTACACCGCCGCATGCGCGACGGTGACCTCGCGACTCCTGAGAACGCAAAGCAGTACGTGAATGCGCTTTTCACTGCTGATCGTTACGATCTCAACAAGGTTGGTCGCCATCGCTTGAACGCTCGTTTCGGTCTCCCAACCGATCCTAAGGCTCTCGAACACCGCACCCTTACCCTCGACGACCTCACTCGCATCGTTGCAGAGATCGCACGCTTGAACGTTACCCCTGACGCTCAGCCTGACGATATCGATCACCTCGGCTTCCGTCGCGTACGTTTCGTTGGAGAACTTCTCCAGGCTCGTATGCGTGTTGGTATGTCTCGCATGAAGCGCAACATCCAGGATCGTATGTCGACGATTGAATCGGAGACAACACTTCCGATGGCATTTGTTAACCCACGTCCATTCCAGGCTTCAGTTCGTGAATTCTTCACGGCTAACCAGCTTTCGCAGTTCATGGACCAGCAGAATATTCTCGCTGAGCTTGAAAACATGCGTACGCTTTCAGCACTCGGTCCCGGCGGCCTCACTCGTGAGCGCGCAGGCTTCGAAGTTCGCGACGTGCACCCTAGCCACTACGGACGCCTCTGTCCGATTCACACTCCAGAAGGTCAGAACATTGGACTTATCCTTCGTATGGCGCTCCATGCTCGCACCAATGATTTCGGCGTTATCGAAACCCCGTACGCTCGCGTAAAGAAGGGAATGATCACTGAGGAAATCGAATACTTGAACGCTCTTGAAGAAGAGCAGCATGTTATCGCTCACGGCGCGACGCCGATTGATCCAAAGGGAAGAATTGTTCCTGACTCGATTGAAGCTCGTAAGGGAGGTGAACCAGCTGTGGTCACTCGCGATGAAATCGACTTCATCGATGCTTCGACATACCAAATGTTCTCAGCTGCAACAGCAATGATCCCATTCGTCGATCATGACGATGCAAACCGCGCGCTGATGGGTTCAAACATGCAGAAGCAGGCGACTCCTTGTCTTATTCCTGAAGCTCCTTTGGTTGCGACAGGTATCGAGGAACACGCAGCTCGCAACACTGGTCGTCTCGTTATCGCAACAGAGGCAGGTGATGTCTCGTATGCCGACGCCCGCAAGATCATCATTGATCATAAGGATGGCAAGAAGAAGGAATATAAACTCCAGGGTCTCACACAGACCAACCAGAACTCTGCTTTCAACCAGCGTCCTGTTGTTCGCACTGGTGACAAGGTAAAGAAGGGAGATATTCTCGCTGACTGTTCGTCTTCAGATCAGGGACAGATGGCGCTTGGACAGAACGTCCGCATCGCCTTCATTCCATGGTCCGGTGCAAACTACGAAGACGCCATTATCGTTTCTGAACGCCTCGTTCAGGACGCTAAATTTACTACGCTTCACATCGAAGACTTCGAGTGTCTCGTTCGCGACACCAAGCTCGGTAATGAAACAACAACTCACGACATTCCAAACGTCGGCGAAATGCGCCTCAAGAACCTCGATGAGGAAGGTGTCGTTCGTATCGGTGCAGAAGTTCGCCCAGGCGACATTCTCGTCGGTAAGGTAACTCCTAAGGGAGAGACACAGCTCACTCCTGAAGAGCGTCTTCTTCGTTCCATCTTTGGCGACAAAGCAAAGGACGTTAAGGACACTTCACTTCGCATGGAAGGCGGCAAGCGCGGTCGTGTTATCGGCGTACGTGTGTTCTCACGCGAGCGCGGTGACAACCTCGAAAGCGGCATCATAAAGAAGATCGTTGTGACGGTCGCTCAGG
>JAQBRJ010000012.1 GCA_028286545.1 Parcubacteria group bacterium | reverse complement strand
CGCGGCCTTTCTGAAGGTCAGAAAGTAAAAATAGCAGCATGACCAAATTCTGGAGCTTCTTCATACGGAAACACCACTTCACGGTATTCCTGATGATCGTTCTGCTTGGCGCAGGATTGTATGCGGTCATAGCGATTCCGAAGGAAGCCACTCCGGATATTTCCATTCCTCTCGGCGTCGTCACGACGGTCTTGCCAGGCGCGTCTTCGGCTGACGTCGAGCGGCTTGTTACGGATAAGATCGAAAGCGGAGTGCTTGGCGTTGAGCATGTGTCGAAAGTCACCTCGAGTTCCGGAGCCGGCTTCTCTTCTGTTTCCGTTGAATTCGATTCGAGCGCGAACATCGACAAGTCCATCCAACTCCTTAAGGATGCGGTAGACAAGGTGCGTCCGGACTTGCCAACGGAAGCGCTCGCGCCGACCGTCTCGGACGTTAACTTCGCGGACTCTCCTATCCTTATCGTTTCCATATCAGGCGATCTCGCGCCGGAAGAACTTACCGCGCTCGGCCAGTCTGTTTCAGATGAAGTGAAGCGAGTGCCGGGCGTTTCAAAAGTAGGCGTTTCCGGCGTGCGTGCGCGCCAGGTGCAGGTGATAGTGAAGCAGGATGCGTTGCGCCAGTACAATCTTTCTCTTTCTGATGTAACAAGCGCTATTCGCACGGCGGGCATCGCTTCTCCTGCCGGCGACATCACAGTAGATGGCGTGAATTATGCCGTGCGATTCGAATCTGGCGTTACCACTACGAGCCAGGTCGCGAACGTCGCTATCCCGGGCCCGGGCGGCACCTCGCTGCACGTAAGCGATGTTGCCGATGTCGTTGATGGCCTTGAAGACGCTTCAACCTATTCACGCGTTTCCGTTGCGGGAAAGCCGGCGAATCCTTCGCTCACGCTTACGGTATATAAGAGTCGCGGTGGCAACATCGTTGCCACCGGCAATGCCGTGCAGAAGAAACTTGCAGACCTCAAGGCAACCTCGCTTGCCGGAACGGACACGGTCATTTCATACAACGGCGCAGAAGAAGTGAACAAGAGCCTCGTAGAGCTTTCGCGTGCCGGCCTCGAGACCGTCGCGCTCGTGATGCTCATCCTTCTTCTGACGCTCGGCTGGCGCGAATCTCTCGTTGCGGCGGCATCTATTCCCCTTTCTTTCCTGGTCGCATTCATCGGCCTGCTCGCTTCGGGCAACACGCTTAACAACGTGTCGCTCTTCTCGCTCATCCTTGCTATCGGTATTCTCGTGGACTCAGGCATCGTGGTGGTGGAGGCATTCCATACGCGCCTGCTTAAGACCGGAGACAAGCATGAAGCCGCCATCGCCGCTATTCGCGAATATGCGTGGCCGCTCATCGCCGGCACCTTCACGACGATCGTCGTATTCGTTCCGCTCTTCTTCCTTTCCGGCATCATCGGAAAATTCCTCGGCGCTATTCCGTTCACGATCATCTTCGTGCTGCTCGCCTCTATATTCGTCGCCCTCGGCTTCGTGCCGCTTCTCGCCATCTTCTTCGTGAAGGATGAGCACTCGAAGATTCAGGAGAGCCAGGAGAAGTACAACATTCTGGCGAAGACCTGGTATCAGGATTTCCTTCACAAGCTTCTGAACAACGCGCGCCATCAGAACTTCTTCCTTATCGGCATGATCGCGCTGTTCTTTATCGCGCTCGCTCTTCCGGCAACCGGCATCGTGAAGTCCATATTCTTCCCCGGTGCAGACTCAGACTATATATATGTGCAGATTGAGAAGCCGCAGGGTACGGACCTTGCCCAGACCGATCTTTCCGTGCGCGAAGCGGAAGAAATACTGTATGCGAATCCGCATGTCGCTTCTTTCGTGAGCGAGGCAGGCGCAGGCAGCTCATTCGCCGGTGGTGGTCTTACCGGCCCTTCTTCAGGTAGCAGCGTCGGCAACATCACGGTTAACCTGCCGAAGAATCACAAGCAGACGAGCGCGGAGCTCGTAACCGAGCTCCGCAAGCAGTTCGCGCCGATCACCTCTGCAACCATTACGGTTGGCGAACCGGCAGGCGGCCCTCCCTCTTCCTCGCCTATCACCATCACGTTCTCGGGAGAGGATCTCGATGCGCTCACCACCACCGGAGACAATGCTTCCCATGTGCTCGCGAGCATTCCAGGCGTGGTGAATATTCATTCCAGCACCGAGAATTCCAGTTCTGAATTCGTCGTGACGCTTGATAGCGCGAAGGCGACCGAGCTGGGTGTATCGCCTGCGGTCGTTGCCGATACGCTCCGCACCGCGCTCTTCAGCGTTAAGGCCACCTCTATCCGCGCCGGCAAGGATGATATTGAGGTGCATACGAAGCTTGATCTTAATCCGAACTACACGGATCCTTCCGAAACCACGCATACGACTATCGATTCTGTCCGTAACCTTACCGTGCAGGGTTCGCATGGCCCCATTCCGCTTTCTTCTATCGCCACTATTTCCTATGCCGCAGCGCAGTCTTCTATCAGCCACGAAGCCGGCAACCGCATCACTACCGTTACGGCAGACGTGAGCGGCAAGACGAACGCCATCGAAGCGACGAAGGAATTCCAGAAAAAGTTCACGCCCGACATGATCGGCAAGGGTGTCACCTTCAGCCTTGGGGGTGCAACAGAAGACGTGACGAAATCATTCACGGAACTCTTCTTCGCGCTTATCGCCGGCGCAGCGCTCATGCTCACCATCCTCGTACTTGAATTCAATTCCTTCCGTCACTCGTTCTATCTCCTTCTGATTATTCCGCTTTCGCTCGTGGGCGTGTTCGTAGGCCTCGCGCTTGTGGGGCAACCGCTTTCGCTCACCTCAATGCTCGGCGTGATCGCCCTGGCCGGCGTGATCATCAATCATGCGATCATCCTGATGGATTCCATCGCGCGTATTCATCGTGATAATCCGAACCATACCCTTGAAGAGGTGGTGGTGGAAGCTGCTTCTACGCGCTTACGTCCAATCCTGCTCACCACCGTCGTTACGGTCATAGGCATGATTCCCCTTGCCCTCACCTCTGCATTCTTCGGTCCGCTCGCAATCGCTATTATGTTCGGTCTCGCCTTCTCTCTCCTTCTTACGCTCGTGCTCATTCCGGTGCTCTACTACCGCTGGCCGGGCAAGGCAGTACGCGCGAAGTTCGATGCCCAGGCAGCCGAAGCAGTGTCTGAGGCTGGCGAATAAAGCGCTCGCGTTAGCGAACGATGCCTAAATACGGGATGTTCAGCGATTTACGCTTCTTTTCTATTGGAAGAGTAATGCGACGGCGCGCCCGCAGGGCGCGCCGTTCCTGATGAGCATCGCCATCCTTACGCGCAGTGAAACTCGAGGCGAAGTGTACGGTGTTGCTTCCAAATTTATGATTAAGGCCGTCTAGCGTTTCAAGAATGCGGCTCTTCGTTTCCGCCCGCTCGCTGTCGCCGAACAAGTCGTTCATCACCGCATGTTCTGCCGTGATGGAACGAAGGGTGAAGCCGGTCGCGCGATACAGCACGCCTTCTTTGAATACGCGATCGAATTCCGCTTCCACTAAGCGCTGAAATTCACGCGGGTCTGCAAGCGGGAGTGAGAGTTCAAGCGAAAGCCCTGCATACGTAAAATCCTGCGTCTTAAGATAGAAGGAACAGGTACGGGCCCGCACGCCGTGCCGGCGTGCCTTACTGCACGCACCCTCGATATTGCGTGCGAGCTGTGAAAGCACGAAGGCACGGTCGCTGGAAGGTGGCGTAAACGTCTGTGTTTTCATAATTGAGCCGATAGAATCATCGCTCGCCGTATTTAGCTGCTTCACGAAGCCGCCCCGGAGCTCCGTCCATATGTCGCGATATGGCTTGCTGATCCTGTTCACCTCAAGCCAGTGTTCATCCTGCTGCGCGAATTCAAGTGCCGTATTGATTCCGAGCTTCTGCATATACAAACTGGTACTGCCGCCCATACCCCACACGTTCCCTACGCGCACATCTTTTAAATACACGTGGGCCTCTTTCGCAGGAATGCAGGTAAGCCCTGCGGGCTTACGGTATTTCGAAGCGATCTTCGCCAGACTCTTATTAGGGCCGAGGCCAGCACTGAATGAGAGCCCAAGGTCCGCGCGAAGCTTGTCTTGAATCATCTTCGTGATCTGCTCATACGGCATGTGGTATTTCTGGCGTAGCCCGGTGATATCTGCGAAGCATTCATCGATGCTGTATTCCTCAACATCCGGCGTGAACGAGCGCACGATGCTGTACATGCGGCGCGCATAGATGGAATACGACGTGTAGTCCGAAGAGACGACCACGACATCCGGGCATATCTTCTTAATCTCGCGCATGCTCATGCCGCGATGCGCACCCATCTGTTTCGCTTCATACGAAAGCGAAGTTGCCGCGCCGCGTTCGCCGCCCGTTACCACCGGCTTCCCGCGCAGTTCATGATTCATAAGTTGCTCTACCGAGGCGAAGAACGAGTCGCCGTCGAAATGCACGATGGCGCGCGGAAAAGATCGTATCGAAAACGGACTGCTCATATGCGCACGGGCGCAAGACGAAGTATCTTTTTAGGCGCCAGGTACTTGCGCTCACGTTCTGTGAATGAGGCGAACCGTAAGAAGGAACGCTTCACTACCGTACGCGGATACACACCGAAGAACGGTTCAAATGGTATGAGCTTAGCCATAGGTACGAAATGTTGAAATAACTACGCCGATAATTTCCCCTTCTCGCGGATGAATATCCGGATAGTTCTCATTCGCCGCTTCCAGATAATATGTTCCCTCTTTTCGGCGCAGATATTTCAGGGTGTAGCCATCTTCCGTGAGCGCCACCACAATATCGCCCGGTTTATAGTCGTTCGTGCGCTCGAACACCACCATGTCCCCTTCCTGTATGCCGGCATCCTGCATAGAATCGCCTTCCACTTTTAGCAGGTAGCTTGCTTCAGGACGGCCAAGCAAGTATTCGCCAATCGTTATGGTATCTGCGAGTTCTTCTTCGGCAGGTGCGGCGAATCCGGCACGGATTCGCCCGAGCACCGGCAGCGTGAAGAGATCCGGCCCTGGCACTAACTTACCCGTAGTATCCTTTTCCGCCACGCCTTCCCTCACCAGCTGCTGCATTACATAGAAACCGCTGCTGCGCGATGAAAGCCCGAAAATCGCCATGATCTCCGTGATAGACGGCATGCGTTTGTGCTTCCGATAGAAGCCCAGAACCTTGCGATGACGGCTTATTTCCATAAAATAAGTATATCGAACACTTGTTCGATAGTCAAATGAGATTCATTAGTGATTTTAGCTTCTCAGTATTCCCGTGCTTCAAAAGTCCTAGATAGGAATTTAATACTTCGGGCTTATTGGGGTTCACCCTAAGTTTGCTGAACATACGGTGCTTCGTCGTTGTCCGTAGAACCGTATGATCTGGAAAATGAACCCAACCGAGGAAGTCGATACCGGAAGCGGCAGTTGCAATAGAGACCTTATTTGGGTGCAAGACTAAGCGAAGTCTCTCCTGAAGGAATACTTCAATGCGAGGCAGGAGCGATACCAGCCACTCCTTATCTTCAGAGATAATCGTGAAGTCATCAGCATAGCGGAGATAGTACTTGACTTTCAATTGATGTTTGGCGAATTGGTCGAACTCGTTCATATAGATATTCACGAGAAGCTGTGAAGTAAGATTCCCGAGCGGTAAACCTATACCCTCTTCTTTTGAGGAAAAACTATCTATGATTACAGATAGCAACCACCTAATGTCTTCGTTTGGTATATAGCGAGCCAGTATTCCCTTCAGAACTGAATGATCAATTGAAGCAAAGAACTTACGGATATCGCACTTCAATACCCATGCCGTTCTCGTGTGGTTTCGAGAGACTATGCGTATAAACTTCGTGAATCGCTCTAGTGCTTTATGTACTCCCTTATCGTCCCTACACGAGTAGGAATCGGCTATGAAAGTCCGTTCGAACAAGGGATAGAGCTTGCGATAGATAGCGTGATGCAAAAGCCTGTCGCGCACGCTCGCCTTATGGATATCACGCGGTTTCGGGTCGGTGATCTTAAATGCTTTGTATAGCGAATGCCGGTATTTCTTTGTCAGTAAGTCTTCTTGAAGCGTGAGAAGGTTGTCCATCAGGTGACGTTCGAAATCCTGAACATCAAGCCGCTTTCGCTTCCCTGCAACGAACTCGCCCCATGCATTCAGAAGATTTTCGGTAGAAATGATATCGTGATAAGAATCACTAAATTGAATACGAATCCGACTATGAATGTACCCCCCCCCCCCCGAAGCTTGTGCCGATTATCGAGCATAGTATTTCAGTATATAAGCTTTGGCATGAATACCGAGACCATTTTCCTAAGAAGTCCCGGTACACCCTCGGGGACAAGATAGACATTCTATTTATCGAGATAGCAGAGTTGCTCTGGGCAGCGAGTTATCAGGGCAAGGAGGAGAAACTCGTATTGATAACAGAAGCAATCCGGAAGCTTGATGCACTCAAGTTCCTTTTGCGTGTCTCGTGGGAAATCAAAGCTTTGGACAACAGCAAATACGGGACTCTTTCTGAACGGCTCTTCGAGATCGGAAAGATGCTAGGCGGGTGGAGACGTGGACTTGAAACGAAAACTCCCGCGTACTAGACGCGGGAGAAATATGGGAGTTTCAACCGAACGCACGATTGCCAGCGTTCCAGTTGTCGTCGTCGAGGTTCCACGTGTTGACGTTCCACTTCCGGTTGTCGGAGTTCCAGTTCACGTTGACCACGCAGCCTGCGACTCTCGTACCTGAAACCATCCGTACCACTGCCTGTAGAATACTCGCTAGGCTGAATCGTATCTGGGACATAAAGTCCTCCAGTCTCAGGTACCAACTACCAATATTTTTTATAAAAATTTAAAGCACACTTTCCCAAACCATGGCCGGAGAAATTCCAGCTTATAAATTTTTAGAATCCCAACGCCTCAGCCGTAACCGAGGCATTACCAAGGATTTGTTCTTAGTATAAATAAAAAATACCCAAGTTTCAAAGATACAAAGTATCAAAGAATTCTTAGGTATTGGTGGCGAATCCGGCCGAATTGCCAGACTCGCCCAAGGGTTTCAGGTTCAGTTGCAACCGAACGCACGATAGCCAGCGTCCCAGTCGTCGTCGTCGAGGCTCCACGCGCTGACGTCCCACCCCCGGCCGTCGGAGTTCCAGCGCACGCGGACCACGCAGCCCGCGACATAGAAGATGTTCCAGTAGCCTTCGTTGTTGAGGTCGCCATCTTCACCGTTCGGCTGCTTGGAGATCATCTGGTCGAGATGGGCGACGAATTCCGACTCGCTCTCGAACACATGGTTCGCGGGCATGACGGGGTCGGCCTTGATCTCCTGATCATAGGCGTTCTTGACGAGGTCGCCGGACGTGAGCGTGATTGCGCCCAAATCCTTGACCGGCTTGGCTTTCGAGCCGACACGCCGATGGAAATCATCGGAGACCCAGAGACCCTTGCGGGTTTTGAATCCCGACGGATCGTAGGACGCGATGGCGTCGAGCTGGACGCTGGCGTTGACCAGCTTCAGCACGACGGGCGGAAGGGCGGAGAGCTGGTCGATCGCGGCGATAATGCCGGGTCCGACCTGCGCTGCGAGCTCGGCGAGCTTGCCGATCAGACGGTCACCCGCCGCCGCATCGAGCGTGGCGAGCTTGGTCGTCACGATGGAAGTAACAGTGGCATTGATCTGGCGCTGCTTTGCGCCGGAAATGTTCGAGTTCGACATTGGTCTTCCTTAGCCCGGTTATAACGCCAGGGGGCGGCGACTGTCTCACATGAGACGAGCTATCTACGGCGTGAAAGCCTGGCCGCACATAGCTCGTCTCATATATCTGAACCTGTATGTAAGGGACTTTTAGCTGGGTAGAATATTACACATATTTGTGCATATTGTCAAGTAACACAAATAGTGGTCAATCCCCTATTTGCTCAACATCAATCAAATCAGTATCTCGTGCGATAAGTTTCTTATAGGCAATGAGCGACTCCTTTCTCTGCACTGGAAGCTCTATACCTTCTATCATTCTCATTTCATATTCCATAATGTCTGGTTGCGTTACCCATTCCCCTATCTTCGATTTGATGCGACTATCTTCCATCTGATTGATATCTAGCGGTACTCCTCGTATTTCAAGTTTTAGTATCCAAAGATCAAACTCGTCTTCCGGCCCTTCAAGATCATTATTCCAGTCCTCGGTTATGAATTCCTTAAAAAGGGCTTGAACTTTCTCTGCATCCTTCTTATAGATTTCAAGGTCGATATCGAAGAGCGGACGTCTTGCGCCATAGGCAATAGCGGCGAGTCCTCCGCTTGCCTGAAATTCAATATCTTCCTCAGTCAGAGTCTGGGTAACAAATCGTAGTATTTCTTTCTGTATTTCCGTAAGCATAGATTATATTGGAATATTATATCGCAATCCCTATCTTCTGCCGTACGGCCTCCGAATCCCGGATGTAACAAGGATGAAACCAACGATAGAGAAGGAGATTAGGTAGACAATAGTAGCTATTATCGGGAAGTAATCATTCGCATAGAGTTCCGGTCCTCCTATCAAACCTATTATGAACATTAATCCAAAATAGAAATAGTTATAAAGAACACTCCCTAATGCTGCCCATCGGTGCGTTATTATATATTCAAGAATAGCCAACAGAAGTATGCAGATGAGAGTGATAAGCGTTCCTAGCCAATGCTGAGCCAAAAATGAAAGGAGAATATCCCACATCATCCGGTACGCATGAGCAGTTGCCTGAGCTATACCGATAGTAAGCAGATCTACTACCTGCTTTATGAAATCGGGTCCGAGTGGTGAGGTGGTTGCATTCATTTTGGTTTCTTTTTCTTCGCTCGTACTGCCAGAACTCGATCTTTGAGATGAGTGAGTCGAGCCATGAACAGCTCGCCTATATCTATATCTGAATATAATCTAACCAAAATTCTTTCCTCCATACACTTCAATTACACGTCTCGATCCGGGAGCATCGATCCTAAATCATACCGATCAATATCAGCTCGGAATCGCTCAAGACCCAGAAAAAGATTGGGGTGACATGCTGCTATTGTTAGAGGACTGCCGCATATGCATGGAGCATCAGGATTGAGATTCGAAAGTTGCTCAATATAGGGATTTTTATCTGCTTCGAAGAAGAGCATACAGACAAGGCCATTAACAAGCTTTTTGTCTTGGGATGTGGAGTTTTCTCCATAAAACTCTATAACACCTCTAAAGCCATGCCCGTAATCCGGCCACGGCCACTTACCCTGCTCGTTGAAGTAGCTAAGACCGTATAGATACGGAATAACGAGAGCGTTAATATAATCCACCAAAGAAGAACCGGGTGGTACTTTTATATGTTCTTCCTGCTTTACGCATACGCACGCCGTACCGCTCCCCGGATTCCTGTGTAAGTCGCGAAGGTCGATAATCTGATACTTAGCGGCGACTTCTTCAGTCTTTCCGCCTGTCTCGGACATTTGCGGGAGTATGGTTGGAAAATCGGCAGGGACAGAAATCTCAACCCCGTATTCATCTCCAATTCGGTAATCACGATAGACGTGAAAGAATTTTATCGTGCCTCGCCAAATTCCCTCTTCGACGAGTTCGAGATCTGGGAAGTGCTTTTTAATTTCAGCAACTTCTATTTCAGAGAAGTTGTAGAGCATAACTAGTTAGACGCCCAAGGGCCGGATGGATCAATAATCGGTGTTGGTGTTGCACGAGGAATAGCGACTCCACCATTACCGCCCTCACCAAAGATAGCTGCCCAATCGGCAACATCACTTGACCCTTCAACACTCGTGAGCGCGTTGCTTGCGGCCAGTATTGCTCCCATAAACGTCCAGATCCACCAGGTCACGCGACTTGGTTTAGAGTTCCCTTTCAAGATTGAAACAAAATATACTATGTACGCAGTTGCAGAAATAAGTCCTGCAAAAATTCCGAGATAGAAATGGACATCCATAGTATTTATCCTGGCAAAAATCCCCCTGCTTGCATGTGCCATAGCTTCGCGTAGTGTCCATTCAATGCGAGAAGTTCTTCATGTGTTCCGCTTTCTAGTATCGCCCCCTTGTCGAGGTACAGAATACGATCCATACGAGCAAGAGTTGAGAGGCGGTGCGCGATAGCTATTACCGTCTTGTTCTCCATAAGGACTTCGAGACCGTTTTGGATCTTCTGTTCACTCTCACTATCAAGAGCGCTCGTTGCTTCATCGAGTAAAAAGATTGGTCGATTAGCAAGAAGAGCACGAGCAATGGTAATGCGCTGACGCTGTCCTCCGGACAGCTTTACGCCTCGCTCACCCACAACACTTTCATATTTCTCGGGCAATAGCTGAATGAATTCATCAGCATACGCGAGCTTAGCGGCATGCGTGCAGTCCTCTAGCGAAGCATGAGGGGCACCATAGGCTATATTCTCAGCAATGGTTGCGTGGAAAAGAGAAGTGTCTTGAGAAACATACGAGATATAGGAGCGTAAGCGTTCTTGAGTGCATTCTTTAATGTCAGTACCGTCTACAAGTATCTTTCCTTCTTGTACGTCAAAAAAGCGTAGAAGCAGGTTTGCAAAGGTTGTCTTGCCCGCACCCGACAAGCCGACAATTCCGACTTTTTCACCAGCATTGATAGTAAGTGAGAAATCATTTAATACCGACCGCCCGGGAGTATACCCAAATTGCACATGGTCGTATACGACAGGTACCGCATGCGACTGAACCGTCTTCTCATTACGCTCACCATCGAGAATCGTTGGCTGCACGATTAGATCTTCTAGATTCTGCCGTGCCTCTCCCCTGGCACGAATAAACTCGCTAAGGCGCGGGCCCAAGTCCCATACGGTGCCATACAGTCTGAACCCTACGCCCGTAACGGTTACCAAGACACCGACACTGATCGCATCAGCAACGTAGAGCTTTGCACTTATGAGCATGAGGCCTGCTACGAGAGTAATGACCGACCAGTCTGCGTAGTGGTACATAATGATTTCCCATACTCCCAAAGATCGGTACGCGCTCGCTTCTTCGTTTATCTTATGTTGAACGGCCATATCGGTATCCTTCCCGTACACCTTTACGGCACTTATGTTTGTATAGGTATCAACAAGCGCTCCCGTGACGCGTGTTTCTGCTGCTGCATATGCGCCTGACAAGCTATCCATTTTCTTAGAAAAGAAAATGACGCCACTGCCGAACAAGACGCCCCATGTAAGAAGAAATACTGCGTACCATGCATGAAGGCTGCCCAGTATCCCCGCAGAGACAAAAATTAATACAACATCTTCAACAAGATTGTTGCTGATCACGAGGAACATGCGCTCAAACGCTTGTGCAGTGACTGAGATTTTATGTGCGATTTCTCCTGCAAATCGATCCGCAAAATAGCCAAATGAAAGTGAACGAGCATGTTCAAAAAGAACTTGCTTAGTACGAGCAACTATTCGTACGCGAATGATGATTTCGTATATGTGGCCTATGCGATAACTTGCGACATACCATATGACTGTGGCAAACATGAGCCACAAAAGATGGCTTAGTGACGCGCCATGCCCGTTACCAAGAGTATCAATTACTTTCCCAAGTAAATAGGAAAATATAATCAAAGCACTTCCTCCCATTGCATAGAAAATAAAATTCAGCGCAATTATTGGTACGTCCTTTCTGAACACCGCAAAGAAGAATGCTCTCGGTGTGTTTGGGAGTTTACGCAAATTCATAGGGATATGCTTGCTGAACAGTTCCTGTTCAGCAGATAGGCTGAAAGCATGGCCTTAAGTATAGCCTAAAAGGGCATTGTTGCGGGTATACTGGTGACATGTCGAGAATAATAGCGATATTCAGAAGCGAGACGCTATTCTTCACCCGTTCCATCAATCCGAACGCTCGCAGGGTTATAAGCTCGAATATAATGGAAGGGCTTGCGAGCCCTTTGGCGCAAATCTTCCTCGGTGCCTTTATTTGGCGAATTACCGGATCACTAGCCGCAGTTGCCATATATAAGCTGGGAGAGGCGGTGTTTCTTCCTATCGCGTTCTCATTGAACGGATTCTTATTGCGTCGATTCCCTATCCAACAAACATACTTGTTCGGTGCCATCATTGCGGGCGCAAGCTGCGCGCTTCTCGTCGTATTAGAGCCTGTCGGGCTCGCCATGCTATTCCTCTGCGGTTGCATACGCGGTGTCGGCAATGGCCTGTACTACGGCAATAGAAACTTTCTGGAGCTCCAGGAGACCACGGCTGAAATGCGTCAGTATTTCTTCAGCTTCGTTACGGCAACCCTGATGTTAGCGGATATTTTAGTTCCCTTAATTGCTGGGTGGTTTATTACGGCAGGAGCATTATTTGGCTGGTATTCTCCCCTTCACGCGTACTGGCTTCTCTTCGCCTTAGCATTCATCCTTATGCTTGGTTCAGGACTGTTCATTGCCCGAGGCACATTCGAGAGCCCCGTCTTGGTCCGCATACTTTGCTTCCAAGTATCGCCTTTTTTCAATAAACGCCGGCTCCTTCAAATGACCCAAGGCTTCATAGATAACTTCGGCTTCCTGGCAAGCGTACTTGTTCTCTATTTGTTCGGAAATGAAGGCGCGCTTGGCACTGTCTCTGCTTTGATTGCCTGCATAAGCGCTCTTGCGGTATATGGCTATGGCCGAGTACTGGGTGAGGTGCGACGTTCAATTACTCTTGTGATTAGCGTTGTTGCTTTCCTCGTCTGTGCTCTATTATTGGCCGCATTCCACGAAACTGCGATCGTTTATATCCTATTCTCAGGAATAGCGGCAACCTTTCTTTCTCTTGCCTCATATCCGATTATCCTTGGCTCCATCGAGGAGGAAATGACCGACAGCGAACGCTATTCCTTTATCGTTGATAGCGAGACCTTCCTTAATTTCGGAAGAATACTGAGCATTGGAGTTGTACTCTTTATCTCCGCCCACAATTCAATACAGACAGCGCTGTTCTCAAGTCCTGTAATTGTTGGGACGCTCTGTCTACTGTCGCTTATGTTTTTCTTCCGGGCGAAAAAGAAATCGACCTTTTCTATATCGACAGTATCGCAAGCGCTGTCCCTGCTAAGACAAGAAGAATAAAGAGCGTCGTCTGCCAGCTCATTCGTATTCGATGGCGAAAAAGATCGGAAATACTGTCGAAAGCGAAGGTGACGGCACCGATTGAAACTACCGTATAGATTGGTAGAGCTGCATACGCAAACGTTTCTGGAATTGACGCGGCAAACCAGAGCAGCGGAATGACTATGGCAAAGGCTTTTTGCTGTTTCAATACCCGAGCATCCTGGGGCCTCTTTGGGACGAAAGAAGTCCATAGCATACAGAAGCCGATCGTTATGACTGCAAACACCCCAAGGAAGACTTCTGGACGAACCATTCCAAGCAACGCACGAGTGATTCCTACGTTAGTGGCGTCAAGCGTGGATCGTAGCAAAAGAAACCCTATGACCATCGTCACCGGCATGGAGAATCGATTTCTTATATTTTCGCTATGTTGCGATGGCTGAAGAACGAACGCGCACAGAAGTATCGCGATTCCGGCGATACTATAGAGATTTGGTATGTCGTGATTAAAGAAAGTTCCGACTAGCAGGAGTAGTGGAAAGTAGATGAGGTATTCCAGACTAGCGAGCCCTGACATCGAGCTCATGGTATTCATTACGTAGCTTGATAGAAATGATTGAACATTCCAGATGATTGCCAGGAGCAGAAAGTAAGCCAAAAGAACAGTGCTATGGAGTATCTGAGTAATATCGTGTGGACGAACAAATACGATACTCCAGATAACTGCAGGAATAAGTGCAAAGCGTTGTAACGCGAATGTACTAAAGGGCGAGGCACCAGCTTCTTGAAGACGTCGATCCGTGAGCGCTTGGAGCTTAAAGCCGATTGCCTGACCGAATACAAGGATTGTGGAGAAAGGATTCACTTGGAAAGTATAGCTTGAACCGGCAGGTTACCTTCGGTTCCGGATCCGGGGTTTAGTCACTTCCCTTTATCCAAGGAACCCTGTAGACCTTTTCCCAATCGTATTGAATGGCAGGCATTAACTCCATACCAGATTGATTTATCAGAACCTGATATTTCTTAACGATACGCTCTAGCTCTTCGAGCGCATGAGTAAGGTCGTCAAAACTGACGTCAAAAATAAGAGTCTTGTCCTTGTTCTTATGGGCTACTCTCTTATGCCGGAAATCCTCTATCTTCGAGGTTGTCAGTACTAACGCATCTATGTCCGTCTGTACTATTGTCTCGTCGAGGGATTCACCACTACCAAAATCCTTCTCAAAGGCAATTTCGCCGAACTCCTTACCCAACGCAGGGGACTTCTCATACTCTGACGCATACCAGTCTTTGGTAATTATCTTGTGATTCTTCTTTAAGTCTTTGAGGAACTTGTGTAAGCTTTCAACCTCCTTCCTATCGTCTACCTGTCGGGCGATACCAAGCACCATTGCGGAAGCGTAGTTCTTCTTTAAATGGTCCCAGAAGAATCCGCCTTCACCCAAATCAAGATTAGCGGTGGCAACCTCCATAGTTCGCACAAACAGGAAATGGCTCTCGACCATATCGATAACATTATTGGTAATGCCTTCTAGAGCTTCTTTCCAGTTCTTAAGGAGATCCGAATTCATTTCGTCAGGATACATCTGTGATAAACAAAAAGCCATCGATTACTCGGCGGCTTTTTGTTCTGGATACGGCTCTCGGCCGGAATGGAGAAACTCTCCCCAGGTTATCGACGCGTCTCGTGCGCGATAACCTAGCACGAGTTGGCTGCGAGACTAGGACTCGAACCTAGATAACATCCTCCAGAGGGATGCGTCCTACCATTAGACGATCTCGCAAAGTTGTAGCGGGCTTGTGCCCGCGTCTGTCTAGAATACGCCATGTAAGGTCGCTATTCAAGCTTTTGCTGCCTATATAAAGCACTAGGACCTGGCAAAGCCAGGTCCTAGTCCGATCATTATACACAGGGCTATTTTGTGTGCAAGGGCTGGAATTCCCTATTTAACTTCCACTGTTGAGGAAGCTTCTCCGTGGGCCTTCACACTGGTTCCCTTAATCACTTTGAGGATAGTACCAATGTCCGCACGAGCTGCTTTCAAATCCTGCTGAGCTACCTTGAGCTTCGCTGCTGCTGATTTGAGTGCTGCTGAGTTTGAAGCAAAGATGGTCTTGTCGCCATTATCTGGAGCAAGATTCACGACGAGTGCTGCAGCAGCATTTGCCTGTACCTTTGCGTCAGCAACCTTTGCGATGTAGTCAGCATAGGCGGTTTGTGCAGCTGAAACATTCACCGTGCTTGAAGCTGCTGCTTCATTAATGCGTGTATTGAGCTTTGCGCCAATGATATCCATCTGCGTTGCGATTGTAAGTACACGATCGCTTCCGGCCGTTATTGCAGTCTTTGGAAGTACGAGAGCATAGGTGCGGAACTCAGGACGAATCTTTCCTGCATCATCACGCATACTCGACGTACTGGTATCGTTTCCAATCTTTGCCTTGAGGTCAGTGAGTTCCTGAATCTGAGCTGCAAGTGTTGCTGAGAGACTCGTTTTCATGCCGTCCGAGAGGCGCTTTGCACCATCGATGCGATCAGAAAGCTTCTGAAGTGCATTCATGCGAGCATCAATACTTGCATCTGCACGTACGCCAGCTCCAGCATGCACACTATCACTTACGCCATTGCCGCCTTTCGAACCTTGCTCGCCTTTGTGAATGAATCCAGAAGAAGTCGTTGAAGCCTCCACCTGCGCAGATGTATGTACATCCCCGCGAGCCTCAGGTCCTCGGATATTCTCGATGCGATTAAGTAATGATGATATAAATGGAGTTTTGGTGGTCGTGCTTGCATCTTCGTCATGAGCAAATGCGAAGACCGGCGTAAGAGCAATAGTTGCTCCGAGAACGACGCTAAGTGAACGATTGAGAATAGTCATAGAGATATACGTTATGAATAGTGCGTCCGTTATTGAACCTGACTGTGAGTTTGGATACTTTCGTCGACGCTTGCATTGTCAGCATTGGTTGTCTGGAGCTGTGCATCGATTGCCTCTGCATCCTGCTGAATTGCGGAATCCGAGGTATCGTTTGCTGAAGTCGGAAGTCCTGTTTCTGTATTAGAAGCCGTCCTTTCGCTCATAATGTGTGCACGATATGCATAGATACCACCGAGGGCTATCACTGCTACCGCAACAATTCCAAGCACAGTTTTGGTTGATGTAGTCATTGAATACGTAATTAGATTACTCTCTATAAGACGTATATAAGTATACCCTGCTTACATAGTGCCTATCGTACGCCAGTGCGTGTGTGGATAGTATGAAGTAATCCTTAAGCGGTATTACACGCCTTTTCGAGCAAATGCTGCCTTAAGAAACTCTGTAAATAGAGGGTGTGGGGCGAGAGGGCGAGCCTGAAGTTCAGGATGTGCTTGAGTACCGAGGAAGAATGGGTGTGTCTCGCGTGGGAGTTCCGCAACTTCCATAAGCACACCGTCCGGAGAGGTGCCGGAGAATACCATCCCAGCATCAGTGATCTGCTGCACGTATGCAGGATTAATTTCATACCGGTGGCGATGACGTTCTTCAATAGAGTCAGCACCATATGCTTCGTGAGCAATGGTGCCTGGCTTGATGTTCTCAACGTAGGTACCAAGTCGCATCGTACCGCCATAGTTACCTTCGGCAATATGTTTCTTCTGAGCGTCCATGACTGCCACCACCGGGTTCGCGGTATTTGGATTTATTTCCATCGTATGTGCATCGGTAAGGCCAAGGACGTTGCGGGCATACTCAACAACCATGAGCTGCATGCCATAACAAATACCAAAATATGGAATCTTATTCTCACGTGCAAACTTAATAGCTGCGATCTTTCCTTCGATGCCTGTTTCGCCGAAGCCACCTGGTACAAGGATTGCATCGTATTGTTTGAGGTCTTCAACAGATACTCCCCTTTCACTACCTTCTACATAGTCTTTGGCATTGAGCCATTCAATAATTGGTTTTATACCGAGCTCGGCACCTGAGAATTTAAGTGCTTCGATAATAGAAAGGTACGCATCTGAAAGAACAAAATCTCCCGTATCAAAATACTTTCCAATAATACCGATACGTACGGTAGGACGTTCGATCTTTGTCTTCTCCACAAAGGTCTTCCAGTCACCCCAGTCGGCAGGAGTATCTTTTGAAAGACGGAGCTTGTCGAGCAACAAGTCTCCCAAGTTATCGCGTTCAAAGTTAATAGGCACATCGTAAATTGAATCAACGTCGGGCGCAGAGATAATGCGCTCAGCCGGCACGTTACACCAAATAGCCAGTTTCTCTTTTCGCTTCTCATCCATCGCAACATTTGAACGGGCGAGGATGAAGTCTGCTTGCACACCATATGAGTTGAGGTCACGAACAGCGTTCTGCGTTGGTTTGGTCTTCATTTCACCAATGGTGCCTGGCACCGGGAGATATGAAACAAGTACAAACGCTACGTCGTCGGGATTCTTGAGCTTCATGACACGCGCTGCTTCTATAAACAAGGCATTCTGGAAATCACCTACGGTGCCGCCGATTTCTATAACTGAAATGTTACTTCCATTTGAATCCGCAGCTCGTTCAAGGCGTTCCATGATTTCATCACGCACGTGCGGAATTGCTTCAACAAACTTTCCTCCGTATCCGAGAGCGCGCTCACGCTCAATTACCGCCTTGTACACCATACCGCTTGTCATGTAGTCCTCGGGACCAAGATCACGGTTGAGGAAGCGCTCGTAGTTTCCCATGTCTTGATCGGTCTCAAGTCCGGACTTAAGTACGAACACTTCACCGTGCTCAGTAGGATTCATCGTACCTGCATCAACGTTGAGGTACGGATCGATCTTTACGAGATTAACTTTGTACCCCCGCTGTTGAAGCAACAGACCCATCGATGAGCTCGCCACTCCTTTCCCAACGCCCGACATCACCCCGCCGAGTACGAAGATGTATTTGTGACCAACACGAGCCATATCAGATGCGGAGATACCTACGCACAGCTACAAATGATGCGATACCCCCCAGCAAGATACCTGAGCCTACGAGTACGAGGAAAAGATATGCAAAGTGACTCGTGTAATACGAGAAGAGATTAAAGCCTCCCAACCACTGCGAAAGCGACTTGCCAGCGTAATACGAGGCCGGATAAAAGAGTGCTAGCGAAATAAGGGCGGAAACGATACCCGCTATAATGCCTGCTACGATAAACGGCCCTCGAATATACATGTTTGAAGCCCCCACAAGGCGCATGACGGCGATTTCATCGCGCGCGCTGTAGATAGCGAGACGAATCGTTGCAAAGGTAATGATGACGCTCGCAAGGGCAAAGAGAATAACGATTGCGATGCCTGCCTTTTCCGTTGCTTGGATGGCAGCCGTGAGACGATCAATAACAGTCTTATTCTGATAGTAATTAATGCGCTCGATGATGGAACTACCACCAGAGATATTTGAGCCATCAGAGAGGAAGTTCACGATGCCTGCGTATTTTGTAGGATCAATGGCCTTAATTGCGAGCGACGCACCAAGCGGGTTCTCGCCAAGCTGATCGAGTGCTTGAAGGGTAAGCTGATCGTCGGCATGGCGCGTGCGGAAGTCCGCAAGTGCCTGGTCGCGTGAAGTATAGCTAACACTCGAAACGTCTGGGCGCTTCTTAAGATCTGCTTGCACCGAAAGAATATCGCTTTCTGCAGCGGTCGTTGTGAAGTACACATTGATATCGACTTTGTCTTCGATAGCAGCAAGAGTGTTGCTAAGAATCGCTGAGAGGAACAAGAGTGTGCCGATGATAACGAGTGTCGCCGTCATGATAAGCACCGTTGCAAAAGAAACCAGGCCGCTTCGACCAAAATTCATTGCACCTCCAGAAACGATACGTCGTAGTGTAGTCAGCATAAAAAATTACAGAATGTATTGCCCGTGCGCGTCGTCACGGGTCACGCGGCCGCGCTCCATAGTAATAACGCGCTTCCCCATCGCGTCTACAACACCTTTGTTGTGGGTCGTGATGAGCACCGTCGTGCCAAGCTCGTTAATCTTTTTTAGAATCTCAACGATCTCGTACGTGTTCACCGGGTCAAGGTTTCCTGTTGGTTCGTCAGCAATAATAACGTCCGGCTGGTTCACGATAGCGCGACCAATAGCAACGCGTTGCTGTTCACCGCCCGAGAGCTGGTGTGGGAAGTGTCCGCCCTTATTACCAAGATCAACGAGATTTAGGATGTAGGGCACGTCAGAAGCGATCTCGTCGTCAGCACGACCAGCGGCTTCCATGGCAAAGGCGATGTTCTCGTATGCAGTTTTATTTGGAATGAGACGGAAGTCCTGGAACACCATACCGAGCTTGCGACGATAGTGATGAAGAGAGTGCTTCGGCACTGAGTGCACGTCCACGTCTTCGAAGAAAACAGTTCCTTCTGTAGGGGTGTCCTCTGCAAGAAGCATTTTAAGGAGCGTTGTCTTGCCGGCACCAGAGTGACCGACGATAGAGACGAATTCTTTCGGAGCGATAGAGATAGTAACGTCCTCGAGGCCGGGGGTGCCGTCGCGGTACATCTTCGTCACCTTGTCGAAATAGATCATGACTAGAGAAGTATACCCTATAGGCGCGAAGACAGTCTACGACACGGGGATTACGCAGGCTGTATTGCTCCAAACGTTTGTTTTTCGAGCTTTTCTACTCGTTTCTTAAGCTTGAAAGGAGCTGAGACTTTCAACGTTGATTCAACGTCTCCTAGACGAGATTTGACTCCATCCAATCCGTATTCAACCTTTGATAGTCGATCATCCATACTGATTAACGTACCCTGAATATCTTCAACAGTTTCCTCAACCCGCGTTAATCGTATTTCTACTCTGTCGAACCGTTCATCTACATGAGTAAATTTCTCATGTATGCGATTAAATTCTCTTACCATCATTGCTCCGAGTTCGTCGATTGTCATTTCCATATAGAATACATGGTACCGGCATCAACCTCAAAACTGTGTATAAGCTAGGGTGAATTGCGGCTGTATTGTGGTCTTATTTTTATCGAAATCTTATGTTCTTTCCAGGAAACGTTGAAAACTATTCTTGGCCCTCGACAAAAGCAACAGTTGCATCAATAAAATCGTCTAGCTCTCCTTCTAGGACAGCATCGGGGTTATGCGACTCGTGACCGGTTATATGGTCTTTAACCATTTTGTACGGATGAAGCACGTACGAACGCATCTGGCTCCCCCATTCGTTTGCGGTGGTTGGTGCTATTGAGCGACCTTTTGCTTCTGCTTCACGTGCTGCAGTTTGTTGTACGAGAAGTTTTGCTTTGATGAGTTCGAGAGCTTTCTCGCGATTGCCTTGCTGACTGCGTTCGCTTGTAACGTGCACCGAAATTCCTGAGGGGACATGCGTAATGCGCACGGCGGTCTCACGTTTGTTTACATTCTGACCGCCCGCTCCTCCGGAGCGGGCGAACTGCATATCGAGGTCGTCCGGTTTGAGGTCGATTACATCTGCGGCCGTTGCCTTCGGAAGAACTTCTACGAGTGCAAACGATGTCTGCCGTTTCGAGTTGCTATTGAAGGGCGAGATGCGCACGAGGCGATGTACACCTGCTTCGTGTTTGAGTCGTCCGTATGCACCTTTGCCTTCAATCTCAAGAAGTACATTTCGGTATCCGCCTTGCGTGTTTTCATTGCTATCGAGCTCTCGCGTACTCCAACCTTTATTTGACGCATATCCCTCATACATACGACGAAGCATACGTGCGAAGTCTTCTGCATCGTCTCCCCCAGCACCCGCGAGGATAGCGAGTGTTGCTGGGCCTGCGTCGTGTGGATCAGCACCTTCTTCGCCTCCGTCCTTGAGGCTTTGGTATTCACGCACAACACGCTGCGCTTCGTCCTTGTCTGCCCAGAATGATGGTGACGCCATCAGGAGCTCTATCTCTTCGAGGCGCTTTTGAGTCTCTTCGTTCATTAGATTGAGTATAACAAAAGCGGCACTGCGTGCCGCTTTTGCGTTTGGAGCCGAAGGCCGGGATTGAACCGGCGACCTTATCGTTACGAGTGATACGCTCTACCAACTGAGCTACTTCGGCACGTATTCACAGTGATATTGAATGCTTGAGCCGATGGGATCACTTGAAGCCCGATCTTCATCGAAATTGATTGCTTGAGCCGATGGGCAGAATTGAACTGCCGACCTACTCCTTACCATGGAGTTGCTCTACCCCTGAGCTACATCGGCCTACGTCGCACCTCGCCATCCTAACGGATTTTTGCGATTCTTACAATTATTTCGCTTCCTGTGGTGATGCTTGCTTTGCGTCCGTCTTCTTCAAATACGCGATCCAGTAGTTCCTCTTGTACTTGCGACCGGCAACCATGTTGTAGTGGCTCACTCGTGCCAAATCGAGAATTTCAAACTTCGATCCATACGTTTGCATGAACGTCTCGCGAGAAAATACCTTCTCCACAAGCCCAAGGTCCGGATGCACGTATGTATCAGGATCGACTCCAGGATTCTGCGCGACTAATGCTTTCGCATTTGAATCTCCATCTTTCGCAAGTGCTCGTACAAGAAAATGCCCACCTGGTTTTAATACGCGATGCACCTCGCTTAGATACACCTCACGTTTCTTATCACTCAGCGAATTTGACGATGTGATATCAAGCACAATATCTATTGATCCTGTTGCAAGCTGGTACGGTGCACCGATATCTTGTTTGCGATAGGTAATCTGCTGCTCACCATGACGTGCGAATTTCTCCGCCATCTTGAGTGCTGTGTCGGAAAGCTCATACCCCGTCACAGTCGCACCTTGCTGCGCATAGTAAAAGGAATTACGGCCGGTGCCACTACCCAGGTCGAGTACGGACATTTCATATATCTCGATTGGCTCACCGGCTTTCTTTGCTGACTTCTTAAGCCAACGCGTAAAACGCACCACGTCTACTTGCGGCACGTTCGAAGGCGAGAGCATCTGAGACGCCTTGTATTCCTTGTCCCATTGTTCTTTTTGGGTTTCTTCTTGGCCGCCGTGCTCTCTCTTTCGTGGAGTCATATCTCTACCCTATAGAGGATTCACTGCTTGTAAAGGAAGAGGGCGGCGAGAGCAATGAGGAGCGTACCGTATTCAATGTAGGCGAGAAAGTTTGGTCTGAAGTAAAAGTCGCGTACCCAGTTGGAATTTGAACCTTCTGCTTTAATTGCCGGCTCTTCTTCTGGAGTCCACGTAGCAAAGGTTCCAAGAGTTTTTCGACGAGCATCATCAGGGAAAAATAAAAACTTACGAGAAGAAAATGGCCAGAGCCACGCAATGCCCCACCCTATGCCGATGGTGTCATGGATGAGATGAGCGTATACAGCAAGCGTGAAAAGTAACCCATATATCGGACCAAACAAAGCGAATATGATGATTGAAACCGGAATGTACGTAATTGGATAGTGTGTATGCGTACGGTGCTTCCACGATCCGAAGAGCATGGTAATGATATCGACGTCAGGGAGAAGCGCGCACCCAATACCCAAAAGAATGAAACCTATCGTAGCAGGTACGTGAAATAGTTCGGCTACACCGAGCGAGAGCAGAATGCCAACGCCAATATCAAGAGGCATGTACGTATTATAGCTGAGCGGGCGGCATGTGAGCACCAGGTGGTATGCCATCTGGATCTATCGGGTGCACGTCTACGGCGTGTATGACACCATCCTTTTCGTCACCAAGTACAAATACGGCTTCACCTTCGGAGAGAGGGGGCGTTGGGTGATTCTCAGGAAGTTCCACCAGGAACTCACTTTCGATACGATCAGGGTCTACAAGGGTAAACGAATGATCCATTACGTGGTGAACGATACCTCTATATGCGCCGCCTTGAGGCGGCGCTCTGCGCGCTTCCTGATACAGCGAATTAAGTGGTCCTGGCAAGTCTCCACGATCGGCATGACGAAGAATGCGGTCATTTACATCTGTCCCGCGGTCCAGTCCGATGCCTATCGCAGAAGCAACAACAACAAGTACGAGAAACAGATACAGTACCGGGCTGCGATATCCAAATTTAAACGTACGAAGTACGTTTTCGAGCACAACGATACATACGATATCAAGTACCAGCAGCCACCACGGAAATAATTGCACAAAGAGCCATGCGCCACGCGAACCAAGTGCAAGAAGTGGCTCGTGACCATTCACCCGCAGGGTAAAGAATAAAAAGTTAACGAGAAATATTGAAATAAGTAACACCATAAAGGCTAGGAGAGCAGTAGCGACAACACGAACTACAAAGAAGAGCCTCGAGTGCATAGTGAGCTCGTGGTCCTGTATCTTCGCCATAATGCGTTCTTGCACCGTGGGTGTGTGTTCGTCAGAATTCATAGGATATGTCCATGTGTGTATAAACCTTTGCGAGTGCTGCCTTTGCTCTGCGCATGCGTACCCCGACCGTACCAACCGGCACGCGAAGCACATCCGCAATCTCTTTATACGAGAGCTCTTCTTGATAATACAGGATCAGTACTTCCTGATACGACTCGGATATTTCAGCTAATCCCTTCTCTACCATTGCCTTCATTTCTCGCTCTTCTGATTCTCGCTCCGGAGTCTCTGCGGCATGAGGATGGGAAACAAGTGAATCGAGATCAATCGTAAAGAATGGTAACCGACTTTTCTTGCGCAGCGCATTCACAAAGGTATTGTGCGCAATGCGATAGATCCACGGAGAGAAGCGCTGACTCGGATCATAACTCTTAAGCGCACGGTACGCTTGCATAAATATTTCTTGCACCATGTCTTCAATATCCATCGACTCACGTAAGAATTTAGTGCCATACCGCTTGAGTTTTGGCTCAAAGCGTCCCACTAAGATTCCGAAGGATTCGGCATTGCCCTCTTGAGCATCACGCGCAAGCACTTCGTCAGGCACGCTTGCACTGTCAGTCGTGTGTGGTTCAGGGGTTTCAGAATTCATGCGAGTAATCAGTGTATAAGGAATTCAAGATACACGGAAACCCCCTCATAAAGGGTGCCGTTGAGATATAGGTGGCGATTATCGCGACTACCTCGTATTAGATTGTATAGCTACTTATTGAGCGGTTGCTGTAGCTGATGCCTGGTCTGGTCCTTCCATTTCGCCATCCATAAGGTGTTTGGCCGTAAGCGTAGGGCCGCTGAGGGTACCATTCGCTTCGATCGTGTCCCCTACCTGTACGGCTGAGACAGAGATAGTCTGAACCTTCGAAGCCCTAGCTGCGTCAGCATTTACGGTATACGTCTTGCCGTCCTTATCCTGAACAGTAAGTGTGGTGCCGTTTACTGCAGTTACGGTGCCATGGATTCCAGGGCCTCCGAATCCGCCGTGACCACGACCACCCATCATCTGGCCATCGTCGATAGCCGTTGCCGTGATAGTGGTGCCGCTCACGGTGCCGCGTACCATAATGGTGTCACCTACTGCTATGCCGCTAACCGTAATGGTTGTTGGTGCTGCAGGAGCCTGTCCCTGCGTAGTAGGTGCGGTGTGCTTTTCAATCGTCGCATTCGTGGCATCGACAGTGTACGTCACGTTATCCCTCGGATCAGAAAGCGTAATGGTCTGGCCACTTATTGCCGTGACGGTACCGACTGCTGCTGGCTTCGCATGAGGAGTCATCTGCGCAGCCCCTGTCGTAGTGCTTGTCGTGGTCGATGTATCAGCGTGAGCCGCTGCTACGAGACCGCCTCCGGCACTTATAACGAGCGCAAACGCTGCGAGAGGAACTGCTAAATTCTTCTTAATCATAATGAATTCTTTATCTAGTAATGACGAGGCGACGCTTATGCGTGCTCTCATATCTACTAGTACACCGCCCCAAAGAATTTATTTCACCTTACGCGTGACCCTGTTTTTGCATTAGCATGACGTCGTAGCGATTCTTTAGTAGATCCTCAGCTCCCACACCCATCTCTGCGAGAAATGCTTCCATTCGCTGTTGAACTTCTTGCACCGTGTCATTTGCATCGAGGAGTTCTTCGACTTCGACGAATGAACCTAGCCCCTCAACTTCATCCACACATATTTCCCAATTCTGATAGGTAGTCTTTCTTCGAACTTTCTTAATACGTACCGCTTCTTTGTATCCCATGAGGTCGAGAATCTTTTCCATAGTTTCTCGAGAAGATATTTCTAACTCAAGTTCGAGCGGCGCTGAGTCCAGATTTATGGCCCTACCTGGGTGATGTTTGAAGGTAAAAAGAGTTTTTCCATCGTTCTGAACTCGTAATCGTAGGAAATCATTATTACCGAGGAATTCGTCTAGCGTACCCACGGTATGCGCATATACCGTATCGTCCTGACTAACTTCTGGACCCAGTTCACATCCACGATCTGCTAGCGCCTTTACGAAAGATTCTTTGTCCGTAAGCACCGCCTTTACTTCGATTTCATGCATGATGAGAGTATACAGTAGCAAAGCACAAAACCGCCCAGGTGGGGGGTTTTGCTTTTCCGCGCGCCCTCGTAGATGCTATTGGAACCAGCTTTAATAAAACAAGTACTTCTAGCGCTAATCTCTTAAACCTTGCTGAGTAGTAAGCACGAAAAATATGAACGAGACGGTTATGTTTCCGTAGAAGAACGGGAGCCAAAAAGGAAATCCGAAAATCTCTGGAGTTCCGTAAGACCATAGACCTAGGTGTAGGCCCGGGAGGTCTAAGATCACCGGTCCTAATACGAATGCAACTATATACCAGACTGCATATTTCCAGTTACGTATTGCTAAGACTATTAGCAGTCCGAGCAAAATAAGCGAAAGCAATATAAATTCAGGACGATTAAAGAACACGTACATCGACAAAATCGTTGCGCCACCCGAGACGAACACCAGGGTAGATTGGATGTAAGACTTAGTCATGAGAAAAGTATAACAGTTCTAATAGACTTTATTGGAACCAGAAAGACCGCCCATATGGACGGTCTTTCTTTCGTTTCTAACGTTGGCGCAGTCGACGAGACTTGAACTCGCAACCTCCCGCGTGACAGGCGGGTGCTCTAACCAGTTGAGCTACGACTGCAGGTAATGAACCTGCACATGGTTCGCACTTATCGAATATAGCGTTTTCTAGGCCTTAAAACAAGGCCGTATGTATTCCCTATTCGATGGTGTCGAGGGTGGGGCACGATCCCACGACCTTAGCGTTATGAGTGCTACGCTCTAACCAGCTGAGCTACCCCGACAATGTGCTTACATTACTACGCAAAAGCACTATATTCAACGTTTCGTTATGCTGAAGTTGCTGAAACCGGCAACTCAATAATAAACCTTGAGCCCTTCCCCGCGCCTGCAGACTCGGCCCATACTTTGCCCTTATGACCTTCAATGATGTTCTTAACGATATAGAGACCAAAGCCGGTAGAGTCGACGTTCACTTTCTGACTTTCTGCTCCATGCCCGCCCTCGGTGAAGAGTCGTGCCATGTCTTCAGGCGTTATACCAACGCCCGTGTCTTCAGCGACAAGTCGTATCGTCTCTGCGTCCTGCGTAAGGGTAATGGAAATACTTCCCTGCGGCGTGTATTTGATGGAATTATCAATTAAATTCTTGAGCGCATTTTCCATTTGCATACGATCGCCCGTGAACATAACAGGACCCTCTGGTTCGGTACTCGTAAGCACAACACCTTTGGCATCTGCATTAGGTTTGAGTGTTGCTACGATTGAATTCACCAATTCTTTGAAATCAAACGGTACCGCTGCATAGGCGACCTGACCGTTCTTAATATTCGCTGCATTAAGAATTTCCTGAATTGTCTGCGCACCCTTAGTTGCAGAGGTAAATCCTTCGTTCACGATAGGCAGCATGGTCTCGGGTACGACGCCATAATCTCCTTCCTGAATCATTGAGAAAATATTGCGAGACTTTGCGACAAAGCCTTTCAACTGGTGAGTGATGAAGTGAATGAGCGTGACCTGCTGCTTGTTTGCATCCGTTAAGTCGCCGTTGAGTTTCTGCAATTCCTTATACAAGCGCGCACGGTCGAGCGCAACGGCCGTCACGTCAACGATACTTGCGAGAGACTCTCGTTCAAAATCACTAAGTTCGTCAAAACTTCTATTAAAACAGAGCACGAGAACATCCGTAAGTTTGGTATCGATGAAAAGCGGGTACGCAAGCACGGTTCGTATGTGCGCTTCTTTGGTCGCGCGCGCAAGAACGTCATCGGGAACCGTACCACCCCATAGATCGGCGAGTTGTTCTGAATGACTCAATTGTCCCTTAAAGACTGGTGCTAAGAATGTATGTTTTGAGGCATTAAGAATAGGATTGGCATGGAAAGGATGATGCTCAGCTGCCAATTTCTCAAGCCGTTCAGATCTACTTATTTCGCAGGAACTGAGAGTGTCACTCGCGCTATCGAATCGGAGAATAGATACCAACTCGAATTGAAGCTCTTCTCGAACGCGATGTACGATCTTGTCTGCGAGTGTATCGGGATCGAGAGCAAGAATACTTATCTGATAGAGCTGTCGGAGCAGCGAGAGAGTCTTGTTACGCGTTGCGAGCTCTAGGCTATGGGCGTACAGCTGCTCGTTAGCAGTTTTTAGCTGATCTTCGTATTGTGGCGTCGACGAAGACTGTTGTGCAGTGTCTGACGTACGTACGTCATTAGTGTCTGGAGTTCCCATGATCTATATTATGCCGCAACCAAGCTCGATGGCACATCCCCCGGAGAAAGCTCTGCGAGGATTGAAGCGACAGCGTCTCTACATGCTTCGCGCGATGCTCGACCAAAGAGTCGTTCGTACCTTCCCACAAGCTGATTCACCACCTCTTTTGGGTCTGAGTTACTTGCCGCTATTTCCGCGGTGTCACGATCAACGAGAGTTAGACCTTGAACCTTTTCGGCTTCCTGCCATGCGATAGGACCAATGATGAGCTCCTGCTCTTTTATAATTCGGGTTGCGATCTGATCCAAAATCGTACTCATAGTATTTACCCTGAACTATCGCTCCTTATTTGTGGGCGCGTAAATCCGAGGACACCGAACGTGATAAGGAACATGCCAAATGCAAGAATCAAATCGCCGCCGTTAGCGTTGTAATAGGTACCAATGGTTGTGGTGTACGAGAAAATAGAGTCTGCAATAAACATGACGGCGAGACCGGCCAAGATAGCGTAGATGTCGAATCGATATCTGCCGCCGAGGTACGGAAACGATAGGCCAGAGATGATTACGGCGAGAAGAGCAGCGAGAAGGTCACCAAGCGGATATATAATGTCGAGGAATGCCTTCACTATGGTTTCCCCTTCTGGAACCAAGACACCTCCGCGAGCAATGATAACGAGAACGTAGTAGGACAACGCAGTAACCGCAACAAGCGCTAGAAATGCGAGCCATTTCGACCACGGGTGATTACGAAGTGCATAGCGTGCTCCCGTTGCACGCGTTAAATATATTGCACCGAGTCCGTAAAAGAATATCGACGGAGCAAAGCCAAGGTCGGCAAGAGAAGGATACGGAGCGGCTACACCTGCAAAGAAATTGTAGTACGACCAGATGTTTTCTCCACAGCCCCACAAAAACACACCGAGACCGATAAACAGGACAGCTTTGCCGATGGCACTTTTAGTTCCTCCCCAAATAGAGGAGAGTCCAATCGCAACAGCACCACCAAAGAACGGTATTAGCCCAAACAAAAACGAGAACAAATAATTATACGTACCTTCTGTTAGACCAGACCAGTGGATCCAGCCCCAAAACAAGGTAATTAGGATGAAAAATGCAAGCGCTAGCTTCTGCGGTAGCGTCAGGCTCATATCAATAGTGTACCGCGAGAGTAAGGCGCGTCAAACGTAATACACCTCTGGCCTGGGGAAACCATTAAAGGGACAAATCGCCACAAGACTGTACGCACCTACGTCATGGAAGACCAGTTTGTCTCCAACGTTTATATCTGCGGGAAGCAACGCTTCACGAGTTATAACGTCCGGACTATCCCCTGTCGGACCTGCAAGAGCAAACATTTTCTCCCCCGCATCAAATGAGGAACGAAGACTGCTTACGCGGTATCGTGTTGAACCTTGATAGGCCATGGTTTCAAAAAGACCGCTGTACACGCCCGCGTCTAGGAACAGCCAGGTTTGTTCACGTCGCTCGAGCCTGCCAATGACGCTTACCACAAGTGCTCCCGACTCTGCCACTAACGCCCTTCCCGGCTCAAGCATAACAAGTGGTTTGTACGGAAGCTTCTTATACGCTTCGTACGTATACCCTGCTATCTCTTCGAGGGATAGGAATACTTCTGTCGAAGCATAGGCACAGGGGAATCCTCCTCCAAGATTAAGCATTTGTATCTTGATTCCGTTGGTTTCATCAAGTTCTGTGAGCACGGGAACCAGTTCTTCAATTGCTTCAGCCCATGCACGAGGATTACTCGCTTGGGAACCAACATGGAAACTAATACCATACGGCTCCAAACCCAGTTCTTTTGCTCTCACCAATAACGGAATCACATTCCGCTTTTCAGTGCCAAACTTCTCAGAGAATTTAAAAATGCTGCCTGTATCATCTACAACCATACGGATGTAAATGCGAGAACCTGGGGCGACATTTGCAATCTTTTCAAGTTCTTCAAATGAATCGGCGGCATAGCGCTCAACACCGTACTCATGAGCATCGCGAATATGCTCTGCTGGCTTCACCGACGTGCCATAGATTATCTTTGACCCAGGAATCTTAAGTTCTTTGAGCATGGTCAACTCATATCCTGAAGCCACTTCGAAGTTCGCTCCTTCTTCGGCGAGCGCCGTGAGTATTTCTGGTTCCACATTCGCTTTCATCGCGAAATTAACGATAGCGTCGGGGAAATGAGTTCTGAACTCGTTATATTTTTCTTTTACTTTCTCAAGAGAAAAAGCAAAGAATGGCGTTTGGTGTCCCAACGACGCCATCTGTTCGGGAGTAAAAGGATTTTCCATGCTCGTTAGATAAGTGCAATCAAGATAACCCCAAGTACGATGAGGAGACTACCCCAGAGTTGCGCAGGGACTGTATGTTCTTTAAGCCATACACGCGCGCCAATAATTGTGGGGAGCGAGAATGCACCAGACAATACGGCGACAACTGAAGTGAACGTCGTGACGCTGTAACCCCAACTGATGAGAATGTATGCAGCGGACTCAAAAATACCAATGAGCACAAGATATTTCCAGGCTCCTCGAACGGGAACGCGAAGCGATACACCGCGTACAAGTGCGTAGAGAAGAAGGGCTACCGTCATGAATACATACATCGCGACGGCATACGCAAGCCAATCGATACCACCAACAAAACTATTCCAGCCAAGCGTCCATATAGCCGCAAGCACGGTTGCTACGGCAACTTCAGGAAAGCCAGGAACTCCAAGAAACCGCATCTTCCGCTCACGGAGTGCACCCCAATCGACGTTCATGAGCATGATACCGCCGAAGATGACGAGCAAACCGATCGCAACAATGCCGCGCACCTGTTCACCTAGGAAGAGAATCGAGATAAGGGCGACGAATCCGGAGAATGAAGAGAATATAGGATTAAGCACTGTCACCTGCCCTTTTCCGAATCCTATGTATACCAACAGATATACAACTCCTTGCAGTGCGCCGAAGAATGCGAGTCCGAGCCACGACCACGCGCCAGTCGGGAATACGAGTGAATGATGCTTTCCAAATACTTCGTACAGAGCAACCAATATGACAAAAGCTGTCCCAAAGAAATGCGCTACAACGAGTGTCGTGATATCCCCTATCTCATCAATGGTCTTTTTTGCGAATAAGTCGGCGAAGCCCCAGCCGATCATGCCGCCGAGACCGGTAAGAACAGCTATCAAAAGTGGTGTTTGCATAGGAATAGTATAGCAACCGTAAAGCCAGCTGCACGAGATAGTACCATAATTACCGGCTAAAGACTTTAGATTTTCTTTATATTTTAAAGGCTTTTATGTGATTTTTTGCTCAAGCACTCGCATCAGCCACGAAACTACCTGCCTGAATACTCCAAAGCTTGTGGTAGAGGCCTCCCGCTTGGTCTAGGAGTTCGTCATGCGTTCCTTCGGCTGCAATGTGTCCGTCTTCAATAACCACAATCCGATCCATCGTCATGATGGTTGATAGACGGTGCGCAATAACAATAACAGTCTTCCCTTCCATGAGTACCTTGAGTGCGTCCTGAATAAGCGACTCAGATTCTGAATCGAGACTCGACGTTGCTTCGTCGAGGATAAGTATGGGGGCGTTCTTGAGGATCGCACGCGCAATAGCTACGCGCTGGCGTTCACCACCAGAAAGCTTCACACCGCGCTCTCCTACATGCGTGTTATATCCTTCTGGAAGTTTCGCAATGAAATCATGACAGTGTGCTTTCTTTGCAGCCTCCATTACTTCTTCGTCGGTCGCGCTCTGGCGACCGTACCGAATGTTGTCCATAAGCGAACGATGGAAGAGTATTGGTTCTTGCGGCACAAAGGCAATTGCTTCGTGCAAACTATCTTGCGTAACTTCGCGAATATCCTGCCCATCGACAGTGATAGAACCAGAACTTACGTCATACAAACGTAGCAAGAGTTTTGTAACCGTTGATTTACCTGCACCTGAAGGACCGACAAGTGCAATCTTTTCTCCTCCCGCAATAGTGAGAGATAAATTCTTAAGGATCGGCTGATCTTCGATAAAGGTGAATCCAACATCGCTCAGCTTCACTTCTTTATTTGTGACATTGAGAGCGGAAGCGCCAGAAATATCAGTTATTCCTTGTGGAGTTTCCATAATCGCAACCATTTCATATGCATCGGCAAAAGCGTCATACAAACGACGCAAACTGTTACCAACATTCCATATACGATCGATGAGTCCAATCAAGTACACCTGAATCAAAACAAAGTCTCCAACCGTTACCAGTCCACGCTGCCATAAGAACACTGCTCCTACGAGAAGACCTACTTCTATAATGATAGCGAGCATGCCCTGAATTGAACCTATCCAGACATCAGCTTTCCACGTGCGCATCATGGCCACGTACCAACTTTCGATAGCGGCAGCAAATAGAGAGCGTTCGTACTTATCTGAAGCAAAGAAGTTAATCGTCGACTGATTCGAGACTGCATCAGACAAGAGCCCCGTTACCTTACTATCTTCTGCTGAGCGAGCGATACGAAGCGGATGCTTCCAGCGCGCCATTAAGACTTGTAGGAACAGGAAGAACAGAGTCCATATGAGGAGCGCCGTGCCAAGAATTGCACTACGCAAGAAAAGTACAGCGATAGCTCCAATCGCGAATACAAAAAATGAAAAGAAGTTGAAGACAATTGTTTCCAAGACCTGTTCATACGAACGCGAGTAGCGATTTACGCGGCGAGTAAGGGTGCCGGAGAAATTTGAAACGAAAAAGTCATAGCTGTGACCAAGCAGATTTCCGAATGCTACATTCGAAAGATCCTTCATAACTCCTGATTCTAGGTATGAAATAGAAATCATCTCTACACGACGACCAGCCCAACCAATGACTGATATGCCTGCGTATATTCCCAGTATGCCGAACAGACTAAGTAATACATGCTGCGTTGCACTATCAGCAGACAGAATGTTAATGAACTGACGTAGATAGAGCGGTGTGATGACACCCGAGATTTCTACCACTGATGCACCTGCGATAACAAGAATAAGTAACCGCGGATACCTCTTCGTAGCCTTAAAATATTCACGTATGACCGGCCATGCTTGCGCTGGCTTTTTCTTTTCTTCCTCGGGCGGCATAAGAGCGTTATTATACCACACTCTTGGTATTTCTCTTATCCTGCATTCGTCTTCACAAACTGATCCCAGGCTTCTGCGAAGGATGTATTGCGCTCTAGCAATTCGTTAAATGAACCCTGATCGACAATCTTTCCCTTTTCAAAGATATAGATACGATCGAAGAATTTGAGGAGGTTCATCTTGTGAATTGAAGCAATGACCGTCTTTCCGTCAAACGCTCGCCATATATTTGCGTATATTTCAGTCTCATTTTCAGAGTCAACAGAACTCGTTGATTCATCTAGCAAGATTATTTCTTTGTCGCGTGAGAACAAGAGTGCGCGTGAAAGTGCGAGACGCTGCTTCTGGCCGCCGGAGAGGTTTACGCCCTTTTCGTTGATAACTGAATCAAGCCCCTTTGGAAGATCGCGCACAACTTCTTCAAAGTTGGCAATGCGCATGGCATGCAACACATCTTCTTCTAAGTAATCCACACCAAGCGTAATGTTCTCACGAATAGTTGATGAGAATATTTCTGGTTCTTGTGGCACGAGCATGGTCTTAAGGTCGAGATCGGCAAATGACGTTGCGAGTGGTGCTGAGCTATCGAGCTGTAGTGAACCCTGCGCTGTTGGGTAGAGTCCATGCAAGACCTTTAAGAAGGTTGTCTTTCCTGAGCCCGACTCACCTATCACGGCAATGCGCTCGCCTTTGCGAATTTGCATACAAACGTTGTTGAGGTTTGGGATAGTGCCAATCCCTTCATAGGTGAAGATAAGGTCTTGGATATTCATTGTCCCCCACGACTTCGTTGGACTTCGCTTGGTTGTAGAGTGCGCAGTAAAAGCATCTTCAATTGGTTTTGCATTCAATATTCGATTCTTATAGATGGCAAGGTCTTGATAGAAACCGGTAAATCCAAAATATACATATATAAGGTTGGAGAGATACAGGTAGAGTGCGGAGATAGTACCAGCATCTACGTACTTGCCTGTAGCGAGAGCATGATAGACATAAAACGCGATGGGAATGACTGCAATCGCCTGAAAGAACACAGCCCCAGCAAACCACTTGGATTCATTGAGTTTTGAGTTTGCCTGGAATAAAGTATAAGGCGCCTTAAATCGAGAGATGATGCCGTCCAAAATAGGAGTCTCAATATGAAGAATCTTTACGCTCGTAACATTTGAGAGAGCATCAAAGACTCCGGCCATCGAACGATTGCTATATTCATTGAGACGTCGATATTGTGGAACAAGGTAGCGGTCGAATTGGAATATTACAACAAAACTAATAATCATCAGAACAAAGACAAAGAGCGCTATCCCCGGCGAAAACCAGAACAATACAATGGACGTTCCTATCAAGCGCACAACCGTTTGATTTATCTGAAAGACATTCTGTCCAAAACTCGCAATACTATCCCCTGCTTTATTTACTTTATCGATGGTATCACCGGAATCATGCTCTCCATGCCAGGTGAGTCCTAGATCAAGCACTCCTTGCAATAAGTATTTGCGATAATTAATTTCTGTTCTAAATGCCACTGACGTCTCAATGACTCGTGACGGTCCATGGAATGCCCAGAATGCTATTTCGACAAAGAAAAGGAGAGCGAGGAGAAGCAGCAAGTAATGGAAATTTCCAGACACTATGCCATGAAGCTGCACTTCATGAATGAACGCTCCAAATATGAGTGGCGTCGTGAGGTTAATAACGTTAGCCACGACAGACATGCCGGTATAGAGCACGATGCGTCCGTGCATTCCCTTTGAAAATTTCCAAAGCTTCCGACTCAGGAAAATGGTCGGTTCTTGCGATAGAGACAGTCTAGACTTCATACAATGATTCTTATGATACCACTCTCGTCTGGTAGAGTGTTTATATGGAACTAGAAGAGATTATGGGAACGGAGCCTGAATCGCCTGCGGCTGAGCATACCGTATACGAACTCTTTAAATGGAGCGTGCTGCTTAAAGGACTTATTTCGCTTGGCGAAGTGGTGGTGGGTGCGTTGCTGCTCGTCGTACCTTCTTCACTCGTTCTTAGCAGCGTGGCGCAATTGCGTACACTTGCGGGCAGCGGCGCGTCGTACGGGTTTATCGCAAAACACCTCCTTGCGGAGGTGGATGCATTCACTGCAGGAACGGTTGTCTTTGTTGCGATCTATTTACTTAGCCGCGGACTCATAAAGCTCGGACTTGTTATAGGACTTTTGAAGGGCGCGCTGTGGGCGTACCCAGCCTCGCTCGTCGTACTGGGTCTTTTTCTTATCTATCAGGGATATCAGATTGCAACGGCACACTCAATCTTCGTCGTTGCTATCTCACTCTTCGACATCATCGTGATGTATTTGATCTGGCGTGAGTGGCGCATTGTTCGCCGACATATCGCAGCTTCACACTAAGCCCGTTCTACTAATAACGTGCAGGTGTGCTTGATGCAGTACCGCGCATCGTAGGACTACCGATGCGAACTGATTGTGCAGATATACTGCCATCAGCATTTGCACTTCCTGCTACGGTTACTTGTGTGCCGACGGCAACGTCAGCAAGAGAACCTGAAACGTCTTTGCTCACCGGCGTTGTGGGTGTAATGAAGACAATCTTTGATCCACCGGTTGCGAGCTTCACGGTGATGCTCTTGTCGTCTTTTGCAATTACTTGACCGAAGGTTGCACCGCCCATTCCTGCGACACCACCGAAAACACCATTGCGTGCACCTGTGCGGCCCGCACCGGTTGCGCTTTGCGCTCCGCCGAACTGTCCAGCACGAGCTTGAGTGCCAGCATTACTACCGCCCTTTGCATAGGCCATGCCGCCATAGAACGCTACGCCAGCGACCACGACAAGCACCACTGCTGCACCTGCTATCATTTTGTTTTTCTTATTCATACGTTTAGTTATTAGTTAAAGATTTATTGAACGCTACTCATACCTGAGTGCGTCAATTGGATTAAGTTTTGCTGCACGCGTCGCCGGGTAATACCCGAAGACGACACCAATTGCAGTGGATACACCAAAGGCAAGGAGAATCGAACTCACTGATACGCTCGTTGATATCAGTCCAAGCGCATTTACGCCAAAGGATATAAGCATGCCCAGTAGTACACCGAGTAAGCCGCCCGTAAGGGTGAGCGCCACTGCTTCAACGAGGAACTGTCGACTAATATCTGATTGTTTTGCACCAATAGCCTTGCGAAGACCGATTTCGCGCGTACGTTCAGTGACGGTCGTGAGCATCATATTCATAATGCCGATGCCGCCCACGAGCAGTGAGATGCCCGCCACTGCCGCGAGAAGAATGGTGAACGTGCCGGTAATGCTGCTCGCCGTCGCAACAATGTCGTTTTGATTCAGAATGCTAAAGTCAGGTGACGCAGGATCGCTTATCTTATGACGCTCAAGCAAAAGCGTTGTGATATCTGCTTGTACCTGTGCCATGGCGCCAGCGCTTGCTGCTTGCACCGAAACTGACGTTACATAATCTTCTCCGGCAAGAAGTTTCTGCGCGCTTGTGAGCGGCACGAAAATCATGTCATCCTGACTCGTAAAACCAGAGCCACCCTTTGCAACCGTTACGCCAATGACTTTAAACTGCTGTCCTTTTATACGAACAGTCTGTCCAATTGCTTCTGCATCCGTACCGAATAAATCATCGCGAGCCGTTGGTCCGAGTACCGCAACTTTTGAAAGACTTTTTACGTTCTGATCGCTTATGAACGAGCCTTCCGCTACTTCGAGATTACGTACGGTTGGATATGCCGATGTGACGCCAACAACAGAGGTATTAGTATTCGTTCCTTTTGCGGTGACTTGATAACGCCCTGTTAATTCAGGGGAGGCGGCATTTACGGACGCTACTTCCGTTCCGATAGAATCAGCATCGGCTTGCGTAAGGGTGCGCGCTGAACCTCGCCCAGCAGAAACTTGTGCCCCAGGGCCACCCTGTGCTCCTGGTGAAACAATAATGAGATTCGAACCAAGTGACTGGATACTATTTTGAATACTGCTTTGTGCACCCTGTCCTATCGAAACCATCGCAATAACCGACGCAATACCAATGACGATACCAAGCATGGTAAGTCCGGTGCGAATCTTGTTCGACACCAGTGCAGCGTATGTCTCTCGTAAAAAATCAGACGTTTTCATGATGTTTTATTTTCTTAGCCTGATTGGGAACATCAGAAACAATCACACCGTCACGAATGAATATGATGCGGTCGGCATGCTCAGCAACATCTTGTTCGTGAGTAATTAAAATAATCGTCCTGCCAAATTCTGTATTGAGTCGTTGGAACGTGCCGAGCACAATGTCCCCCGTCTTGGTATCCAGGTTTCCTGTTGGCTCATCAGCAAGAATAAGTGATGGATCGTTTACCAGAGCACGAGCGATAGCGACGCGTTGTATTTGTCCACCGGATAGTTGATTTGAAAGATGATTAAGATGTGTGTCTGCGAAACCTGCTGCAGCGAGCACTTCCCGCGCCTTTCGTTCTCGGATATCTTCTGGCACGCCTGCATAGGTGAGCGGAAGCATGACATTGCGAAGCACAGTGGTACGCGGAAGAAGATTGAACGATTGAAATACAAAGCCAATCTTCTCGCGACGAATAGTGGCAAGTTCGTCATCGCTAAGTTTTGATACATCTTTCCCATCAAGCAGATACGTACCTTCTGTGGGAGTGTCGAGTGCCCCAAGAATATGCATCATGGTGGATTTTCCTGAACCAGACGGACCCATGATGGCGACAAACTCACCGTCGCGAACCGTGAACGTTACACCTTTCAGTGCTTGGAACTCCATGTCGGTTCCTAAACCGTAGGTCTTGGTAACATTCGTGACTTCAATCATGTGAGTTATCCTCCTCTGCCAAAGCCCGCATTTCCTCCTACTGCTCGTGTTGCACCTGCTCCCGTTCCGCCGCCAAGCAAGCTTGGCGTCTTTGTCGCCGCAGTCTTCGCCGTTGTGCCCGCTATCGTACGCGCCACGATTACGTCTCCTTCGGTAAGTCCTGAGAGAATTTCTGTTGTGTCATCTCCTGAAAGACCAATCGAGACCGGTATTTGGGTTGGTGCCACAAGCGACGTAATTCCTGTAGTCGAGGTTTCGGTAGAGGTCGCAACTCCTGGTAGAGTTTCAACGTAGGTAGTGTTGCCACTTGTGTGTAGTGCTGCCGTCGGTACGGTGAGTACGTCTTGCTGTATGTCCGTAACAATATCAGCGCTTACAGTCATACCTGGCTTTATGCGATCGTCGTCGGTATCAAACGCAATAGTTACGGTATAGCTCACCACGCCTTGAGTCACCGTGCCAATGAGATCCATCTGTGCAATGGTGCCCGTTATGGTAAGTCCGTCTATTGCGTCAAAGGTAAGCGTTGCCTTGTCCCCTATTTTTACTTTCGCGGCATCCACTTCGTTCAGCGATATCTTCGCTATTTTGTTCTTCGTTATGATCGTCGCAATCTGCGTGCTAGCGCCAGCCGTATCCCCTACATGAGCATCGACGGTGGCAAGAACGCCATCAAATGGTGCGCGAGTGAAGTAGTCAGCATATGCTTGCTGCTTTTGTCGCAAGGCAAGTGTTTGTGCGCGAACACTGTTTACATCAGCTCCGGCAACGACTGTTGTAACATTCGTATTTGCATCCGTAAGTGAACGCTTCGCAGATGATATTGAATTTTTCGCATTAGAAATACTGCTTACCACCGAATTAGCTGAGCTCACATTACTGGTTGCCGTCGTATATGCCTTATCGGCAATAGTGGTGTCTTTGCCATTAATCTTTTCATCGTTACGATTGTACGCAATTGCGTCACCTGCATCGTTCGCTGCTTGTACTACCGCAATTGATGCGGAGTATCCACTCGCAAGAAGTGATTCGACATCACTATTTGCACTGCTGGCCGACAAGGTGCGTTCTTTGCTTGTAAAGGAATCAAGTGCTGTTTGCGCCGCATAATAACTTTGTTCTGCCGTGTTATGCAGCTGCTGACCCTGCGGACTACGCGAATAGAGTTGGTCTGAAAGATATCCGGAAGGAGTGTAGAGCGCTGCGGTGCTTGTAAGCACGCTGGTCATAGAGGTCATGGCGTTTATAAGCGCTGTTCGTGCAGAAACGTAGGACGCATCAAGATTTTCTTGAGCGCTTGAAACACTCTCCTTCGCAGTGTTTACATCTGCGGGCTTTACCGTCACGAGGGTGTCGTATGAAATACGCGCTGATTCGAGTTCATACGCTGCCGTTGTAGGGTCTACTTCAGCGATAAGCTGACCGGCCTTTACGGTTTGTCCTGCAACTACAGGAACCGCTATTAGCTGGCCCGACATCTTGCTTGTGATTGCTACTTGATTAGACGCCGACACCTGTCCCGTGCCACTTACCGATGTAATGACCGTTCCCTTTGTAGCTGTTGCAAGTACGTAGCGAGTTTGGGCACTAGCTGTTGTCGCGTGTTTGATAGCGTAGTATCCCCCACCAATCACAATCACTGCGATCACTGTTACTGCAACTTTGTGAGCGAGTGCCCAAACGTAGGCTGCATCCGCGCTTTGTTTAATCTTCGCAATACTTGTGGCAAGAAAGGTTTTCATACTTATCGAGGTGAAGGAGCCGAGCTCGTGGAAGAAGCGTTCTGCTGAGGAAGCACACGAATGAGTTCAGCCTCGATCTGACCGGCGTCACCAGGTGTTCCCAGCACTATCACTGACTCACCAACGGCAAGAGACGTTGATGCAATCTGGTCACGGAATTCGCGAATATCAGTGTTATTCGTAAGATGCACCGTCTTTTCGAGACCATCACGATCGGCTACCACAATGTTTGGTAGTGCGATGCTCGCGATAGTACCTGCAGCACCATGACCTCCTGGCGGAAGGAGTTCGCGTGGCATGCCTGGTGCCCCAAACATCACATTCCCACGATACCCATTGAAATTACGGTCAAAAGAATCACCGAAGCGTACTGCAAACTGGGCACGATGATATCCAACCACTTCCCCAAGTTTGAAGACACCAATCAAAACGATGAGAACGGCGAGCACCATAAGTATGCGACGCACGTTCTTTGATTCTGATACATCGGTCCAAACAATCTTTGTTGGTAGCTTCATGGGTAGAGGGTTAAAAGAATTAAAGGAAGTTACGCGATTCGCACTATCTTGCGCACATTGGTAAGAGTATTGGCTGCCGTCCATACTAGTACGAGCAGAACGACGAGGAACATAAGTAACGTGATAAACGGTACCGACTCTAAGAGTGAGAAACTAAGCTCACGCCAATACGTTAGGAATAGTGAATCTCCTGAGAGAGCCAACGAAGCGTATTCATAAAAGCCTGAGGCGCGAAGACTTCGCGCGAGAGAAACTGTTACCAGACTTCCTGTGCCGAGCGATAGAATCATCCCTACGCTATAGAGCGTTGTGCGCATGCGAGCCAAACGTACCTGCTCCTGGCGTATACGCGCAAATACACCCTCCAGCAAGCCAGTTGGTGTTTCAATTTTTGGTAGACGCAGATTCGATAGCGTCACAGGGTTCTCCATATATAGGTATACGAAGCTCGGTATGGTTTTGGTGCAATCTCTACTTGGGCATCTGGCTGAGAAACGCTCGCATCTGCAAAAGCGCTCGTCGATACTGACTCTTAACCGTATTCATTGGCTTCCCTACTATCTCAGCAATAGCTTCGAAGGTAAGGCTGTCTGTGTCGTGAAGAAGCACAATACTTCGATAGTCTGGCGAGAGGCTCAGGAGCGCTTGCTCCACCCGCTGTTGTGATTCGTTCTGGGCAAAGAGTTCTTCGGGAAGAGGCAACGTATCTTCGAGTGATGATTCAAATGATTCAGTCTCCGTATCGAGTTCAGAAAACAAGATCTGTTTCCTTTTTCGTAAATAATCGAACGTCGTGTTGCGCGCTATCGCAAATAGCCATGTCTTAAAGCTTCGTTCTTGATCAAAGTTTCTAACATTCTTCCACGCCTTCAGAAAGGTCTCTTGCGTTAGATCCTTGGCTTCGTCAGGATTTCCACAAAGCCGATAGATAAATGCATAGAGCGGGGTGAGATGTCGCTCCACTAAGCGTTCAAAAGCCGCTTCGTCACCATTCAAATATTCTTGTAGTAACTCCTCGTCAGTAGCAGGCATTGAAAGAACGATAGCACGCAAGGCTTTGCTATGCCTTCATCTGATAGTCAGCGGTACGGAAGACGTGCTAAGCAGCAAAGATGCGCTCTTGCTTAAGAACACGAATGATACTGCCTCGAAGACCGAAGACGCGGAAGATAAGCGCTGAAGATACAAATGCGAATGTTATCGCCGTGGACGATCCCCCAACATGAATGAGTGACGTGAACACGTACGTACGTGCTACTTCAAAAAGAATGTAGAGGCCAAGTACGACGAAACCAATAGTATCGATACTGCCAACAACAACTTCGGCATCTTTATCCCACGAGAGATGGAAAATGCGGCTTGATATAAAGCCCACTATTGCGCCAATAACGAGTGAAATGAGACTAACGACAAGACCGACTTGGCCCCGCACAATATTTGTCGCCAAGATAGCGAGCATAACAGCACCTATTATAAGAAACATGCGAATGCGACGGCGAAGATTTGGATGCACGTTTTGGGAAAAGTCTGCCCCGTCAGTGGTGTATAGCATAGAGACAGTATATAGGGTCTACATGGACTTTACATGAACATTGGCTAAAGATGTTGCTATCGTAGCGAGCGAACTAATAAATAGAGGATCGATATTTGGTAGCTCTATTCGATTGTATGCGATACCAAGTTCCTCGCATTGTGCTTTCGCAGCAATATCGAGATCGTACAGAATTTCGAGATGATCGGTTAGAAATTGAATGGGAACGATTAGCACGGCCGGCGCTTCTTTTATTTTCAATTCTTTTAAAATATCGAAGAGGTCAGGCTTTAGCCATTCTTCGGGCGTGTGGCCTGCACTTTGATATCCTGCGAACCAAAGCCGTGTTTCCGATGCTTGAGACGAGCCTATAGTATGCGTTGCATTGAGTTTCTCTCGCACAGCATCAATAGTGGCTGCGAGTTGCTCGAGGTATTGGGGATCTTTCTCGACAACGCGCTGGGGCAAACTGTGCGTTGTAAAAATGACAGGCACTGGTGTCCCATACTCTGTATCGAGTTTCTCGAGAGATTCCTGAACACGCCGTGCGAGTAATTCGATGAAGTGCGGCTCAATTCCCCATGGGCCCGCGACGATTGCTGTCCCCTCTTCGCTATTGAACCCCTGTGTAACAGCGGCTTCCATAAACGCTGTCTTGTATCCCTCCATGATGAACGAAGAAAATTGTGGAGAGAGAATGATACTAATGAGTGACGTCGCGTTGGCAGCTTTGCACTCCGCGACCGCTTCATCAATAAAAGGTGCAGAGTGCCGCATACCAGCACGTACAACATATGCATCTCCAAGCGTTTCTTGCAGATGTGCAGCTTGGCTATTCGTGATATCTACGAGTGGCGAGTGGCCGATCAATTCATACCGTCTCTTAAAATCTTCTATCGTCGCAGACGATGCCTTTCCTTTATAAATACGTTCAAAATATTCTTCGACGTGATCGGCTGTTGTTGCCGAACCATACGTCATGAGAATGACGCCTGTAAAATTCTTCGCAGTATTATTTTCCGTGGACATACTCCACGAGTTTCTTGATAACCATATCGTCTGCTTCCGGCGGCATGCCATGACCAAGGTTGAATATGTATCCTTGCTTTGGATTTATCTCTGCAAGCAAACGGTCAGTGGTTTGTGTGATAGTTCCCCAAGGGGCAAGAAGCGTCGCAGGATCGAGGTTTCCTTGGAGCGACTTGGTGCCAATGCGACGCTTCGCATCGCCAATGCTCACACGCCAATCAACACCAATCACTTCGCAATCAACGTTCGCAAAATCTTCGAGCATACCAGCAGTATTCGTTGCGAAGTGCAGGCGCGGAACCTTCTGATCTTTGAGTCCTGCAAAGATGCGCTGCACGTGAGGCAATACATAGGTACGATATTGCTCTGGAGAAAGTGCTCCGACCCAGCTATCAAACAGCTGCACTGCCTGCGCCCCTGCCGCAATCTGCGTTTTAAGGTATTCAATAATGCCATCTGAGAGCGTTGCCATGAGTATATTCCACGCTTCAGGATGTTCGAGCATGAAACGCTTAGTCTTGAACCACGTGCGGCTCGGCTTCCCTTCGATGAGATAACTCGCGAGTGTGAATGGCGCGCCCGAAAACCCAATCAACGGAACCTTGAGCTGGCTACGCAATATACGAATGGTTTCCTGTAAGTAATCGATTCGCTCTGATGTAAATTTCTCAAGACGAGCGACTTTCTCGGGAGTATCAATGGGGTCGTCAATAACTGGACCGATGCCTTCAATAATCTCTACCTTTATTCCCATCGCAATAGGAAGCAGCATGATGTCGGCAAAAAGAATCGCAGCGTCTACGCCCAGGAGGTCAATCGGCTCCATACTCACTTGTGCAGCAAGTTCGGGAGTCTGTGTGAGCGAAAGCACATCGTGAGTCTCACGAAGTTTGCGATACCCCGGCAATGAGCGACCCGCTTGGCGCATAAACCACACCGGGATACGTTCTACCTGCTCACCGCGACATGCCTTTAGAAAATTACTTTCGTTCATAGCATCGAGAGTGTTTCTTCAAGCGGCATAGAAATACACGTAAATATCGGCAGGTCGTTCTTTGTGTGCCTGCGAGATTCTGTTTCGCGCATACTCATCACTAGCGTCTGAAAATCTTCGAGAGAATCCATTTGGTACGACACGATAAACTCATGGTCATCGATGCCATAGGCGTAGAGGAGCATTTGCGAAATAGTGTCACTGAAGGTTCGTCCCACATCCACATGCGCTTTCATGATGCCGCGACGTTCTTCGAATGGCATGAGATGCCATTCGATAGTTTTAGTAAACGGATATACCACAAGGTAGCGGTGCGGTGCGTGGAAATCACTTTCCTTTGGTGAGTGCTTACCCGCGTACTGCGAGGTGCGACGAAGACCAAAGAGCGTGTATGAAATGCGAAGGTGTGTACCAAGAGTCGTGTGAAGAAGATCACGTACAAAAAGTTGAATAGCGTCAGGTGATTCAGCATTCATATGAAGCATGAATCGTGTTCCTTGTCGCAATGCGAGCGTTGCGTAGCTACGGGTATTGATATGCGCATTAGCTTCAATGCACTTAATAAACTCTTTCTTCGCAGCTTCGAGCGCGTCCTTGGAAAGAGTCGTAATACTCGGTTCAGCATCAAAGAAAATATAGCTGTAAAACTGCATGGACTGATTCATGTGTTGATTATAATACGTTCTGCGAAACACGCCTAAATCCGGCACCTTTAGCAGCTTTTGCGGTAGTGGGGCCGATACAGATAGCCGGAATTTGAAGAGCTGTCTTCTTTTCAGCTGTGGTTAATTGCCTTAGAAAGCCTTGAATGCCTGAGGGACTTTTGAATGATAGCTCCGTATATTGACCAGCAATAAGGGCACGCTTTGTGATTTGTGAGAGTGGTACGGGCACTGGGTAGTAGAGCGGCACGATCTGAACGCGCGCGCCTTGTGCGCGCAATATTTGTACTGGTTCTTTTGCCGCTATCGCTGATCGTGGAAATAATATGCGAAGGCCGTTTACTTTGCCAAGACTTTTCACCATGTCACGTGCAGTGAAACGTTCAGGAATAGCAGCTACGGAAAAGCCGCAGGCTTGGAGTGCCGCCGCAGTCTCGGGACCAACAGCCGCAATACGAACGTCTTTTGAAACTTTTGTCTTTCGTATCTTCAATTCTTTAACAAAAA
>JAQBRJ010000001.1 GCA_028286545.1 Parcubacteria group bacterium | reverse complement strand
TCAAAGTAGTTACACCCTGTGCCTGACCTATATTCGGAGCCTGGGCCTTGGCTGTAGCACAGCTATCCGCCGAAGGATACAATCCAACAACCGGTGCATAACAGGTGTAATTGGTAGAAGTATTTTTCTCCGTGCGGTAGTACGCAAGAATGAATTTCTGTCCCGCCGGCCTAGCACAACAGATGGTCCCAGCTGCATTGCTACCGTTGCAGCAGCCGTGCGGCACGGAGGTATATCCCGCTGAGGCATCGCACGTAAAGGTGGTGCCGTCGAGGTTGAGTGCTTTGATGTCTGATCCGTACTGAACCTTACAGGCATCTCCTGATGAAGGGGTTGATCCTGTTGGACTACATACACTGTACTTATTCTCATCACTCGCGCATGTATCATCTTTACCAGCGGTCTTGCCACCACTCTCATCCTTCTTTCGGCATTGATATGAAAGCGTTCCATCTTCTGCAGCACATGCCGAAGCATCATTTGCTGAAGGCGTGTGTTCCCAGAGATACGCATCAGCGCCGTTGAACTGACCTGGTGTTGTTGAACTAGTAACAGAAGGCTGAAGAGAACTTACATCCAGGTTAAGGCTAAGAATTTTTGGGTTTATAATGCCAAAGACAATCGCCGGTGAAAGAACGAGCACAAGACCGAGAATCGAATTTGTAAGAAGAGATTTCGCTGCTTCGTTGTGAGACACACTTCCCTGATTAACCATGAACAAAAAGCCAGCGCGCATAATTTGAAGAATCGCAATCGTCGCAGCGACGCCAATACAAATCTTGTAGAGTCCATTAAAGAATGTTGGTAGTCTTGGCGCGTGACCGGCCTCAAATACACCTGGTATGGGATTGAGAGGTGTAAAGGTACCTGCTGCTGCGGGAGGAGTCGCGGCGTCGGCGCCAAAGGCAATGAGAGGGACAAAGACAAAGGCAACCACTATAAGGTGTGGAAGAATCGCACGCACAATGGAAAGAGTTTTTTTCATATTAGAAACCAAATATATTCTTCGCACTTGCTCCAAATGTTACTGAAAGCGAGCTCGCTCCCGATTGAACAGGTGAATCAGATTCTGCATCGATGCCCAGAAGTGCCGTACCTTTGCCGTTTCCAGTTGGGCGCACCGTTATATCCTGCCCCGTCTGGCTTGGTGTTCCATTTACCGACCACGCAAGGCTTGGAAGTGACGTGAAGAAGTATGGCACGACACGATATGTTTCCTCGCTGCCTGTCATAGTAATTGAATTCGGAAGTGCATTTTCATATCGTGGACCAAGCAAAGGATCATTTTCGTAAATACGCACTACGGGATCGGTGGGTGAAATACGCACTGATGCTGAACCAGTGATGCTGCTATCTTGGCTTGAAACGATAACGGTGATGGTGCTGTCACGATACCGAACTGATGCGGTTGCTGAAAGTACTGACTTCCCAATACCTGAGGAACTCTGAAGTATTTGGTCATCATTCTTCCAGGTATACACGAGGCTGGAAGCTGGAATGGGTTTGCCCACACTAGTGCGCAGGTCGGGCACGGCGATCAAGCGCAGGCGTCCTTCACTTCCAATGAGTGGTGATCCTTCGTAAAAAGGATGGGTCGAAGAGATGGGTTCCAAAACGAGCGCCACATCTGCTGGTCGAATACTAATCTTTTCGGTGTATGTTTGACCATTGTTTACAACCGTAAGCGTAATGTTTGTAACAGTTCCCGGACCACCAACGGCAATACTTGCGCTCTCCGCACCACTTCCTCTTTGAACCACGGTGCCGTTTACCGAGAACGTTACCGTGCTAGCCGAAAGGTCGATGAGATCACTGCCCGGAGTGACCGTCACTATTTGATACGGCTTTGGGTAGCTTGGGTCTATCGTGAGAGTGAGTGGGTCAACGTTTCCGAACTGTGATTGCGCGTGCACAACAAAGCCTCCTGCAGACCCAAGCGCAAACGTGCCAAGGAGAATGTAGAGTCCAAGCAGAAGGCGATACTTCATGATGTGTACAGTATACCGTCTCTTACCCGTGCTGTGCTGTTTCTTGCGTGTAAAGCTGGGTATTGGTTAGGCTGGCTTTGCCTTAGGTTTTGCTTCACGGTCTTCTGCCCGGCTTGATCTAATAACACTTATTACTCCTATGGTTATGCAAGGAAGAGCGTCTACGACGGGGACAAGTTCAACGACGACTGTTACCAGTGCTGCGGTTACTTTGGCAACAGCTTTTTTGCCTCCAAAGTAATTGACACGGAGCAATAAAAACCAGATTCCGAAGGCCGGAGCAGCCATGAACGTTACAAGGTCAGACGCTAATATAAAAACCCCCGTAATTGATAAAAGGATTTGGGTAAGATCAAGAAATAACGCCGTCATGAACATAAAGGCCGCCGCGACAAATCCTATGCGGTATTCAATCTTTGGCTTAGTTTCTTGTGCCATGAGCGGTTCTTATCCTTGCGAAGCAGCGCCCTCTTCCGATTCTTGGCGTTGCTTTTCACGCTTGATGGCGAGTAGCTGCGAAGGGTCTGAAGTGATTATTTGATCTTCGGTATATGACGCAACGATTTTAATAGCCACGTGCTTAAGACCGGCGAAGAAAAGGCCCTCCCCCACTCCTGACTCAAGCAAAAGGAATTTTTCCTCATCAGTCAGGTTAAATGTTTCTTTAAGAATATCGATGGTTGTTGGCGATTGCTTCAGGAGAAGTTGAATAGAGGAGTTCGTGAGAATCGGCCGACCGTATGGACTGCGGAGGAAGTCTTCAACGTCTTGGGTGATGGTGGCAACGCCCAGGAAATACTTTCGACCGCGCTTTGCAAGTGAGTACAAGAAGGATGCTGTATCATCTGACTTCATCATCCACCACGCCTCATCGATGATAAGAAGACGTTTCTTAAGTTCTGCGCGCACAGCATTCCAAATGAAGTGCGTCACGATATACATAGCAACCGGCTTCAACTCGTCTTCCATGTCGCGCACGGAGAAGACAATGAACTGTTTCTTGATATCGACATTGGTCGGACGGTTGAGGAAACCAGACCACGTACCTTTTGTGTATTTGATAAGTCGGATAACGAGAGACTCAGAACCTTCCATGCCCGAGAGCACGTTTTCGAAGTCAGAAAGGAGCGGCGGCTCCATACCGTTGAAGTTTGCATCGCCCGTAATGTCCTTTAACGCATAGGTTTCTGAGATGGCACGGTCAATGATGGCATCTTCTTCTGGAGAAAGACCTCCAAGCATAATACGGAAGAGACCGACGAGGTTAATGATGTTTGAGCGCAGAATGTCTGCAGGTTCCTCATCTTCCTTGATCATTGGAAGATCAAACGGATTTATGTGGTGCTCGCTTGAAAGCGAAATGTTGAAGAGTCGTCCGCCGGTAGCTTCTGCAAGATATTCGTACTCACGCTCAGGATCGATAACGATGACGTCAGTGTCGAACATAAGTGAACGAAGGATTTCGAGCTTCACCGCGTATGACTTACCAGAACCAGACTTTGCGAATACGACGGAATTGTAGTTCTCGAGTGAGAAGCGATCGAAGAGAATAAGTGATGCATTGTGGCGGTTAATGCCATAGAGAATGCCGTGGTCACTCGAGAGATCAAAAGAAACGAACGGGAAAATGCTCGAGAGTGGCGACGAGTTCATCTTCGAGTGCACGTTCAGTTCATCACTCGCGATAGGAAGTGTTGAACGGAACCCCTGTTCCTGCTCGAAGAGCGCAGGCTTGGTATATACGAGCTTCGAGTCGAGAATGCCACGCACATCACCCTCTACTTTATCGAGCTCTTCTTTCGATGATGCATACAGCGTGAGATACAAACCAACATCAAAGAGTCGTTCCTGCGCTTGCTGCAGGTCATCACGCAATTGCTCAAGGTCTTGATAGGCAGTGTCGAGCATTGGGTCACGCACAAGACCCTTTGCTTCCCTCTCCGCAATCTGGCTTTGTACTTCCGCTACTTTCTTCTGGAAATTACGGAGCGCCTGCGCCGTTTCCATTGGGTGAATGAATATCGAGACATCGAGAACTTTGTCGAGGTTAACGATGGGCGTAAACCAACTGTCCGAAAGGAAGCGTGGGTATGAAATGGTGTAGAAGGTACGAGATACTTTTTCGCCAAGTTCTATTTCGCGAGAACCAACTTTGAGCGCTGCAGGCGCGATGGTGTCGGCAAGCTCAAGCGTACCTGCTGCATAGATATCTTTAGGAAGAACCGGCGCAATCTTCGGTCCGTCATCCTTGTCTCCGCGCCCTAGAAAGTCGAGTAAAGCCATAATTATTGAGTGTAAGGAATAGGATTCTCCATATCTGCGAGATTGAAGGAACGATACAAAAGCTCGATTATTTCTTCCGTGTTAAGCGGCACGGCACGCAGTCCCGAAGACGCGAGACCTCCTGCAACAAGTGCCATGCGCTGTTCAAGCTGCACACGAGTTTCTTCAAAAGAGGTATCCCCTTCTGCATTCGTCTGCGCATGTCCCCCAAAGAATGGAAGTGCTCCCACGGCCTGCTTAACATTCAAGACACTATACGGCACGACAATGTAGAAAGTCTTCGTCATGATATCCGCGCCCTCGATGAAGTTGCGAATGAATGCCTGGTACTCACGCAATTGAATGCGCATAAGCTCGCTGGTCTGTAGTTCCATACGCTCTTGCAAAAGCCCGAGGTAGGGGCGAATGTCCATCTTTCGAGAATGGATTACGATTTGGATTGAGAAATCTAGTGTATTAAGAAAGTTCTGAAAGCCGCCGATGATAGCCTTCTGCTCATCTTCTGATTTGAGTGCGAAGTTAAGAGACGAACACATCATGATGCCACGATAGCCGCCGTCTTTAAGTATGACGACGCCATTGCGTACCTCTTGTACGGGAACGAACGATTGGGTTGATTTGGATGTTGCCATACCTTATATAGGTTCTTGTGGATTGTTTTGGTCTTTAATATCGAGCGAAAGTGCCAAATCCTTGAGTCTTCCCGAGGAAATACCAAGCTTTTCGCGTGCTGGGAGCGGGGTCACAGGCGCTACAGTCTTTGCTTCTTCACTTTTTTCTTCCTTCTTCCAAAGATAGAGACGGTCTTTGGAGTAAAAAGAGAATCCTGCACCTAGCATATCGGTGAAACTTTTGTTATTTACTCGATAGAACGCAAGCGCACCAGAAAATGCAGCGACCGGAAGAGCAAGAATAATGCCGAGCACAAGCGGTAAGTACAAAATCAGCACCACACAGAGCCCTATTCCACCGGCCAGATAAATGAACTGCTTAAGCGTAAGCGGTCCAAAAATCTTGTCCTCAACCTCAATGAATTGTGGAACTTGGTACTCCATTACTTGCTAGTATACCAGCAGTTTTCACTGGCAGAATGCTAATAACAAATATTTGACGCGACTAGATTGATTCGCGGTACGGGTCACTGCCGTATTCTTTAGTGAGCGGCTGACTTTGAGGCGCGTGCTCGATCTTTTGCGGAACAACCGTGCTTGGTACCGGAGTTGGTTGTGGACGCCATTCGTTTGGTAGTTGTACTACAGGAGGTGCAGGAATAGCGCGAGATGCGGGAGGCATAGACGTATACGGAACCGACGCTGTCTGAAAGGACTGTGCCGGTGATGTCTGCCACGGGTGTGGTTCAGCTTGCACAGTTCCCTGTCCTGGAAGCGTAGGTGCGAGCTCTGGATGCTGAATGAGATTAATATCACTTGCCATGGTGCGAACGGGAGGCATTGCAGGCGTTACTTCTGTAAATGGAGCAGGTATCGCTGCTTGCTGGGGCTGAATCAAATTAAACGGAGGTGGAGTGCTCACCGCAGGCTGTATCGGCGCAGCGACAGGGGGTGTTTGTTCCTGAGGCACACCTACCTGCATAACAGGCACTTCAACGTTGGCTGGTTCACTTCGATACGCAGGCTTTGGAAATGGTTCAGGACTCAACTCTTGCGCACGAAGTTTCTTAAAAACTTGTTCGTTTACATCGTTCGTAAGAGAACGAACGGTGTCGGCAGCAATGCCGGATTCTCTCAAGTCTTGTATGAATTCATCAGGGTTATATATGCCAAGCAGCATGTATATATAACCACGTTCAAATGCGCCTGCTTGGTCTACATGCAGACCGTATTTTTGAGTTAGACGAAGCGACGTTGCGTCACGCTCGGGACTACTAAGAAAGTCTTGAATAGGTTCCGGTAACTCATCCATAAGGAGGGCCATCTTTTCATCAAGGGAAAGCGTATCTGTGTCGATAGTTTCTTCGTCCATACTGTTCTTATTCTACCTAGTGAGCGTGACCTCCGCCACCTCCTCCGTGACCGCTTCCCTCTTCCCCAGCGGCAGCGGCTACAACATCGTCATGCGAAGTCTCATTACCTGCTTCGATACTCCTTTTAATAGCATCTAGTCGAGCTTCGATTGCCTTTTCTGCAGGAGACTTTTTAATTTCAGCACGTATTCTTTCCACAGCTTCATGTCGTCCATGTGCCGTTATGCCGAATAATTTAGGTATGCGCTCCCATCTTCGATGTGATCTTTCCTCAAGATCAGTCGCGTAACTTGTCTGCTGCTTCTTTTTATCCATCTTGATGCGACCTCCCTCACGGGCAGCTTGTTCAGTTTCGCGCGCAACTCGCTCAGCCTCGCGGACCTCGGCAAGCTTGGTAGTTTCTTCCGTAAGTTTCTTTTCAGCTTCCGCTTCTTTCTCTTGCTGCTGTTGCACTTTCTTTTCTTGCTCTGCAAACTTCTTTTGGAGGTCAGCATTCTTTGGAGATCTCGCCGCAAGAGTTTTGAACTGCTGAAGCTTCTGCTCTTCGGCAGCACGGCTATTGGTCGCGTCCTGGTGGGCAGAACTCGCTGCATTCGCTGCAGCCAACTGTGTGTCTGTCGCAGCTCCAGCTGTAGCACTCGCAGCTTCAAGTCCTGCAATACGTTCCTCTCGATCACGTGCTGTTTCAGTACCGCCCTTAAGGGTTTTCGCATACCTTACACGAGCATCCCTTACATCCTCAACTGATTTATGGAAACCGCCATGCTGCGCCTTGCCCATATCAAGCTTAGGAATCTTGGAAACACCAGGAATTCCACGCACATCAAAGCTCGCGTGTGCCCCCTTGTCTCCAATAAGAGCAAGTCTTCGACCCCATTCCGTAGAGCCAATACGTGATTCGCGAACTTTTCTCGCAGTCCATGCTGAAGCTCGTCCCCCTGTTGCACGTCCTGCCCACCCCGTTACACCAAAGCCTACATTACCTGCAGTCTTAATCGCGAAATCAGCGCCCATCGCGCCAAAGCTTTTCGCTGCAACGAGTGATGCGATAAGGAATCCCATTATAAGCGTGAACACAAGAATGATGCCCATTGTAGTAACGTTCGGATCTGACAAAGCTCCGGCAAGCCCTGCAGTTCCTCCTGTCGCCGAAAACGCCTCGCTCACTTTTAGACTTACGAAGATAAGAAGTAAGAGAATAGGGGCAAAAAAAGCTTGGTGAATGAGCATGTTCCACCACTTACCCGCCATTTTCTGAAGCATTGGTACTGCCATTCCTGCGAATCCAAGCGGCGCAAGAACCATGAGGAACGTAAGAGTGAGTGCTCTGATAACCAACATAATAGATGCTGCAAACATTACGACCGCACCTATGATGGCAAACAACGATAGTCCGATATACACAGAGAGCGAGATATCAAGGGTATTTCTGGCAGAGAAGATTGTTGAAAGACCGCTGGCCTGCATGATACTTCCTGCGATACCATCATTTATACATCCATTTATACTGTCTTCCGAAGCATTTATATTTGCATCTCCAGAATTGCCGCTACTTACCCCGGCTGTTTTTGTCGCATTCAACGTCCCCCCGAAGGCACACGGAGAGTTATTAGCCTGACTGTACAAAATAGTACTGAAGACATTCGACGTGTCGATAATCGCCTCAGCCGCAAAGAGACTAAAGTTCATCAGCACGGCAAATATGATCAGCTGCGGGAGAGCTTTCTTTGCAGTGTACGTGTGAAGATCAAGAATTGTTGCAAGGCCCATAAAGATAAACCCGAACAAAAGTATCATATTTCCTATATCGCGGAGTATTCCCCACGCAAGCAAGAGGCCGGGCGCATTGCCAATGAGGCTCGAGAATTGGAATACCGTTTTTACAACAACTAAGTTGAAGAGCACCCCGGCGATACCAAGCAAGAAGCTTGATATGAGCAAAATCGGCGCGCCAATAGCATTAACAATACATTGGCCAATGTTTGAGAAACTGCTAATACCACAGCCGCTACTAGACTCAGTGTGAGTATCAGAGGCCACAACATTATTATTCTTATCTACCTGCGTATTTTCGGTGACTGGACTCTGGAAAGCCCCTATCGTCTGGCTGTTATTGATTTTGTCTCCATTCGGAAGTATTGCCTGACAGATAATCTCAATCCCAGCTTCTGAAGAAAAATTTACACACGTTGCCGTTGCCTTGTAAAAACTGCTTTTCGTATCTGTATTCGTACAATCAGTAGGTAGCCCGCTAGAGTTGTCGCACTTCCAACCCTTTGCTGGCGTCAGATCGGTTGGACTAATTGGAGTTTTGACTGGGGGCGGTGTTGCTGTTGCCGGTTGTGCCGCAGGTTGTCCTGCTGGAGGATCAACGGCCAAAGCGTGATTTGGATTTGCTACAAAAAGCACACCCCCGACAAATACCGGGAGCATGACAAAGAAGACCGCACGCTTAGAAAAACAATCTTTAAAGATGCTCAACATAGGCGTTATTGCGCATGACAGCTTGCTGCGAGAGTTGTCATGTGTGTGTACATGCTCGACGTAGTGCCTGTGGTAATAGAAGCTTGGAACGCAGCGTCATCTTGTTGAAGCTTGCTCGGTATCAAGGGCGATGCAATATAATTATTTTGGTAGTTGACCACCGCAGTGTTAATAACAACAGCTTTGTCATTACTCGTGTCTTTGTTCGCATCTTGAATATTTTTGCTGGTGGAATCGATCAAAGCAAGTGCTTGTGTTGATGACGCAATGTTTACTGTTGCTGCATTTATAATGTCTATTATTTCAGGAGTCACGCCACATGCTTTCTGGGCTGCAGTTGCAGCAGTAAGAACCGTCTGCCAATTTGTTTGGTAGGTAGACACTGCGGTGCGATCGTTTGCAATATTCTGAGCAACACCATTTGCAAGACTTGTTGCGACAGTACTAAGTTGCGACGCGTCTGTTGCTTGGGTGATGTAAGAGGTGCCACCACCGGATGATGGTTGAGATACACCAAGAAGGCCTCCAGAACCAAGGACTTGGTTTACGAGTTGACCCATAAGAGCACCCACGATCTCATTGATAGAGTCTGCAAGCTCAAGCTGGCGAATACCGGTGCCCAATGCACCCTCAAGCTGGCTTTCAATTACCGAGCCTGGAGTGCGCACAGCCTGATTCCTGCATCCCTCGGCTTGAGAAAGTGATACCGGTGCCTTCGCTGAATTATTGGTAGTCTTCGAAGCGCTCTGAGCCGGTGTCGGTGTTTGACCAAGCGCCTCTGCTGCAGCAGAACCAGCGGCATTGTCGAGGGCATTCAGGTCGACTGACGTGGCACCTGGCGTCGGAGCGTTTGTGAGGGTGGTATCTGGTGCCGGATTACATGCCCCTCTCCAAGAAAGGAATCCTCGTCCATTAGTAATTTCCATTTTCCGTTGCTGCGCGGCAGCATCGATACTCGCCCAGAGCTGAGCGCTTGCAAGCTTGTATGCAGCGAATGGATTGTTCGCAGGATTTTGACTTGCTGAAAAGAATCCATTAAAGCCGCCCTGAGAGAAATCTCCATTGAGGAATGCTTTAGGGTCTTTGCTGTGGCCCTGTAGGTCATACGCAGAGAGTCCGAGCAATCCGCTGGTCTCTTGGTAGTACGCTGCACGAAGCTTCTGATTAAGCTGGGTTTGGAATGGCGACTTAATGTTAAAGCCTGTCACGTCCACCACCGTGGCGTTCAAGTGGTTAAAGAAGTCATTGGCAACAGCATCGCCTAAGTACTTTAGATTGTTCTGAAGGTCACTCACGAATGCTGGAGAGCCTTTGAAACCTGAGTTGATCCAGTTCACCGTACTGCGGGTAATTGACTGAATTGTTACTTTTGCAACCGTCCATGCGATAGCATCAAGACCACATTTCAAATCATCTTTGACATTCTTGACGGTAGTATTTGCCGCTACCGCAGTATTTGCTGCAAGATTTGCCGAGAGAAGTGCATTAGCTGCGACGCTATTAACAGGCCATCCGCTCGCGATACTACCTGCAGTAACAGCGGCACCTCCCGCACCCGCACCCGCTGCAGCCCCAGCAGCAGCTCCACCAGATAAAAGTGCCTGAATACCACATGCCGCAGCCGCTCCTGCTGCTTGTCCTACGGCATCCGAAGCAACACTACCTCCTCCCCCTGACTGCGCATGCACGTATTGCGGGAGAGCACTGAAAGTGAAAATTCCAATGAAAAAGAAAGCAAAAATCTTTACGGAAATCTTTTTTACTGTGACGTTTTTCATAGCGTAGAAATTCGAGCTATGTTCACCAAAAGATATCCTGCTTGACCCTCTTGCGGTTCGCCGCTCACAAGAATGGTGTTAGCTATTGACGATAGAGTGTCAGCAAATGATTTAGTTGATGCGCTGTATACCGATAATGCCCCCATCGTTCCTAGTGGATCTTTCTTGTAATTGCTGACAATCGCTGTCGAAAGAGAGAGTTGTTCTAAAGATTTCACTAATGCTACATGAGTAGGTATCATCGATGGCGGTACTTTTGTAGCGCGAAGATCAGCTGCCATGGCTCCATATGCTTTTGATATGGCCATGAGTTTTGGTGCAGCCTTATCGTTACCGTCCACGAGGAGAGCATGCATAAGACTAATAGGATCACCGTTCAAGTCAGAAATATTATGTGACTGAAATGTAGTTTCTATTACTGAAACATACGAGGTAAGAGAAGTGCTCGTATTAGTGTGCACTGACACAGAAGAATATTGCGACGAGAGCTTTACTGCTGCCTTTGCACTAAAATTTTGAACGAGTGTTTGCAACAAGGCCTGCTGAGCATCCGCGGTCATTGGCTGTCCATTAGTTGCTTGGAAATAGTCCTGAAGGAACTCTTTAGAAAATTCGTCAGTGATGCTGCCAGAAGCGGCGTCTGGCACCGGGAGGTCTTCATTCGTAAGAACGGTGGCAGTGTCAGCAACGGGGAGTTGATTCTTGAGTGCGTTTGGCGTTAGAAGGCCTTTCTGCGCGGCTTCTCCGTCAGGGACACCGAAAGAATTGGAGATTGCTTTGTTGGGATCGGTACCATAGAGTGCTTCCTGCCAATCAGGCAGACCGTCACCGTCCGTGTCCTTTGCAGCGTAACTTGCGAGCAGTGCTTCGGTTGACTCAGCGTTCGCAGAATTAGTCTTAAAGAAAATAGAGGGCCCAGAGATAACGTATGAAACGCCCATGAACGATAGCGCCAATCCTGATGCTGCGATGATGCGAGTAGTGCGTGCGGATATCCTCATAAAAGCTACTGAAATAGTAGCATGAACACTCCATTAAGGACGTTGTCCTATAGCAAGCATGTGTATTACTTTTTATGTGTTTTGATATGTTCCAATAATTCCTGCGAGTGTCTTCCAAGATTCAAGGGAAACGTCTTCTGAGCGAATATTTTCGTCGAGTCCGCTGTCGCGAAGAGTCTGGAGAGCGAATGGTGCAGGCACTAAATCTTCCAAGTTTTTCGCAAGACGCTTTCGTTTATGAGCGAAGCCCGTTTTTAATACTTTGAAGAACATTTTCTCTTCTTCAGGGCTTGAAAATGCGTTATTTCGAATGTTTTGTATGGAAATTACGGCAGAATCGACGTTGGGCGCGGGGCGTAACGCCCCGCGCGGCACCGTAAAGCAATACGAAGGTACGCCATATGCCTTCACAGAGAGAGAAAGAATGCTTTGCTTATCGTGCGAGCGCGCAATACGCTCCGCAACCTCCTTTTGCACAAGTAATGTCATGGAATATGGCTTATGTGCAGTCTCCAGGAACATGCGCATGATCTCTCCGGTGATGTAATACGGGATATTTGCGACAAGCGCGTACGGAATTCCTAGCGATGTCGGATCAAATGAGCGGATGTCACCATGAATAAGCTCAAGCTTCCCTGCGGCAATCTCGCTGGCAAATGTCTCTTGCAACTCAGGAACCAATCCATCGTCTGTTTCGACCGCTACCACCTTCCCTACCTTGGCAAGCAACGCGCGCGTAAGCATGCCGGTACCAGGCCCTATCTCAAGCACCGTAGCTCCTTCGGGCAAGTTTGCGCTCATCACAATACGTTCCGCTATCTGCGGATGCATGAGGAAGTTTTGGCCAAGGGATTTTTTTGGAAGTGCCATACCTATGCTTCGATTATATTCTCCGCACCGTATTCGTCGGCTTCGTCATAGTGTATGAGAAGCGGACTGATGTCACGCAAGAACGAGGAAGGCTCCGACATGTAGTCAGTTCCATAAATACGACGCATACGTGCGAGTGTGAGAATAAGTTTTTTCTTTGCGCGCGTAACAGCTACATAGAAGAGTCTCCGTTCCTCTTCTTCATCACGTTCCTCGTTTCCCATACCTTCGTGCGGGAAGAGACCCTCTTCGAGTCCTGTCACAAACACCGTATCAAACTCAAGACCCTTAGCAGCGTGCACGGTCATGAGGGTGACACCCGTTTTCCCCTCTTCCCTATCCATCTCGTCCTGATCTCCAGCAAGCGCTGCTTCTGCGAGGAATGTACAAATACCATCGAGTCCTGGTGTACCGTCATGACGACTGGCGAGTGTGCCGAGCTCCTTTGCATTCTCAAGTCGTTCTTGTCCGTCTTCCCCTTCTTTTATAAGCGCGCTTTGAATACCGCTCCGTTCAATAACGAGCTTCACAAATTCAGATGGTACAAGAGTTTGTGCAGCTTCACGTAAACTCGTAAGGAGTGCTTCGAATGCGTCTACTTTTGTACGGTCAGCTGCACGCAGTTCGCTCTGCTTTCCTGCCAAAAGTTTCCCGAGGGTAACTTTGCCGATGCCGCGTGGTGGTGATTGCACCGCACGCATGCGATCGACTTCCCTATCAGGCTCAAGTGCTACACGAATCCATGCGAGTACATCTTTCACTTCTTTCCGATCGAAGAACCGTGTACCCAAAAGCCGATACGGAATGCCTGCGTGCAAGAACGCTTCTTCAAGCGCGCGGCTTTGGAAGTTTGTACGGAAGAGCACGGCAATTTCTTCAGGTACCACACCTTTGCGCAAAATACGGCCTGCTTGCTGAGCAATCCAGCGCGCTTCGCTCTCGGCCGTACTCGAGGGATGAATGGTAATGGGTTCACCTTCAGGATTGTCGGTGACCGCGTGCTTGTCTTTACGATTCTGATTCTTCTCAATCACACCATTAGCAGCGTCGACAATGGTCTTTGTTGATCGATAGTTATGCTCGAGCACAATGTGTTTCGCACTTGCGTAGGTGTCTTCAAATTTTAGTAAGTTATCAATCGTTGCTCCGCGCCAGGTATAGATCGATTGATCGATGTCTCCCACTACAAAAAGATTTTGTGGCTTCCCTGCAATTAAGTTTGCGAGTCTCCCCTGTAGCTCATTAGTATCTTGGAATTCGTCTACGTGAATATGGCTGAAGCGCTCCTGCACTTTCAAACGAACCTCTTCGTGGTTTTGTAATAAACGCACGGGCAATACGATAAGGTCATCGAAGTCGAGTGACTTTTCGCGCTTCAACGTTTCCTCATAGCGAATCCATGCTTCAGCCACGATGCGTGAACGAAAACTTTCACGTCCATGTTTGTCTCGAAATTCTTGCAACGTCTGCCCTTCCCCTTTGGCTTTCGAAATACGTCCGAGGATTGCACTCGGCGGCACTTCTTTTGGATCAACGTCGAGCGCCTTGAGTGCTTCCCGTATTGCACTCTTCGAATCATCGCGGTCGTAAATCGTGAAGTAGCGAGGAATGTCCATCACGGTGCCGTACGTTTGAAGAAGTTCTCGGCCAAGACCATGGAAGGTCGCCACAAAAGGAAGCGGCGAGTCAGGGAGTTTCACATGCAATCGTTCACGCATCTCACGCGCTGCCTTGTTGGTAAAGGTTACGGCAAGGATTTTGTGCGCCGGTACGCCCTTTCGAATGAGATGGTAGATGCGTGTGGTAAGCACCGAGGTTTTACCAGAACCGGCTCCTGCGAGCACGGATACCGGACCATCGATGGCGAGGACCGCTTCCTTTTGAGCCGGGTTTAAATGCGAAATGTACTCAGGCTCAGAAGAAGGATCAGATGCGTTCATCTATGCACTATAGCAAATGCAAACCAGAGGCCGAAAAACAGCCAAAATGGAGTCATTTTCCCTTCACACGTTCTCCACAAACCGACCTGTGTCAAGAGTTGACCGGGTATCCTGCCGGGCTATACTTGCAAGGTTGTTAGATACTCTGTAACTCAAGATAATGGCTTAGGTAAGCCATTATTTGTATTCTGAAGATTCGCTGAAGCTCCCCTGTTTATCTTATTTTGAACTCCGAAAATCCTTCCCGTGATATGCCGAAAGGCGCTCGTCGGAATGTATACGCAGCATTAGGTGCAGCCGGCATATCGGCGACCCTTTTAGGTACTGTTTTGCTCCTTACCCCAGCCCGTGTGGGAGCGTTTTGGCCATTTACAACCGCTCAGGCAGCGGATGGCGAATCCCCTATCCTCCACGATCCTTCTCTCAATCTTCTTGCCGCTGCACTCAATACTGATCCAAACCCATCCAAGGGAGATTCGCTCATGTCTCTCTCCGAGGGCTCGGCCCTCATGGCAAACTCTGGTCCTGATGGGACTCTCCCAGACGCCTCTACTGACACTGCCTCAGCAGCGGATGATTCAAGTGGAAGTATCTCGGTATATACCGTAAAGGACGGTGACTCCATTTCTGGCATTGCTTCGCATTTTGGTATTTCTGTTAACACCATCCTTTGGGCAAACGACCTCACGGTAAAGAGCACCATCAAGCCGGGTATGACACTTGTCATACTTCCCGTCTCTGGAGCTCAACATACCGTTACTAAGGGAGAAACACTGTCTTCTATTGCGACTAAATTCAAAGCTTCAGCACAGGAAATTGCTACCTTCAATGGTCTTGATGCGGGCGCCACCGTTGTCGTAGGTTCAACGCTCGTTATTCCTGGAGGGGAAGTCACCGTAAGCGCTTCGGTACCGGCGACGACCGTTAAAAAACCTACAACTATAACAAAGACGAGTTCAACAAGTACGAAGACAACGTCAGTAAAGATTGGCGCAGACATTAGCGCTCCTTCAGCTACTAGTGGCTATTTCACAAATCCTGTGCCAGGAGCAATTCTGTACCAAGGCATCCATGGTAACAACGGTGTCGATCTTAGTGCTCCAAGCGGCACTCCTATTCATGCCGCTGCAGCGGGAACCGTTATCATCTCTAAGGGCGACGCGGCGTGGAATGGCGGCTATGGTTCGTACGTGGTAATAAGCCACAGTAATGGCACTCAGACACTCTATGCTCACATGAGTAAGGACATTATTTCTGTAGGAGATACCGTGTCACAAGGAGAATTGCTCGGATATGTGGGAGAGACGGGAGAAGCAACCGGTAACCATCTCCACTTTGAGGTTCGTGGCGCAAAGAATCCTTTTGGATATTCGTGTGCGCTCATGAGTAAGTGCTACTAAGTAAAAGAAAGCAACGCAAAAGCGCGCCTAAAGGCGCGCTTTTGTGTTGCTTCATCTCATTACTCAAACCCAAACAATCCCTTTGGACGATATTGAAGTGCTTCAAGCACATGGACGGCAAACACCGCTTCCGACTGCGCCAGATCAGCGATAGTGCGCGCCACACGCATGGTTCGATGGTAGCTTCGTGGAGAAAGTTTCAATCTTCGGGCTGCAGAAAGAAGCGTCGCATTCGCCTCTTCGTTAAAGTGTGACTGATGTTCTAACTCACGCGTTGTAAGGCGTCCGTTTACGGCACCCTCATATCCTGCTCGCTGCTCCATACGCGTGCGAGCATTGTGTACTCGCACGCGTATCATTTCAGATGTCTCGTTACCATCGCACTCCCTGCCTTCTCCTAACGCGACTAACGTTTCGTGAGAGATGTGTGCAACTTCTACCCACAAATCCAATCTATCAACTATGGGACGTGATATTTTTCGTGATTGTTTACGAGCTTGCCGCACGGCAACTTCGTCATCTGCCGAAAGCGTATCGGCGGGGTTCATGGCAGCAACCAGCATACAGTCAGCGGGAAATGTCGTTGTGCCTTTTGTGCGCGCGACAGTAACGGTCCTGTCTTCCAGAGGTTGTCGAAGCGACTCAAGTGCTTGTGCACTGAATTCCGCGAATTCGTCCAAAAACAAAATACCGTTGTGAGCGAGGGTCACTTCCCCTGCGCGCGGGTATGCCCCACCACCGACCATCGCCGTGTGGGAGATGGTATGGTGTGGCGCGCGAAACGGAGGCTCTGTGCGTACACCGTCATCCGTAAGTAGTCCTGCCGTGGAGTGAATGGCAATTACCTCAAGAAGTTCTTTGTTGCGTAAGGGTGGCAGTATTCCCGGAAGCGCTCGCGCAAGCATGGTCTTCCCTGTTCCCGGAGGACCATAGAGAACAATATTGTGACGACCAGCTGCAGCTATCTCGAGTGCACGTTTTGCTGTCTCTTGTCCTTTCACATCTGCAAAATCCTGACACGGAGAGGGATTTGAAATAGTGACTGCTCGTTTCGCTGGACGCATCTTTTTATTTTCCAATAAATGTTGAACGATTTGGGTTAGAGTTTCTGTTGCATATATAGTCATACCGTCCGCAAGAAGTGCCTCATGCGCATTGCTGATAGCAACGAATACATCAGTCATTCCATTCTCTTTGGCACAGATGACTTGGGGTAGAACACCACGCACGCCTCGGAGGGTGCCATCGAGACCCAATTCACCACAGAATAGTGCAGGCACGGCAGGAAGTTCAATCTCCCCTGCTGCAGCCAGATAACATATCGCAAGGGGCAGATCATAGTGAGAACCTTCTTTCTTTAGGTCTGCCGGCGATAACGAAAGTATGATTCGTCGGTTCGTAGCTTTAGGTGATGTAAATCCAGCATGACGTATGGCAGCGGAGATACGATCACGCGCTTCTTCAACAGCCTTGTCAGCCAGGCCCACAACAGAGAATGCGTGTAGGCCGCGTGAAAGATCTGCTTCAATAGTTACCAGCTCAGCACGCGCACCCACCGGTTGCGCCGCAACGAGCGTTGCATACCCGTTCATCTGCTTTTTCTTTACCGGTGATTGAATATAATCTTTCATCACCTAATTGTGCAGAACCAATGTATCAATCTGGTACTTCATTGCTGTGGGAAACGCACAATGTTCTTTATAAAAAATACATCTCCCTACACGAATGCAGGGAGATGTATTTTAAACTTTAGAAACTACTATGCAGCTCCGATCCCTTCCTCAAGTGTCTTGTGGCCAGAAAGTGTGCGATACGCATGTACGACAGCCAGTGCTGACACTGGAAGTGTAACCAGCAGGCCAACCAAGAACACAATCAAACCAATAAGATTTATTCCAATCAGGGCAAGACCAAGAAGGAAAAGTGGCATACGGTTACCTTTCGTGAGGAATGCGCTCTTCTTAAATGCCTCGATAGGATTCAGATCTTCCTCGATAACCAAGTACAGTGAGAAACCAAACATGACACCGAATATAATGCCGGGAACGATCACCAATATAAATCCGACGAGTACAACGAGGCCAAGGAGAAGTGATGTGCCGACAAACTTAATGTACGGATATGGATGCCAGAGCGCGCGCAGCGAAGATCCCTCAACAGAATCATGTGCACCCAAGTAAAACGCTGTCTTGCCCATGCTCACGAGGAACGAAAGTCCCATACCGACAACGGCAGCGGCCACCATTACTACATCGGAATTCGGACCAAGCACATATGAGCCACCAGCCTGAAGGACTGACTGAATTCCGCTAATAATGAGGTTCGCAAGAACAATGAGTGCGCTCACCTGTACAAAAAGCCAGGGTCGAATCTTGAAAGAGCTCCATCCGAACGAAAGGCATTCTTTGACGGAGAGACGTTCCATATTATGCGTTCATGTGTGCTTTGCACGTAGCTGCAGCGGGGTCAGCAGCCAATCGAGCTTCTTCGATTTCTTCGCCTCCAACCTCACAAATGCCGTAGGTGCCTTTTTCAATGCGATCAAGCGCAGCAAGTACGATATTGTAACGAATTTCAAGATCATTAAGTATTGCCGTGTTGTCACCCAAATGTTCCATGAGGTCAGCACGATCGTTGGGGTCTGATTCCTGACCTGTTTCTTGAGGAACCGCTTCCCAATCAGCGGGGTTCGAAGCGTTTCGACGGCCTACGCTCTCAAGTTCTGTCTCTAATACTTTCTTCTCGTCTGCGAGCGCTGCTCCGTATGTGCTGGTTTCTTTCATACAAAAATAGTAGCACGTGCTCGCGTGCCAGGCACGTACGCCTTCGTTTACTGAGTAGCAGTGGCAGTGAGTCGTGCAATAAGTGCGGTAAAGGCAGCCTCATCGCGAGCGATTACCAAGGTGTCCTTCCCGTGATACCCATACAGCATAAGACTCCTTCCTTTCGCGTCTCTTAGTATGCGCACATCATGATTTGCTACGACTGCGTCATTAAAGAACGGAGAAGCAATACCAATACTGGATGGGAGCGCTGAACTACTGCTTGAGGTGGTCGCGACTATGGCCGTGCTTACATCTGTATATGCTGGAAAGAACGTTGCGAGTCCGGCTGCCATATCCGGTTCCCAGGCAAGCATCCCAGCAAAGGTACGTTCAAATGAATTCACGCGTAGAACAAGAAAGGGACGTGATTCACTACCCGCATGAATCGTACCCACCGTGCTTGACTCATCGATGTTGCGCGTAAGAATCGTGGGCGCGTTGAGAGCTAGTGCTTCGATAAGCGCTCCACCAGGCTGGGGTACGCTGCCTCCGGCAGCTCCGGGTGCAGTTATATATGTGACAACTACATTTCCTGCCACAGAAGCTTGTCCGGCTACGTCTGCCACCGCTTGCATGAGTGTCGCGCCGGTGCCCTTAACTTCAACACTCTCATCAAAGGTCAGAAGCGATGGTACGCCAGCCACAACAGGAACGGTAGAGGTATTTCTAGTATAGATAATCGCGCCCGTCACGATTCCAATGCCGCAGAGCAGAAGCACAGCACCAGCAATTATAGGAACCAAGCGACTTCGTTTTTTAGAAGCAAGAACCAAAGGCTTCGAATCACTTTGCGAGGCTAGTACAGAAAATGTTGATGCTCGTTGTGAATCAATGCGATCAGAGAAATCAGAACTGAAGGTATGTATGGGAGATGCACTCGCAGCTGGTTCCGTTGGCGCAGGTGCGATCGGTGCGACAGATTCTCGCACGGGTAAGGGCACGATAGGAGGTTCAGGAGGGCGTACAAATACCGGTGGTTCAATCTTTTGTGGCTCGAATGGCGCTACCGATTCTGGCGGCGCAGTCATTACGGGCATTACCATTTCAGCTACGGGAGTTGGCGTAGGAGTGTGACTCGCAAGCTTGGCCCGTAGTCGCGCGAGCACCGCTTCTTTTTGCTCTACTGTTTCATCGGGAGCAGCGCTTGCTGAACCACTCGGCGCAACCGTTGGCATTACACCGATACTCCCCTGCGGCATCATGGAAACAGATTGAGGTGTTGTCGGTGGACGCGTAGTACTGAAGATACCCTCTGAGTCGTCGGATGATAGTGCTACGACTTCGGATTTAAATTCTTTTGGAGAAGACGGATTGTCTCGGTTATTTACGGGCGACGCATCGTAGTCAGGAAGTGCAACGCCATCGTTGTCGCTTGCTTGTGATTTTGCAGGCGCGGCAGCAGATATTGGCGCAGGAGAATTAGTCAGCTGTGCAACGTCTTTTGCATACGTGCGGATATAGGCCGACGGGTCGTTTGGCGGCGTATAGGGCGAGTCTGTCTTGGGCTTTACGTCGTCGGGGTTCATTCCCTTATATTCTACATGCCAGGCGCGGATGAACCGCGCCTGGCATGTGTACTTTGATTCTCAAAATTGTTGATTCTGTCTTCGATGTACCGAATCCTCCGTCTCGTTTCTTATCCGCGACCGATCAAGAACTTCTTTGGATCGTCACACATGTCGGTGAATGCGTGGGCTGCTTCCTTAAGCTTGGATGATGAAGACTTGCCGAATGAAATTACTTCAACCTGGCATCCCATATGCATGTCTAAGTATTCAATGAGTGGCACGAAGTCGCCATCGCCTGTTGCAAGCACGATAGTATCGAGTTTTGGACCAAGTTTTACCGCGTCGATTGCGAGACCAACGTCCCAGTCGGCTTTCTTTGCGCCGTCAGAGAATATTTGGAGGCCTTTAACTTTTGTTTCGATGCCGATCTTGGTGAGCGCGTCGAAAAACGCAGTTTCATCACCGCTTTCGGTGGAAATTACGTAGGCAATGGCGCGTACAAGAGTACGGTCCCCCACTGCTTCCTTAAGCACGTTGGCGAAATTTACACGGGTCTTATAAAGGTGTTTCGCACTATGGTACAGGTTCTGCGTATCGATGAAGACACCTACGCGCTGAGCCGGATGTTTAATAACTGCCATATAAAATAAATATTAGAGAGTGGCGCGAGGTATGAGTACCTGCTGCCGATGATTTACTAAAAATACGTAGCCCGTTGGCTACACAAACATTCTATCACTTACAAAACGTGGCAAGAGCCTTATAAAGAACAAACCGGCCGTGAGGCCGGATGCTCTTCGAACTATTTCTTGAGCCCGAGCTTCTTCACAATTGCGCTGTACTGGCGCTTGTTGTTCTTCTCGAGGTAGCGCAAATGAGTGCGGCGGTCAGCAACCATCTGAAGAAGACCACGACGTGAGTGGAAATCCTTCTGGTTCTTCTTGAGGTGGCTCGTGAGCTCTTCAATCTTGCGGCTGAGGATACCGACCTGTACTGAGGCAGAGCCTGTGTCCATGTCGTGCATCGCCGCGTTCTTTATAACGGCTGTCTTTACGCGTTTTGTAAGCATTGAGGCCATGGTACCACACCTTGATTAATCGCGCAAGTGTCTCGTGGTATTGGGCACGAGACCCTCCAAATGTTGTACGAAGTATAGGAATGCTACAATTTCCCTATGAATGCTGAACAAATGAAGCGTCAATTCCTCGAATATACGGAAATCGAGCGTGGACGAGCGGTAAAGACAATCCAAAACTACGACCACTATCTCACCCGCTTCTTTTCGCAGATGAAAATCGTGAATGTAGGAGATATCACTGAAGAATGCGTTCGGGAATTCCGTCTTTGGCTTAACAGACAGCCGGGCACAAACAAGGACTCGATGAAGCGTCGTACGCAGAACTATTACCTGATTGCGCTCCGCGCGTTTCTTAAATACTTACGAAGGCAAGGTCTAGACAATAGCCTTTCTCCTGAACGCATTGAGCTTGCGAAAGTGCCTGAGCGTCATCTGGACCTCATTTCTTCTGTTGAACTTGATCGTCTTCTCTCTTCAGCAGACGGTACCGATGAACGGGGTCTACGTGATAAGGCCATACTTGAGCTTCTTTTTTCTACGGGACTCCGGGTTTCCGAACTGTGCTCACTTGATAGCGATCTTGATCTTTCACGCGACAGCTTCCCTATTCGTGGTAAGGGCGACAAAGTCCGCGTGGTATTCCTCTCAGATGAAGCTAAAAATGCTGTACGTGCATATCTAAAAGCTCGCAAAGACATGCAAGAAGCATTGTTCGTAAGCGTGCCCCGCGCTCGGAATGTGAAATCAATGCCTGGCCGCCTTACCCCCCGTTCCATTGAGCTTATGATAAAGACGTATGCTGCCAAGGCTGGTATTACCAAGAAAGTCACGCCCCACGTTATGCGTCACTCTTTTGCAACTGATTTGCTAAATAACGGCGCAGATATTCGTTCCGTGCAGCAATTGCTTGGCCATGCGTCTATTACCACGACCCAAATTTACACACATGTGACTGACGCGCATCTCGCAAACGTTCACAAACAATTCCATTCTCGTCGCCGAAGCTAGCTTTGACAGTAGGGGCTTGGCGCTATAGGGTCATAGATAGAACAAGAATCAAAAGCCACATCGAATAGAAACCCGAACCGAGGAGGTAGCGATGAGTTACGGAAATGAACTTACTCCTCTTCAGGAGCAGAATCTCGAAGAGCTTTGGTTGGTTGCAGCAAGCGTCCAGAGGGCAGGCGTGCTCGACGCAGAAGTCGGGCACCACTTGCCTCCCCTGGCAGCGCAAGTTACGCGCGCAGGTCTCGCATATTTTGCTCAGCCGCTAACAAGAGCTGATGGTACGTTCGATGGTCGCCTTGCCTGGGCTAAACGAAGCTTGGGATTCGGTCGCCAATTGAAACCAGAGCAACGAATAACGGAGCCTTATAAAACTCCGCGTGGCCGAGAACAAAGCCTACTCCTGGCCTTACAACTTTGGCTTTCAAGACCTGAATCCAGGATTGAAGGTCTGCAACCATCCCATTGCATTCATCAGTTTCGGGATTACGGCATCAGAGACCCTCGCAAGCTCGCCGCATTGTTCGTTTTCTATATCGGCCTGCGCGAACGTGGATACGAACACAGACCAGCACTACCGGACAGTTACCGGTAGTTTTTCTTTTATCCACACTTGACAGCCATTTTGGGTAATCCCCAGGTGTCCCCCAGAATCCTTCATAAAGGGATACCATAGAGGTATATCCCTAAACTGAACGGTGATGGACTATACCCAAGACGGAGAAAAGATTCCAGAACGTCGCGAGAGTCGTAGAGTCGGACTTAAAACATTCGGGGTGTTGCTTATCCTGTTAGCAATAATACTTATTGTTCGGAACATAATAGACGCCAACGTTATTCGCTACACATGGCCCGTCATTCTCGCGGTTGCTGGTGTCGCCGCGGTTTTTAGGAGCATTTGGACAAATAACTAGACGATTATCTCAATGTTGGGCTCTCCCTATCTTAGGAAAGCGTTATAGAATAGAGACATGAAGATCGTCTCTTGGAATGTGAACGGACTACGTGCCGTTCATCGCAATGGATATTGGGAGGCCTTTTTGCGCGGCACCAAGCCAGATATTTTCTGTTTCCAGGAAGTAAAAGCTGAGCCGCAACAGTTACCCGACGAAGTGCGTGAAGTCGCGGGTTTTTCCGCATTCTTCTCCCCTTCCTTAGGAAAGAAAGGATATAGCGGTGTTGCGCTGTATTCTCGCGTCGAACCACTGACTGTCATATATGGCATGGGTATTAAAGAATTTGATGATGAAGGCCGACTAATTGGCGCAGAGTATGATGATTTTTGGCTTTTAAATATATATTTTCCTAACGGTGGTCGTGGACCGGACCGTCTCGATTTCAAACTTCGCTACTACGAAGCCTTCTTAGCTTTCTGTGAAGGACTCCGTAAAAACAAACCAGTTATTTTTTGTGGGGATATAAATACTGCCCACTTCCCTATTGATCTTGCTCGACCTAAGGAAAATCAGAATACGACAGGCTTTCTCCCTATAGAACGCAAATGGATGGACGAATTAGTGGAAGCTGGATATGTGGATACCTTTAGGCACTTCCATCCTCAGCAGAGTGAGATATATAGCTATTGGGACACGTTTACACACGCACGCGAGCGTAATGTCGGCTGGCGTATCGATTACTTCTTCGTAGTAAAGGAATTTCTTAAGCACATAAAGAAAGCAGAAATTCATACAGAAGTCTTCGGATCAGATCACTGCCCTATCTCCATAACGCTCTAAAGGACACTTATCCCCACAGGTGTCCTTTACTATGTCCTATACAGGCGTAGTATCAATTAAAGATGGGGAGCGGCAAGGACTGTGAAGTATTTGCCGGTTCTCGAAATCGGCTGATCTTTGATCGTTCTTTGTGCGAATATCAGGCGCAATCATGAGGAAACACTATACTCAGCTCACCCGTCCGGGAGGATTCCCTGAAAATTAAGCGAGCTAGAACAATAGTAAGGTTCCACATGAAACCGCAATTACAGAAGCTCCCAAGACTACCCTAAATAACTGTTGGCCACCATTCATTTGCCCCAAGCTCCCAATTTGACCCTCAGTTCAGTCTCAACTAGCTTACAGCCAAGAGGCCGTGCAGAGCGATTTCAGCAGTCTGGAATCCCTCTTCACGGCCTCTTTTTCATAGAATAGGCCATATTTTAGGCATATAAATCGTAAAAACAGCCTATTTGCTAGCAAATAGGCTGTTTTTGTTCTGTTCCACGTGAAAACTAGCTTCCTAGCTTTCACGTGGAACACCGTCAGGCCTAGCAAACGTGGTGTTTATCCAGAATCTTCTGAATTTCCTCTTCCTCCTTCTCTTCACGCTTCTTTTTGCCAATATCACCTAGTTTCTTAAGATTTTCATCGCTAAGGCCAAGCAATACAGTACTTTTTTCGTCCAAATATTCCTCATTATTTCGAGTCGGATCCTCTAGTACCTCTTCAAGTAGGGCATTTAGGAGCCATCCAAGGCGTGGACCTGGTTTCATGTGGAACTTTTCCATTATGTGAGCCCCATCAGTCTTGAGCATTGCAACTGAGATAGGGTCTCGAAGTGCTTCCTCAACCATTGCCTTATATTTCCTAAATCTAAATGGCTGTTCCTTTGGGCGTCCGGTACCAATGCGGTCGCAAATGCGCAGATTAAGCAGATCCCAAATGTTTTCCTCGCCTACGTTGCGAATCATGCGACGAACAGCTGAAAGGGTAATCTGGTCAGGATCAGAGAAGAACATGTGCCAGCGCACCAATTTGCTTACTCTTTCGATAGTTTCACGTGAAAACTTTAAGTCCTCCAAAGCCTTTTTTGTTACACGTGCACCAACGACTTCGTGGCCATGAAATGTCCAATCATTCTTCTTGGGTTCCCAGCGCCGCACCTCAGGCTTAGAAACATCATGAAATACAGCGGCTAAGCGTATATCAAAGCTCCACTCTTTGTCTGCAGCATGCTGTAGGGAACGCATAAGATGACCAAATACGTCGTAGCTATGGGCTTGGTTCTGCTCGATACCAATTCCTCTGGTGAGATCGGGAGCAATATATTCCAAAAGACCCAGCTGTTGAGCCATTATTAGAGCCATCATTGGCTGGCTTGAATTAAGGATACGAACGAATTCATCACGAATGCGCTCCTTAGAAATATGCCCAAGATTAGCTGCTTTCTCCTGGATTGCTGCAGCAGTGTCTGCATCAAGAACAAATTCAAGCTCAGCCACGAGGCGAACGGCGCGCATAAGACGGAGGGCATCTTCTTCGAAGCGTTCCGCAGGAACGCCAACCGTCTTCAAAACCTTTAATTCAATGTCCTTTTGTCCTTTATACGGGTCAATCAACTGTCCTTTAGATTCATCGTAGGCAAGGGCATTGATAGTGAAGTCTCTACGCGCCAGGTCTTCTTCAAGACTCTGTCCAAACTGTACCGAGTCAGGTCTACGCTTGTCGCTATATACACTCTCCGTGCGATAGGGAGTTACTTCAATGATCTTGAGAGCTTCGTCTTCAGTTTCACGTAGAACACCCACCGTCCCAAAGTCATTGGTATAGAAAGAATCAGGGAATATGCGTTGTATATCCTCAGGCTTGGCGTTAGTGGTTATATCCCAGTCCTTGGGACGGCGGTCAATGAGTAAGTCACGTACGCAGCCACCCACCAGATACGCTTCAAAGCCTTCTGTACGAAGACCTTCGGCAACATCGCGCACTTCTTTGGGGATACGGAATTCCATTACTCAAATACTAGTATGCCCCTGTGCTTTCGCCTAGCGTGTAGTACAGTAGC
>JAQBRJ010000017.1 GCA_028286545.1 Parcubacteria group bacterium | reverse complement strand
GCTCTCCTGCCAGATATCTCTTTGTTGCCCAATCGCGCACATTAGTTCTCCACCTCCAGAACTCGGTATGTTTTTCGGGATTATCTTCCGAGTCTTTATCTTTCATGGTTGACCAGATGAGCTTAAGCATTAGGTAATCTTCTTGGTATTCTCTCTTACTAGGCAGGCCATTCTTTTGAGCGACTTCATCTATGCGCTGTATATAGTTTGCAATTTGTTCATCAGTAAATACATACGCAATTCGCTCCTTTGGCCACATAGTGCCGAAGTAGACATTCCCGATAACGTCATAACCAGCAGGACCATGGCCAGACAATTCGAAGTCGATTACTCCACCGTCAAGAATATTAAAGGCGTTCAGATCCCCTTGTACATGCGTCCACGGGAGATCTTTTATCTTTGTAGCAGCTTTTGCATATGCAGTATCAAACGCTTCTTGATCAGCAGGAGGATTATTTCTTAACACATTCTGTAGGGAGATGATTTCATCTAATGAATGCGGGATATCGAGTGCATTCCGTTTATCGAATTGCGCTTCTGCATACTTGACCATCACCGAATTAAAGATTTCAAAAGACTCATCACTTACATGCCCATGTTCCTTTGTCTCATCCATGAAAATATCACCGAACACTTTGTCTCCTATAGCTTTCTCGGTATAAAAGAATTTGCCATTTGGAAGCTGGCCATACTCTACAACTTCTGGAACCGGAAATCCGCGTTTGTACAACTCATAAGAAAGATCGACTTCGTGAGCAATTTGTTCTTGAGTTCCAGTACGAAGATAGAGCGCTTTATCACCACTCACAAAAACCTCGCCACCCATAAGCTGGTTCTTGATGAAGCTATAGTTCTGGTTTCCAGCAGAAATACCTTCTGGACCGCGAGTTACAGGCTTTTCTGATTCCATATCTTAATTATATCGCAGTATCCCAATACTGCGATTTCGACGCGTCTCGAGCGCGATAACCTAGCACGAGTTGGCTGGGAGACTAGGGATCGAACCTAGATTCACGGCTTCAAAGGCCGCTGTCCTACCATTAGACGATCTCCCAATGCAATTATCTTGCCGGTAAAGTGGACATTGGGCAAGTTATGAAATTTTTATGAACTCAATGGCCTGATGTCCACAGCTAATTTAAGAGTTAGCATCGATAGGCAAAGCTATTGTGAATAGATGCAGATTGAACAAAAAATATATGTAATTCAAGAAAACGTATCGATTGTGCGAGACTCTCCCCAGCATATCGATATGCACATTAAGTCAGGCGACTATTTCCTGTTCCTGGCCACAATGGTTGGGGTATTAGAAGAACTACTTCAAAAATGCGAGCAAGGAATACTTAACGGTGATGAGAAGAAATACGCTCGCGAGCTACGGCATGATCTCCGCTACGTACACGCAAACTATAAAATACTTCCGCGCGAACTAGATGATATTCAAATGGTTCAACCCTCAGGCAATCTTCTCCTCAAATAGCTCATATACGGCGAGCTCAAGTGGAAGCATGGGGATGGGAGAGAAGCGTATACGAGAAGCGGCATCGAGGAATATCTTGAGTGTGCGGTGCGTAAGCCTCGAGCCTTTTAGTTCTGCAATTGCGAGCAGTGGCGCATACGCATCGCTGCCAAGCTCTTTCTCAAACTCTTTACGGAGCTCAGGTGCGTGGCGTGCGAGCAAGACCATGCGGATGTATTCAAGAACGAGCGAGAGATAGAGTTGCACGTCTACCTCTTCTGATGCGACGGTGCGCAGCACCGTCAGAGTTTTCTCCTGATCCCCTTCTGAAAGCGCACCTACGAGAGACTCTACGAGAGCATGACGAGGTGCTCCCGTTGCCTTCTCAGTTTCTTCGCGCGTAATCTTCTTATCCGTGCTTGAGGCAAAGACTTTCTCAAGCACAGAGAGCGCATCGCGATATGAACCATCTGCGAGCAAGGTAACGAGCTCAGCTGCGGCAGGCTCAATCGCATAGCCTTCTTTTTCAGCAACTTGCACCACCATCTTACTCAATCCCTCACGCGACGGCTTTCGAAAGGTGAACACTTGGCAGCGTGACTGCACAGTCTCCGGAACTTTTTCAAGCTCTGTTGTAGCAAGTATGAAAATGGCATGCGCTGGAGGCTCCTCCAGGGTCTTCAGGAAGGCATTCCACGCACTCTTTGAGAGCATGTGTGCCTCGTCGAGAATGTAGACCTTGTAGGGCGATTCAAAAGGAAGTGTGTAGACGTTTTCAGTGAGCGCACGAATGTCGTCAACAGTATTATTTGAAGCTGCATCTATTTCGTACACATCCTTTGAAGATGCCCCAAGTTCACGCGCAAAAATACGCGCAACACTCGTCTTTCCAAGGCCACGTGAACCAGCAAAGAGATAGGCGTGTCCTGGCGTCTTGCTACGAAGTTGTTCTTCAAGTGGCTTCGTCACCTGATCCTGTCCAACCACATCGGCAAAGGTTGAGGGACGATATGCGCGATAAAGGGATTGGTGAGCCATACAAATTGAAACTAAGGTATCAGAATTATATCGCACTTTCCTTCTGCTGGCTGAGTAACTCTAGAAGCTCTTCAACTGACGAAGTTTCCATAAGCTTTGTGCGCAATTCAGGAGCTTCAGGCCACCCGACAACAAAGGCTTTGATGTGCTTTTTGAGAATATGGAATGATTTGCGCGGACGCATCCCGTCAAAATAACGCGAGAGAGAAGCGAGCGCGTTTAATCGTTCTTGTGGGCTAATATCCTCTGCCTTTCTGCTCGTAAACAACCACGGATTCCCAAAGATCGAGCGACCAAACATAATGCCGTCACAACCAGACTCTGCAATCTTCTGCTTTGCGTCGTCCATATCTCTGACATCACCATTTCCTGATATAAGCGTGCCCGGCGCAAGGCGATCGCGAAGTGCAACAATGCGCGGCATTAGTTCCCAGTGCGCGGCAACTTTCGACATTTCTTTGCGGGTGCGTAGATGCACCGTAAGCACCGCGAGGTCTTCGGCAAGCAGTATCGACAACCAGCCATCAATATCTTCAGTGTTATAGCCGATACGTGTCTTCACCGACACAGGTAGTCCAGACTTCTTTGCTGCGCGAATGATTTCAACGGCAATTTCTGGATGCTTAATCATCGCAGAACCGCATTTTTGTTTCTCAATTGATTTGTCTGGGCAGCCCATATTGATATCAATGCCATCGAACCCAAGCTCGGCGCATAGCTTTGCTGCATACTCCATCATTTCTGGATTGCTTGAGAAGAGCTGTGCAACGATTGGATGCTCACCTGGAGTAAAAAGGAGATCGCGCATGAGGGGATTCTCATCGTCCTTCATACCTTTTTTCTCACGCGTGTGGTACAGGCCATCGGCTGAGACAAATTCTGTCCAGGTTACATCCGGCCCACCGGTCTCTGCAATAAGCCTGCGATAAGCAGGGTCAGTCACGTCCGCCATGGGCGCTAGGGCAAAAAACGGCTTAGGTACAGTATTCCAAAAAGACTCCATGCGGACACTCTACCTTACTCTCCGTATTTTTTAATATAGACCTTCCCGGGGAAACGAAGATCGACGTATTGAATGCTGCCATTGGTAAGCGCGAGGTTTGGGAGTGATGAAGCCGCAAGCTCTGCTGCATCCTTCTCATGACCCAGTACATAGGTAATGCGGGTTGGTCCCTGAACCCACAAATCTGCTTCGTCACCACGAAGTGCAAGCGCTGATACGGGAACACCGAGCTGCTGTACTGCTGTTACAAACTTTAATGCTTCGGGAATTGCCGAAGAGTATGCCACATGAGCGCGCACAGGTGATTGATTGCTATCAATCTCGCGATCAAGCCCTGAGAAGACACGAATGCGATTGGTCGTTGAAGATGCTGTGCCTACTTCAGACGGATCAGCAATTTTGAACAACAGCCCTTCTATATCTGCATCAAAGCACGAACCATCGGAATAGGGTGTATCAATGGTCGTGCCACACCATATGAAAACACTCGCACGCGCAGTCGTTCGTATTTCTAAAGATGAAAATGACGTACGAGAAAATGATACTGCTGATAGATCGGGATTTGCGTCAAGTACTGCGGCGCGAATCTTCGCGCTCGGGAAAAAGAACGTGGAGTTACGGGGCACCAGATGCCAGTATGTTCCGCCAAGCGTGGTGAGTGCTATTTGATGAGCAATGTCACTGTCGGGACCTTGCACTTGTACCGTTTGAATTCGGTCGAATGGTTGCCACAGTGCATAGAACGCTCCTGCAATAATAACGAGGACTATAAAAAGGAATACATATCGAGCAGTCTGTCGTTTCTTTTTGCGACGCTGCTTGAGACTCCCCTTTGGGAGCGGTGCGGGGCGGAGTGACTTTACAGGAGCTGGCTTTTGCGACGCTGTGGGGCGTGGTGGCGCGACTGACTCAATACGTCTGCGGACAGGCGTAGCAACGCGCTGAGCGGGCGCTATAGACGGGGCTGCAGGCGGCGCTTGCCGTCGCGGCTTAGCTTGTATGTCCCAGGACTTCTTTACCGACATACGGGATCAATACTTCTGGCACACGAATCGTGCCGTCTTCCTGCTGATAATTTTCTACGAGCATCGTAAGGATACGAGGCTGTGCAACGGCAGTGTTATTCAGTGAGTGAGCAAACTGGCTCTTACCTTCAGCATCACGGTATTTAATATTCAAACGACGCGTCTGGAAATCGTGAAAGTACGACGATGAATGTGTCTCACGATACGTATTCTGCGATGGCATCCATGCTTCGATATCGTATTTCTTTACCTGTCCAAGACCAAGGTCACCTCCGCAGTTCACAACCACGTGGTATGGAAGATTAAGCAGCTGCAAGAATTCTTCTGCATTGGCCGTGAGTTCTTCGTGCAAGCGAACTGACTCAGTATGCGACGCTTCACACAACACAACCTGTTCCCATTTAAAAAATTCATGGACACGAATAAGTCCTTTGGTGTCTTTGCTATGACTTCCTGCTTCACGACGGAAACACGGCGAGTATGAGAGGAATTTCGCAGGAAGTTGTGAAGCGTCGAGGGTTTCATCCATGTAGTAACCCATGGTTGCGACTTCTCCGGTGCCAGCAAGGTATTCTCCGTCTTGCGTCTTGTAGAGATCATCTTCTCCTTGTGGGAGATAGCCGGTACCCATGAATGTCTCTCGGCGAAGTAGCGATGGGACCATCATTGGTTCAAAACCTTTGCCTACGAAGTGTTTGAGCGCGAGCTGAGTAACCGCGTTTGCAAGTAATACACCATCCCCTTTTAGGAAGTACCCACGGAATCCTGCGACTTTTGTGCCACGCTCAAAATCAGCCATGCCGTTGGTCGACATAAGTTCAATGTGATCTTTCGGGGTAAACGTAAATGCCTTTGGCTCGCCCCACTTCTTTATCTCTTGATTATCGGCATCGCTTTCCCCTTCTGGCACTGACATATCTGGAAGGTTCGGAACAGTAAGCATGAGTTTCTGCCATTCTTCGAGTGCTTTGTTGTATTTCTCTTCGAGCTCGGTGAAGCCTTCTTTAACAAACCGCATGCTCTCAATAAGTCGCTCCTTTTCTTCGCCACTTGCGAGCTGAATAGTTGTACTCATGCGATTCTGCTCCGCCTTGCGATCATCCATCTTCTGACGCAATGATTTGCGTTCTTCGTCCACCGCAAGAAGTCGATCAATGTCGACTTCGATGTGCTTTTTAGCAGCTCCTGCCTTCACGAGGTCAGCATTCTCGCGGATAAAATGGATATCGAGCATAGTCTATCTATTGTACGCCATACGCGAGACCCGTGAAAGATGTATGCCAGGTATGGCGTAGGTATGCGTACATAAAAAGGGCGACGGTTACTGAACCGTCGCGCATGAATCTCGTGAAAAAGCGAGAAGAACTTCTCTTTCTTCACCGGGAAACTCTTCGAGAAACGTAACGATGGCATGCCAGTGCGCCTGTATAAACTGACTAGCACGCATGTTATGTCGTGCCATCTGTCGGATTACTTCGGCAAGTGGCACCAGATACGCACCGCTGGGATACGTATCATCCATAAGAGGTATCTCCTTTTCGACCTCAAGCTTGAGTCCGACATACGCGTCGCGCACAAACTCAGGATCGAATATCTCTCCGCGTAGCGGATATTCATTGACTCGTATATAGGTCATGACAAGAACTCCTGCCCCAATAGAAAGTTTAAGATTTATACATTATTTCTTTATGAAGACGTTACGGTAATTTCATCTAAGTTTTGCATACTGTAGGTATGAGACTGCGAACAATTTCACCGGACGAATTCCCTCTTCAATTGCGCGAAATATCGCAGTCTCCAGAGAAACTGTGGGTACGGGGAAGCATGCCGCCTGACGGGACCAAGTTTCTTGTGGTCGTTGGTTCTCGGGCACTCACAAGCTACGGACGCCAAGCATGTGAATCACTTATCGCGGGACTTGCTGGCTATCCTATATCTATAGTTTCTGGCTTGGCATTGGGTGCAGACGCGTGCGCGCACAGAGCCGCACTCCGCGCAGGACTTCATACGATTGCCATTCCGGGTTCAGGGCTTAATGACGATGTGATTGGTCCGAAGACGAATCTAGGGTTGGCGAAAGAAATACTGCGCGCCGGAGGCGCGCTCCTGAGCGAACAAGATCCTGACTATATCGCGCACCCGTATGACTTCCCCTTACGAAATCGCATTATGGTCGGTCTTTCTCACGCTGTGTTAGTGATTGAAGCGGGTAGTCGTTCGGGCACACTCATAACAGCCAAAATAGCGGTAGACAACAATCGCGAGCTTATGTTCGTGCCGCATCGTATTGGCGACACTCACGGCTTTGGTTCGCACCTATTCTTGCGGCTTGGAGCAACTCACGTGAGTGAATCTACACACATACTAGAAGCTCTCGGTATCGAACCAAATCAAGTAGCTGCTGAAAATGTGGTTCATGATTTATCAGCTGCAGAGAAAAAACTCTATGACTTTCTTGAAGACCCCAAGCCGCGCGATGAAATAATTCGCGCAAGCAGTATGCCCGCACACGAAGTACTTTCATTGCTCGGCATTCTCGAAATGAAAGGCGTATTGAAAGAAGAATTTAGCCTGTGAAAGAGAGTGTTCGAGAAGGATAGCCGCACTCTTCCGCTTGACCATATATAGGTATGCAAGGTATCAGTAAGGTAATGACACCTGTGAAAGGAAAAATACTACTAATAGTGGAGTCGCCTGCAAAGGCGCGTACGATTCAGCAATACCTCGGTAACGGATACGAGGTTATTGCCTCTGTGGGTCACGTTCGCGACCTTCCAAAGTCCAACAAAGATGCCGTAGACATTGAGGATGGCTTCGTTCCTCGCTATGTAGTTTCGGCAGACAAACGCGAGGTTATCGAGAAAATTCAAGCTGCCTCAGCGCGGGCATCGGAAGTGTTTCTTGCGACTGACCCCGACCGCGAAGGAGAAGCTATTGCCTGGCATATTCAACAGGCCGTAGGACTCAAAGCGCCAAAGCGTGTTGTCTTCCACGAAATCACTAAAGCGGCGGTTGAAGAAGCTCTTGCTCACCCACGTCTTATCGATCAAGACCTCCGCCAAGCACAAGAGGCTCGACGCGTGCTCGATCGCATCGTGGGCTACGATCTTTCCGGCCTCATCTGGAAAAAGGTTCGTTACGGACTTTCGGCTGGTCGCGTACAATCGCCTGCGCTTCGCATCCTGGCTGAACGAGAGCGGGAGATAAAGGCATTCGTTCCTGTTACCTACTATGTGCTCGACGCCGTACTTAAAGCAAAGAATGGCGCAAAGAGTTTGGAGTTTCCTGCAACCTGCGTAGAGCAACCATCGACTCCGCAGGAGGCGGAGCGGATTGTGACGCTTGGCCGCGCAGCGGCCTGGAACGTAGCAGACGTTTCAACGCGCGCAGAAGAGCGCAATCCAAAACCTCCTTTCACTACGTCCACACTCCAGCAAGCTGGTTCAACGCGCCTGGGCTTTTCACCATCACGCACTATGCGGGCCGCACAAAAACTCTACGAAGCCGGCCACATTACCTACATGCGTACCGACTCGGTGAATCTTGGAAAAGACGCAATCGCAAGCATTGCGAAAACAGTCGAGAAAGAATTTGGAAAAGATTTCACTCACGTGCGTGCATATGCAACTAAAAGTAAAAATGCACAGGAAGCTCACGAAGCCGTTCGTCCTACCGACCCATCGAAAGCTCGTGCGGGCTCCACTCCTGATGAGACACAGCTCTACGAATTGATTCGTACCCGTACGCTTGCTTCACAAATGGCGTCAGCGCGCGTTGAGCGCACAACCGTAAAATCGCAAGCAGACGCAGATATTCCTGCATTCTCAACAACAGGTTCTCGCGTAATCTTTCCTGGTTGGCTAGCGTGTGACACGCGCGCGCGCGGTGAGGATGTGGAAGTACCGAAGCTTACTGAAGGAGAAGCACTTGATCTCATTTCTCTAGGCAGTCTTGAGAAGCAAACTGAACCACCAAATCGTTATACCGAAGCGGGCCTCATTAAGGAGCTCGAGAAACGCGGTATTGGCCGACCTTCCACATACGCTTCAACAATGAAGACTATTCAAGACCGTGGTTACGCTGAAAAGACTGGCCGTACTCTTACACCAACAGCCACTGGCATGGTAGTTTCTGGCTGGCTTGAAGAACACTTTGCTGAATATGTTTCGGATTCATTCACTGCAGAAATGGAAGATGAACTCGATGAAATTGCTCGTGGCGAACGTGGATACCGGGCGACCATGCAAGAATTCTATGGTCCTTTTGAAAAGGCAGTTGCGCTTAAAGACAAACTTCCAAAGGCAACATCACTCGGTTCAGTGCCGGATGAATTCCCTTGCCCAATTTGTGGATCAAAGATGGAATTTAAACTTGGTCGTGCAGGCATTTTCATGAGCTGTACCCGTTATCCTGATTGCGAAGGCGCGCGCCAAGAAGATGGTCTGGAACTTTCAGCAGATGAGCCAATTGGTATGCACCCCGATACCGGTTATCCGATTTTCATACGCACTGGTCGCTATGGACCGTATGTAGAAATGCCGCTTCCGGAGGAAGCGATTCCTGAAGAACCCGCAGCTGAAGTTATTGAAGAGGAGCCTGCAGCAGGAAAGAAAAAAGCCACAAAGAAGACTGCGAAAAAGAAAGTAGCCAAGAAACCCGCAAAGAAAAAAGGTCGTCCAAAGATTGTTGCAAAGCGCGCGAGTATTCCACCGGGCACCGATCTCTCAACTGTCACCCTTGCCGACGCTGTTCGCTATCTTTCACTCCCTCGCGAGCTTGGACTTCATCCATCAACCGGGAAGCCCGTAATGGCGAATACTGGTCGCTTCGGTCCATACGTTGCCCACGACGGGGAGTTCCGTTCCATCAAGAAACAAGATCCGTATACCATTACGCTCGACGAAGCGCTTGCACTCATTGCAGAGCCAAAGAAACCACCTCGTGGCGTTGAAATAGTTCGCGAAGTTGGAAAGCACCCACGCACGGGCAAAGCGATCGTGCTGTATAAATCAAAACAAGGATTATTCCTCAAGAAAGGTCTTCGTCGTATCTACCTTCCTGAAAGCCAGAATGCAGACGAGCTCACACCACTCGAAGCTGCGGATTATTTAAAATAAGCATAAAAAGAGACCTCGCTCACCCGCGAGGTTTTCTTCTTTTCGGGTAAAGAAATGTGCACGGCAGAAATGCAATAAGCAATCCACCGCTTCTTTCGATACACCAACAATCGGTTCGGGCAAATCTAGGGGTATCAAGTGAAGTGCCGACGAGGAGATGTGTGATTGGTGAATGGAATACGCGCAGACCACTGACGTGCGTGAGCATCATGGTGTCCCTTCTTCCCAGCTTCATCCTTTGAGAGTATCCTAGTAGCAATGACTACCGTCAAGCAAATTGTGGCGGCAATGACTGAGCCATCAGCCGAGGACGTCGCGCTGATTGAAAAAGCATATTCCTTTTCTGAAGAAGCTCATAAAGAGCATCAACGAAAGTCTGGGGAACCCTACTTCATCCACCCGGCTGCTGTCGCCAAGCACCTCGCAGAGCTAGGCATGGATGCTGACACTATCGCTGCTGGCCTCCTTCACGATACCGTCGAAGACACCGGCGTTTTAATAGAAACAATCGAGACTGAGTTTGGTCCGGACGTTAGTTTTTTGGTTGATGGAGTTACTAAACTTGGAAAGCATAAGTATCAAGGTGCAGAACGTCATGCAGAATCATTGCGACGTCTTCTTGTAGCCACATCTGCTGACGTGCGCGTACTTATCATCAAGCTCTGCGATAGGTACCACAATATGACAACGCTTGAGCATGTGCCCGAGCACAAACAGCGCCGCATTGCTCTTGAGACACTTGAAATTTACGCACCCCTTGCCGACCGTCTTGGTATGGGCAGCATGAAGCGCGAGCTGGAAGACTTGGCCTTTCCTGCTGTTGATCCAGATGCCTACAGTCACGCGCTCGAAGTGCGAAAATTAAAGTCCAAAGAAACTGAAACAGGACTTGTGCGTGTGCAAAAAGATTTACAGCATGCGCTTGCACGTCGTGGCATGACCGGCTTCCGTACTGACATTCGCATGAAGGGTCTTTGGAGTTTGCATCAGAAGTTAAAGCGCAAGGGAGATGATATTACCCGCATTCATGACATTGCTGCCCTGCGCGTTATCGTACCGACCATCGACGACTGCTATACGGCCCTAGGCGTCATACATGCCCTCTGGAAGCCTCTTCCAGGAGAATTTAAGGATTACATATCATTCCCAAAACCAAACGGGTACCAGTCGCTTCACACGACGGTGATCACTCCCGACGCAGGTATCGTTGAGATGCAGGTACGTACGGAAGAAATGCATCAAGAAGCGCAATATGGTATTGCTTCGCATATGTCATACAAGCAGTTACGCATTGCCACTCAGAAGCTTGAAGATGCGGCGCAGAAGCAGGCATTCGAGCGGCTTTCCTTTTCATGGATGCGCGGACTTGTCCCAACACTTCTGCATTTGCGCTCACGTGATTCAGCGGCAACGCCTGAACCTGAAACTCGTCGAGAGAAAAAGAAGAAACAAGAAGCGCCGCGCTGGCTTGCAGAACTCGCTGATGCTCATGCTCCTGCGGCCGGATCAAAGGAATTCGCGGAAGGACTTCGTGAAGATTTCTTCTCACACCGTGTATTCGTGTTTACACCACGCGGAGATGTTATCGACCTTCCGGTGAGCTCAACCCCCATTGATTTTGCGTACGCTATACACAGCGAACTTGGTCAGCATATGAACGGCGCCAAGGTGAATGGGAAGATGGTCTCCTTTGACACCCCTCTTCACAACGGCGACGTAATTGAGATTATGGAAAAGGTTTCAGCACGACCGAGTGCCAAGTGGCTCGAGTATGCCCGTACCAGCATGGCACGCAGACACATACGACTCAGTCTTGATCTTGATGAGCGCGGCACAATTTCTTCAAAGGGAGTGCTCAAGCCGGTAAAGCTGCGCAAGAAGCGAGCTCCAAAGGACGAGAAGGAAAAGAAAGATTAAGCTGCGCGCGTTAGACCGTGAAGTTGTGGACTGAATAGAGATCTTCTTCCGGTTCTGCAGGAGTAGGTGGAGCTACTGGTGCCGATGCTTGAGGTGCGTTCACGGGCTCATTGTTCACTACATCAGAAATTGGAGTGGTATTGGGGTGCGCGAGTACCTCTTCAGATCCTGAAGTAAATTCCGGTGATTCTGACGGAGCAAGAAAATCTCCCGAAATAACTTCTGCAACAGCAGCATTTGCCTCTGGCGACATACGAGCTTGCTCTTCATGGCGTTCGGCAAGAATGGCGGCAATGTGTGAAAGGTCTTCCGGTGAGAAGAATTCAATGAGAACCCTACCGCCCTTCGGGCGGTTTTCAATAAGCACACGCGTTCCGAGAGTCTCCGTAAGACTGCGCTCAAGGTCCATCATTTCTGGCGTCTTATCGTGCTTACGAATCTTGTCTTGAGCAAGCCGACGAGCCATCTGCTCCACTACACGCACCGACGTCTTCTTAAGTACAATCTCTTTGAAAAGCGTATCTCGTTCTTCTGGACGGTCAGTAAGCATGAGGAGTGCACGGGCATGGCCTTCGGTGATCTCTTTGTTCACCACTGCATTCTGTACTTCCTCAGGAAGTTGAAGGAGACGAATGGAGTTTGAAACGTATTCTCGACTGCGGCCGATCTTCACCCCAATCTCACCGTGGGTAATACCGAAAGTTTCAGCGAGCTGTGCGAGTGCCTTCGCACGATCAATGGAGTTAAGGTCTTCACGCTGAAGATTCTCAATGATTGCGAGCTCGAGCTTCATGCGATCAGTCTGCTCGCCTGCGCGGATTACCACGGGTACTTCCCGAAGTCCGATGAGCTTGCTTGCGCGCAGACGGCGTTCACCTGCTATGAGTTCATACGCTGTCTGGAGACCCCCGTCTGCCTTCTCAATGTCCTTACGCGTAACGACAAGGGGCATGAGCACGCCATACTGACGGATAGATTCGGCAAGGCTCTTGAGGTTTTCCTCGTTAAATTCGATACGGGGCTGATAGGGGTTTGGCTTAATGCGGTCTATCTCGACCCAAAACACCGAGTCATATTTCGTTGGTATGTATGTCTCGTCCTTCATTACTATGCATTCTAACATCCCCATACACTTTGCACGTAACAATTCTCTGCAGTAGGATGTGCAGAAGGCAGGATCCTGCATAAAGCAGAATTAATCTGCCGATGAGAGTGGTTTCTAGATAATGCTGGAGTGGCGGAATTGGTATACGCGGCGGATTCAAAACCCGCTCCCTCGGGTTGTGGGTTCAAGTCCCACCTTCAGCACAAAATAAAGGGCGCGGCTTAAGCCGCGCCCTTTTGGAATTCTGGGAATATCAGCCTTAGATCACGCACGCGTTCGCGCTCATCAATTGGCCTATGGATTCCGTTTTCCCACCACGGCAATATGCCGAGCGCTTCTGGTTCAGCAAAGCCACAGTACATCGCACGTAGAGTGTGCGGTGCGCATAACGCAGGGTCACTTTCTCGACCAATGCAATCTAAGCAATGCTCAATGCTTTTAAATTCCAAGAGCAGTGCGTACCCCGATCTACCAGAATATCGCTCGGCAATACAGGAGCGAGCAGTCTCATCCATGTGGTCATACAGTAGATCGATAGCGTGCCTCGCGTAGACAAACTTTTTTTGAGCAATGATTTCTATTCCTTCTCTTCGTAGGTGAGCAACAATGTGTACAGCCCACGCAATACTTGGTGGTTTGATAATGCAACAGATATTCATAAGTCCCTCCCAAATAACTAACCCTTACTACTGTATGCATTTCGTAATGAGGTGCCGGTAAAATAGTTATAAAGAAAAACTGAAGATAAAGATGCGCAGGTACTACCAAGCATGCTACTATCCGCGGACATGGAATCACTCCCCAAGATCATTGCCGTCATTGGCCCGACTGCGTCGGGCAAGTCTGCGCGTGCGGTGGCTCTCGCAAAAGAATTGAATGGGGAAGTCATATCGGTTGATTCACGTCAGGTATATCGCACGCTTGATATCGGCACCGAGAAAACCAGCTTTGAAGAAATGGCTGGCATCCCCCACCATTTAATCGACATTCGCGAACCGGAAGAAACCTACAGCGCAGGGGACTTTGTGCAGGACGCCGAAGCACTCATTACCGATATGCATGCGCGTGGCATTACACCGATACTCGCTGGTGGCACTCATTTCTACTTTGAAGCATTGCTCTATGGACTTCCGCCTTCCCTTGCCAATCCATTACTTCGCACAGAATTGGAAAAGCTTTCTGCGGATGAGCTATTCACAGAACTACAAACAAAAGACTCTCGCCGTGCAGAGCGTATTGATCCTAAGAACAAACGTCGACTCGTGCGGGCGCTCGAGATAATCGCTGAGCACGGCAGTGTTCCTGAACGAACTACAACTGAGTCGAAATATGACGTTGAGTGGGTAATTATTGATCCGTCCAAGGAAGAGCTGCGGCCTCGCATAGATGCACGGCTTCAGCAGGCTCTAGATAGAGGACTTGTGGATGAAGTACGTGCGGTGCGAGCGCGCGTCGGAGACGCGCGCCTCAATGAATTCGGTCTTGAGTACCGTATTATCGGCGAATATCTGCGTGAGGAGCGAAGCGAAGCTTCGCTCCTGCCTGCCCTCTCAACCAAACTTTGGCACTATGCTCGTCACCAGAAAGCCTGGTTGCGCAAACTTAGTGTATAAAACGTAGTCGCTCGTGCTAGCATGGGACATATGAAGAAAGTCCTTGCGATGAGTGCGATAGCCCTTTTCTTTCTAGCAGTTTTAGGCTTGGTACTATTCAAGCTCTTTTCATCGACAGGAACTACCGCCACCTCAACACCAACTGACGGCACGCATACCGGGGTAGTCTTTCCTGTTGCCATTACTACTGACTCACCACAGCAAGCAGTCGTTTCTTGTTACAAGTGGTATGTAGGCGCATATAACACCGGTAGTACTCTCGCGACTATAAGCTCACAACCCCAAGCATCTCAGTGCTTTACGGATAATTTTATAAATACGTGGCAGCAGATTCTCAGCAACACTGGATCTGATGCTGTTCTTGTTTCTCAATCAACGCTTAGCTCGTGGGAAGGCAATATCCAAGCTCGCGTTGTAGGACAGTCTATTAGATCTGCCGATATGGAAGTGACACTTGGCACAGGATACGCAGCAATGAACCTTATCGCTCACGTAATACTTGAAAATGATTCTGTCTGGAAGATTGATTCAGTTACTCTCGATCCGAGCCAACCAAGTCTATAGACTGCAGGCTGCAAAGACGGTGATGTCCCAATGTGTCGATTCGTGCACGTATTGATTTTGACATGAGTCTTTGAAAATAGGGCCGCCATTATCTCCTCCGCGCTCTCCTGTATGAGTTAGAGCATTAAGAACAGTGTTTACCGCTGCACTGTCATCAATATCAATTTTGTATCCCGTGCCATGACTATATTGCCCTGCTTTATGACCAGGCTCTGAGCCACCTGTTAAGACAACGCCACATTTCTTACCAGCACCACAAACTTTCGTATTAATATTTAATACTTGTTGTAGCGTTGCTGCACGTGTACCACCGACGTTAGTGCATCCTCCACTTTGTCCTGCTTGGCAGGCGCCATGCCAAATAGAAACTCCCGCATCAGAGAGAAGTTTTCGTGAGGACGCTTCCTGCCCTGCTGCTGCATTCGCATCCGCACTTGTGCCAGTACCGGAGCTTGCCCCCGTTGCAGATGTGCCAGAGACAATACTGATCGATCCCGAGGTAAGTGAGGTCGGGTTTTTGGCAACGATACATTTGTCGTCGCTAGACTGTGACGCGAGAATGGAATTCCACGGACCAAAGCTGCTATCGCCGTTGTATAAAGCCTTCATTACAAAGTCGATAATAAGCCACGCGGCAAGTATGACGACCAAACCTATAACAGCATTCATGATACGAGTCTTGCCTTGTTCGCGAAGACCAGGACTCGCGGAGCTCGCCAAAAATAGAGTACCTGCATACGCAAGCCACAGCACACACACAAGTATTGAAATGGAGATTAAAACATTCACTCCGTTCTGAACGGTTTGAAGCACGCAGCCATACCCTGGAGCCGTGGTAATAGTAGAGCCATCGGGAGCCTTTTGTCCCTCGCAATGACACTCTGTGGGGACTATCGGATTCAAAAGGCTATTAGTATCTGCATGCGCAGACATTGGCAAGAAGAGAAACAGTAACGAAAAACTTGCGCTTGCAATCGCAATCTTCAGGTAGTTCTCAGCGCATCGGGGTGTTGCAAACTTCATCATACGAATTATGGCAGCACAACAGCCCCGGGGCAGCCATTAAAGCCTAGGTTATCTCCCGCATAAGTCTCGTTTACGGTATAGGTAGTGGTGATGTAGTACTTAAGAGAACACAAATCAGAGTTTGAGAGGCCAAGAGTTTTGGCAAGAAAAGCTTGCGCGTCCTTACGAGCTCTTCCGAGCGGTTCTGTCAAAAGCGCGATAATAAATTGATTAGCATTACTGTCATATAGAATATTGAATTCCGCATTAGCTGCAGCCGTACAAGGAATATTTGGGAGACAATAACCAAGTTGTCCGGCCACAAGGTACGTACCAGGATTCTCCACATCTTTTATAGTAATACCATTGTCAATGAAGTTCTTTGTCGCTATCACCGTACCATTCTGGCCGTTGATGGTCATACCTGTTGATGTGCCAGTCGCAACACCGGTCGTTGTACTTGCTATTGGGAACGTTGTTCCTGGAGTCGAGGTACCGGTGGTTTGCGGTGAAGATTGCGAACGAAACACAACTATTCCAACGACTAAAAGCAGGAGAACGATCACCACAATGCCAAGTATCAAAAAATGTTTCTTAGTCATAGGTATACATAGTATAGATTAAAAACTTTGCCCATTAGATGTAATACATGTCTGTTGTTTGCCGCTACGCGAGTCAGCAGTCCACGCGTTGAATTTACCTCCATTTGCTTGGATAAGACAGGCAGCTGCCGACGCAGAGCATGCAAGGTTGTTTGCTGCTGCCTGACATTTAGCCGCGAGGGCTTGTGACGTTTGGTCGGACTTTGGAGAGCCATGGCTATACGCTGCCGAGCAATTCAAATTTCCGCATGCCGGGAGTGTGAGGCTGTGGCACTTATCAGTTGCACCAATCGTTATTTGCCATGGTCCCGATGCACTCGTGGGTTTCCCTTGTGGTGTGGTTGCTCCGGTGGTCTTTGCGCCGCAGCCGCTCTCCGGCCCTGCTATACAGGCCAGCGCGTTTGCTTGGCCCCCCGTAAGCTGATATCCACCCTGTGCAGCTGCAGCGGCAACCTGTTGTGCATTACAGGCTCCTGTACCGCTTCCGCTCGCTGGAGCGCCAGCTCCAGGGCTTTGTGCCACACCTGAAACAATGCTAATGCTTCCACTCGTTAGAGCAGTCGGATCATGAGGGCGAATACAATAATCGTCACCGTTACTCGCAAGAATGCTATTCCATGGTCCAAAGTTTGTGCCAGAGAAGGCGGTGCTTGGATCATAGAGTGCTTTCATAACGAAATCCACCGCAACCCAAGCTCCAAGAACCACAACCATGCCAATGACCCCGTTCATGAGCCGTGTCTTGCCTTGCTCACGAAGACCGGGGTTTGCAGAACTCATCATGAAGAGCACGCCAGCGTATGCCATGTACAACACACAGATAACGACACCAACAGAAATACCGACGTTCACGGCATTTTGTATGGTCTGCAACACACACCCCCAGCTTGGTGCCATTCCCGTACACAAACAGATACCCGACTGGTCTATGATGGGACTGAACACGCCCACCACTCCTGCAGCGTGCGTTGCACCTGGCACAAGAAGTCCAACAGCCGACAAGGTGCCGAGTGACAGGTAGGAGAGAAATCGTGAACGCGTCATAGTCGTATGTGTATTGTACGTCATACAAGGACACGACAGCTGTCGATTCCCCACCTCACCACTGATTGCCGCACCTGTATTTTGAACGGCAAATCTGCTAATCTACTCCGTACAGGGCCTGTATCGGTTGCTTGCACGAATGCTAGCCCTTCGTTCGGTGAGAAAGCAGAATCAGAATTCTGTTTTCTACCTCTCTCAGGGCCTGTAGTTAAATGGTATAACTTCGGATTCCAAACCCGACGTCCTAGGTTCGATTCCTAGTGGGCCCGCATTTATATCTGTTTCAAATAATCTTCAAACAAATCAATGATTGGTACTTGATACCCTGAAAGCTTTTTGCGAGCCTGTTCCAACGTAAAGAACTCAGCACGATCTACTTCTGGAATCTCGAGTTTGTTACCGCTTTTCGGTGGCCAATCGATTACGCATGTGTTGCTTATAATCGTTGCGACATCGCAATCTCCTTCAAAGGTCCAGACTTCAACCGTCTTACCATCTCTTCTTTTCATTATTCCGACATACGTAAAATCACCTTCTGGCTTGATACCGGTTTCTTCTTCAAACTCGCGCTTGGCTGTCTCAAGGAGTCGCTCGCCTTCTTCTCCTACTTCTGCGATTCCTTTTGGGACACTCCAATAGCCATCATTTTTATTTTGAAAATAGGGCCCACCAGGGTGTACAAGCAAAACTTCAGGTATTCCGTCATTTTTCCTATACATCAGAAGTCCAGCGCCAATTGAAGCCATTACGAGAAGTATACGGCCAAAACAGTGAAAGCGAAGCCTGATTATCTTATCCACAACACACTATCTAGACTTGACAAATGTTATAGTTCCTATATACTTATTAGGTCCAGTTATGTCTATGGGGGTTTCTATGACTACCAGTGAAATTACTGTAAATATCATCGCCTGGGGCGGAGCCATTGTCGGAATCGGCTATGTTCTCTCCCGAACGCTCATTCCCAACCTTTCGAGGATCACCGAGATCCTCACCAGTCCGAAGTCGGTCCGCACGTCTTCGCTGAGGAAAGGATGGATTACCCGGAAGTAATCTTCCGAGATTAAGCCACCATGCGCGAGTCACCGCACTCTCTAATTGGTGGCTTTCGTATTTGTATACGTGCCTGACCAAAGAAAAACCACCTCAGAATGAGGCGGTTTTTCTTTGGTCTTATTTCTTTACTTCCTTGAAGACTTCGCGCTTTCGGGTAGTTTTGTCGAACTTCTTAAGTTCGAGCTTGCGCTCTACCTTTTTCTTATTCTTGCGGGTAAAAAGGACGTGACCAGACGCGCTTTTTACTTTTACGAGGTTTACCTGTGACATAGGGGCAGTGTAGCACTCGCCAGCTTACGAGGCAACTGAAGCAAGCTTTTCGGTAGTCTTTTTGGCACGGGCCCCGCGGACTGCCGTCTTTTTAACCTCAAAGTGAGGCTGGCCGTTTTTGAGAGAAACTATGAGTGTTCCCCCCTCGAGGATTCCCTGATCAACCATGAGTGAAGCAATCGGCGTGAGAATGCTGTCCTGGATTGCGCGCTTAAGGGGGCGGGCACCGTATTGGCGATTGTAGCCCTTCTCTGCAAGCCACGTGCGCACCTCAGAATCAATACTAAGGGTGATACGCTTTCCGCCCAGGCGCTCAATAACCTCACGGACTTGGCTTTCAACGATGTCGGCCAGTGCTTCTTTGCTAAGAGGGTCGAAGATAATAATGTCGTCGAGGCGATTCAAGAACTCAGGGCGGAAGTTATCCTTGAGCGCAGCCATGACTTTTTCTTTAACTTGCTCGTATTGCGCGAGATCGTCCGCAGAGCTATACCCGAATCCGATAGACGCCATGCGATCCATGAGCTCACCACCAATGTTTGAGGTAAGAATGATGATGGTGTTTTTGAAGTTCACCTTTCTTCCCTTTCCGTCAGTAAGGTGGCCAGAATCGAGTACCTGAAGAAGAATATTGAATACTTCAGGGTGTGCCTTTTCAATCTCATCGAAGAGCACGACCGCGTACGGGCGATGACGAATGCGTTCAGTAAGTGATCCTGACTCTTCATAGCCAACGTAGCCCGGAGGCGCACCGATGAGCTTGGCAATTGAGTGCTTCTCCATGAACTCACTCATGTCGACGCGTACGAGTGCGTCTTTGTCGTTAAACATAAATTCTGCGAGACGCTTCGAGAGCTCCGTCTTTCCGACGCCGGTTGGTCCGAGGAAGAGGAATGAGCCAATAGGTCGATTTGGGTCCGAGATACCTACGCGTGAACGCTTCACGGCGTCGGACACAATCTTAATAGCATTGTCCTGACCAATAACTTCAGCCGTAAGCTCAGCCTGCATGCGAGAAAGCTTTGAAGCTTCTTCCTCAATCATTTTTGAAACAGGAATGCCGGTCCAGCGCGATACAACACCAGCAACCTCATGTTCGGTAACTTCTTCGTGAAGGATACGGCGTGACTTCTGAAGAACTTTGAGACGTTTTGCCTTTCCTTCCAAATCTTTCTTAAGCATTGGCACGCGACCGTAGTGGATTTCTGCAGCAAGCCCAAGGTCACCTGTTGATTCTGCATTATCTGCAGCAACACGAAGCTTCTCAAGTTCTTCTTTGATCGCACGAATACCCTGGATAACTTCTTTCTCGTTCTTCCATTTGAGTTCGAGCTCGGACGTCTTCTCGCGAAGGTCCGCAATTTCTGCATCGATATTCTTTATGCGTTCTTTAATTTCTTTAGCGTGGGTACGTTCCTGACCTGCCTCTGTTGTTTCGTCATCCTTCTTAAGTGCTTCGCGTTCGATTTCAAGTCTGCGAATACGACGATCAGTCTCCTCCAAAAGTGGCGGCTTATTCTCAAGTGCAATGCGAAGACCAGAAGCTGCTTCGTCGATGAGATCGATGGCTTTGTCAGGAAGGAAGCGATCGCTAATGTAGCGGCCTGAAAGCTCGACGGCCGAGACGATAGCACCGTCCGTAATGCGTACACCGTGGAAGAGCTCGTACTTATCGCGAAGGCCGCGAAGAATGGCGATCGCATCTTCTGCTGATGGTTCGTTTACGAACACCGGCTGGAAGCGACGGGTCATAGCAGAGTCCTTCTCAATATGCTGCTGGTATTCCTTGAGGGTGGTGGCACCAATCATGCGGATTTCACCACGAGCGAGCGCAGGCTTAAGCATGTTGCTTGCATCCATGGAGCCTTCCGCTGCCCCTGCTCCCATAATGGTGTGAAGCTCATCGACAAACAGAATGACTTTGCCGTTCGACTTCTCTACTTCTTTCATGACGTTCTTCATGCGCTCTTCGAACTCGCCACGATACTTGGTACCGGCAATGAGCATGCCAAGATCGAGCGAAAGAAGCTCTTTACCCTTGAGCGATTCCGGCACATCCCCTACCGCGAGTCGGAGCGCGAGTCCCTCAGCAATTGCTGTCTTTCCCACACCCGCTTCTCCAATGAGTACTGGATTATTCTTGGTACGTCGTGAGAGAATTTGGATGACGCGATGAATTTCTTGATCGCGGCCGATAACAGGGTCAAGAGCGTTTTCAGCAGCAAGCTTGGTGAGATTGCGTGTGTACTTTGCAAGGGCCCGAAAACGCTTCGGTTCTGCAATTTGTCCATCCTTTGAAGTCTTTAACTCTTTGAGCACCGCAAGCACGGTTTCTTCATCAATCTTGAACCGATTAATTGTTTCTGCAGCTGGGCCTGGGTGTTCAAGAATCGCAACAAAGAGATGCTCGGTTCCAATGAACGAATCATTCATCGACGCAGCCACCTTCCCTGCTGATTCAAGTACTTCAGCGAGCTCTGGTGTTAAGTAAAGGTTAAACGATGGTGAAAGAATAGTTGCTTGCTCAGGAGACTCGAGAGTTTCAAGGAGCATATCGGCAAGAAGCATAGTATCGATGTCCATGCGATCGAGTACTGAAAATACCAAGCTTTCTTCCTGGTGAATAAGGGCCGTGAGCAAATGAAGCGGACTCACGTGGTTTTGGCCACGCTCAATAGCAAGCTCGTGTGCTCGCTTAATTGCTTCTTTTGCTTTTGCGGTGAAATTTTTGAATGGTGACATATGAAAGGTGTTTCTCTAGTAAAAAAGCTTATTTGTTGACAGGGCTGGCGAGCAGAGCAGAAATGAGATCAGCGGGAATCAGAATGCCAGGCTTAGCACTTCCGATACCAATAACCAGTCCCGAGAGCTCCACCACGCCTGCACCCACCGGAACACCCGTAATAGTGGTTTGGATTTCGGTTGCACTTACCTTACTTATAATGCCGGTTGTCGCGGCCGAATCTTTCGTAATTGCCGCTACCGTCTGACCCTGTTTAAGCGTTGAAGCTGCAGGAAGTCCTGCATCGGGAACAGTGGGAAGTTTTGCGTCATCAGCAAAACCATAGATAGCGAGATTGTCATCTGAGCGCGATAGCGATGCTTGCTCGACCGAACCATCTGAGAATTGGATCATTGCTTCTTTTGGAAGCCCGAGCACGAACGCTGTTGCTACTGCGCGCGACTTCGGAAGGTACACACCAAAGGCAATTGCCGGAGTCGTTGTGGCCCCCTTATAGATGAGAGCGGTGCGTGCAAGGTCGCTTGAAACTGCTGCCGTCAAAAGCTGCTCATTAGTGGGTGTAGGTTTTGACGTCGGAGTTTTTATCGGATTAACGACTTGTATTGGAGTCGAAATCGTCTCGATAGTGTGATCAACAATTCGGTTTACTGTCTGAGTTACGGTGAGTGGCGCGTTGTCGACCATAGACACCGTAAGTACGGCAGTTGCGATGGACACCACGAAGTTGACCATCACGGTAAGCAAGAGGAGCTGGGACTTCGAGAGTTCTTCGATATCCATACTAGTAGTATAGCAAATTCAGGTATCAGCCCCAACAAGGGGATAGCCGCAACCGTCCCTAGTGTGAGTGGTCGAGAAATGTGACTGAACGAATGAGTTCCTTTCCAAAACTCGCAACTTCCCTAGGCGTAGTGGTTGGCCCAAATGAGATACGGAGCGTACTCGCCGCTCGAGCCTGGTCGCCGCTTAAGGTAAATACAACGGTAGAGCCATTATCAGTATCTGTTTCGCACGCGCTCTTTGTAGAGACTGAATACCCTGCTGCGTCGAGAAGCATTACAAGGTAATCAGTGTCGCGTCCAAGCAAAGAGATATTAAGAATGTGCGGTGCGGAATGTTTGCCAGTATTAATGACAAGGTTTGGAACTCCAGATGAAGAATCAGTGAGTTGCGCGAGCAATGCGGTTCGCAATTCGAGCGCGCGTTTTGAAAAGTCTTCGTGATGTGCGCGAGCCTCTTCAAGAGCTGTCGCAAAGCTTGTGGCGAGCGCGGGAGATTCTGTTCCAGAGCGAAGACCTTGTTCCTGGCCTCCGCCAAACACAACGGGAGCGATGGTGCGCGTTTGCGCAGCAATAAGCGCACCTATGCCGCGTACGGCACCAACTTTTGAAGCGTCCAGCGTCATGAGGTCAGCCCCAAGACGTGTACGTTCTATTATTTCCACGAGTGGTAATTGGCTCGCGTCTATATGCAGTAGTGCAGTGCCTGCATATCCTGCCTTATCAATTGCTGTACGCAGGGCACGAGTGTCATAGCGATTACCTGTCTCCCCACATACGGCATCACAAGCCACCAAGATTGTCTCGGGTCGAAGTAGTGCAATAAATGCCGGTATGTTTATTTGCCAGTTACTTGTATTAATTCCCTGTGCATTAATTTGATGTAATGGAATTGGCTCAGCCTGCACTCCCGTCTTCTTAAGCTCTTCAACCGTTTTTAGAACGGACGAGTGCATCGTCGGGAGATAAAGCATGTGCATTTCCCTGCGTTCCATGCCTTTCTGCTCCGTACCTGCCTGCCTATGTGCGAGTCCCGTTGCTTCAACTCCACGAACACGACCTTGCAGTGCTAGAGCATTTGCTTCGGTGGCACCACTCGTAAAGACGACTGATGCCGCCTTTACGCCGCAAAGCTTCGCAATGCGGCTCCGTGCATCCTCCAACACCTCCTTCGCTTTCCTTCCTTCCTCGTGCGGAGAAGATGGATTGCCATACGTATCGAGCGTCTCAATAAAAGCTTTATGTGCAGCAACACTCACCGGCGCAGCCGATGCCCAATCCAGATACACTCGTGTGCTATTACTTTTACCTTTGCGCGAAAATAGTCCCATAATTGACTTTTGTACAATACGATAGCATACTTTTTCGGTGATTGGAGGTGTGCCGTGAACACTGAGACTTCTGACGGGCGAACCGCCACCCGTCCATCATCATATTGGGATACCCATGATCGTATTGATGATCTCATCTATCACTGCGATCTGTTCATTATCGAAGGGTTGTGGTGTGTCCCAATCAGCTTGGCATTCTTTGCTGCGCATTTCCTCTGGAATGTTCCCAATGCGCAGAACCCTGGAATGTGGTTCTTTTTAACCGGCGCCGGAGTGGCCGCAAGTACTTGGGTAGTGAGAATGATCGCTACCCATGCACAAACCCACTACTGGAACTAACCGCCCGACTCGTTCGGGTGTTTTTATTACCTGGGCTCGCAGCTGGCTGAAACCCATATTTTGTGCCATACTGCACTCCAATGGCACTATCCCCTCGCCCACCAATCGTTGCCGTCATGGGCCACATCGACCACGGAAAGTCGTCGCTGTTGGACTATATCCGTAAGGCAAATGTGACCGCCAGCGAAGCTGGCGGTATTACCCAGCACGTTTCTGCCTACGAAGCCGTGCATGACCATGAAGG
>JAQBRJ010000025.1 GCA_028286545.1 Parcubacteria group bacterium | reverse complement strand
ATTCCCAAGCCTTTTCCGACATGAGGTTGCGGTCCCAGGGTGAGACCCGACAATTCCAGATCCTCCCCAAGTCGAGATATCTCGCCAGAAACGGAAATTCACGCGCCAGCGCTTTTATTTTACTCATTTCCATGATGGATATTCCTCCAACATCACGTTGGTTTTTCAGTCCGGCGTCACGCCTTTCCTAGGAACGCGTCTTCTGCGTCACGCATAAACGCTCCGGCACAACTATGCATTATTTAAATAAATATGGCAAATTGACGATACTTATATTACGTAGTATTAACAACCTGAGGCTCCGGCCTCAATTGTACCTAGCAAACCCAGGAGACTACTCATGGTTCCGACCGTGCAAAATGCCACCGACTATCTGATCGGCCAGCAACCCAAAATTGATCCGGCAACACTTAGTGCTGCGGATTGGGATAGAGTGATCACCCATAACGTGCGCAAGAACGTTACGCTTAAGTACCTTCGTAGGCTTCGGTCGTTCTCGCAGATTTTAAGTCAACGGAATCGCCTTAGGGCTGAGACTGAAAGTGCGGATCGTCTCGAAGTGCTGAAGGCTCGAGGGATTAAGCCCGACGAAGTCATGCTCGAGTGCGGGTCATATCCTTCGTTGCCAACAGAACACGCGGAGTGGCCAACGATCCCGGGTGAGGGCAAATATGCCCATCTCCTTATCAAAAAGCCTGTCCCCATAACGGAACACATCATACTGTTGCGTCGTCATAGGGATGGGACCCACCAGTTCATGATGTTGAGCGTCGTGTGGGAGGTGCGGGAGACCTACGACGACAGTTCGTCAGTCGTTCATCTGGAGGACTGGTGGGTCGAGGCGCGCGATATTCGTCTCGAGAAGGTTACCAGCCTTACGGATGTTCTGGCCAGAAAGGAATTTGAAGGCAATATGCCGGTTTTGGCTACGAGAATCTTGCGAGCGTTAGCAGGAGCTCAGAATGATACTGAAGATGAGCTTGGTAGCGTGTATCGGAGCTCAAGGCAGAAACGGTTCGCGCTGGAGACTGTGCTCGAGCGCCTCGGGCTGTAACCCAAAACGCACTCCCCGGAGTGTGTTTTTATATACACTCCTAAACCCTTTTAGACATTCTTCGATTTCAGTTGTAAGGTTCTCGGACCATTAGAAATTGGCGAAAGGAGCATTTCAATGGCTACTGTACATCTCACACAAGGGCATCATGGTCTTTATATTCGGCATTCCGATACGGATCTCAGGAAACGAATCGTGCTTACGAGCGAGTTGCTCGCGCGACCAATCCTCGGGCCCAATCTGTTACCTGCGCCCGGGGTCATTCAGGGCGTGATCCGTTGCGCGCTTCAGGCATTATTGGACCTACCTACCTTTGATGCTGCCGTATCCTATGTTGTGGCACAGAAGGAAGGGGTTCCTCATCTCGCACTCCCGTATCGAGAGTGGGGTGAGATTACATTCGGATCGCCAGAAACCGTGATCGTTGGGTTCTCGCACGACAGCAGAGAACCCGGGCTTGCCTTCCAAGGTGTGTTGGAATGGCTTGAGGAAAAATTTCCCAATAGGAATTTAGGTGAGGAGGAATTCACGAAGTTTGCTCGCGGATGGGTGTCGGCAGCCAGATGGCGCAACTTCTTCGAGGCACGCATTCATCGTCAGATCGAAGTCGATCGAACCAAGGCAGAAGCATTGCGACTCGCAGCTGAGAAACTAATCCTTCGTGCGAGCGAAGTTGAAGCGGTACTCGGTCAACGATAAATTGCCGCAGATAATGAAAACAGCTCAAAACCACCGACACGGTGGTTTTTCTTTGTAATAATCGAAGAGTTCTTCCCTACGCCAAGTGTGACTTGAGAAATTACTTTAGCTCTTCAGCCAGCCCAATGAGAAGTCCCTCGGGGCCACGAATGTAACAGAGTCGATAGACGTTCTCGTATTGAACTACTTCGCCAACTACTTCTGCACCGTGTTTTTTGAGGCGTTCGAGCGTCTCATCGATGTCACTTACGGTGAACATGGCACGTAAGTAGCCCAGAGCATTTACGGGAGCCTTACGGTGATCAGCGACTACTGCTGGAGTGATAAATCGCGAAAGCTCGAGTCGACTGTGACCGTCGGGAGTTATCATCATTGCAATCTCAACGTGCTGGTCACCAAGTCCGGTAACACGACCAGCCCATTCTCCTTCGATCTCAGCACGTCCTTCAAGCGTGAGTCCGAGTTCAGTGAAAAAAGAAATAACTTCATCGAGTGACTCGACTACTATGCCCATATTGTCCATTCTGACTACTGTAGATTTTTCTGAATTCATATCTTTAAATGTGTGACCCAAATTAGTCGTAATTGGAACTCTCTCGTTTCAGAGCTAAATAGTTGGCTAGTATTTGGCCGATCTATCGAGGCTTTAAGTGTGCCTGAATGAGTGAATGGATGCCCTCCATGAAAGCATCAGTAATTTCTTTTTCCGTTAAGCCGGTTTCATTGGTCCACCTCTTCATATCCAGTCTTTCCAAGTCAGCCGTATTGGTGTCCTCTTCTCCTTCTTCTGTAGCGAAATAATGAGGGACCTCAAAGGCAAAGTTAATATGGTATCTCTCAGCATCTGCTCTGGTGCGTGCAGACTCTAGGAAACTATCCCTGCTTCCGAGGTCAGGGTAGTGCATTGCCACTGTTAGATATTTTTGTTTTGCAGGAATAGCAACTCGTACGGTGTCTCCATCAACCGCTACAGTTTCTGCTGAAGAGTTCCACCGTGATCCCATATCATAACGAAGCCATTCGATGTCACTTATTACATCCCACAGCGTGTCTCGATTGGATCCAGAGTTTGGACTGCCTTCCATTTTCATATAGTAAAAGTATACATTGGTTCCAACGACTACTTGGGTCGCGTCAAGAGAGCCTGTAAATTAAGCACAAAAGGTGTGTGACCTCACGGGGAATCGAACCCCGATTTGATCCGTGAGAGGGATCTGTCCTAACCGTTAGACGATGAGGCCGTCTGAACTTTTATACCAGGAAATGAGGTGTTACGCCACTCAAACCGTTGCCAATATTTATCCCCGCAGGGCTATTGCGGAAAATATATAGGCCGGTAGAATCATCTTCGACACTGTATCGGAGTGTCGTTTGGGAGAGAAGTGCCATGGGGGAGAACAGGGCAAACCGTATTCGCATCGGGCTTGGCGGATTGGGTCTTATGATCCTTGTGATCGGCTATAGTGCATTTGCACCAACCGGTCCTTCGCCGTTCGCTACGATTGCGCATGGTGAAATGCCGCATTCGACTATGTCGGGTGCGGCGAAATAATACGTTAGCGAATGCTGACACGGGGACTTGCGTATGCAGGTCCCTTTTCTTTTTCTGGCTTTTTGTAGGGAATAATAGGAAAATCATTATATGAAATTTGCCGCGCACCCTGCCAACTATTGGCTCATAAAGTCGGAACCTGTGAGCTATGGTATTGAACACTTGAAGGGTGATAAGAAGACGGCATGGACGGGCGTGCGAAACTTTCAGGCTCGTAATTACATGCAGAACGATATGCGGGTGGGAGATGTCGTTCTCTTTTATCACTCAAGCTGCAAAGAGCCAGGTGTGTACGGCCTCGCAAACGTTGTGAGCGAAGCATACCCAGATCCGACACAGTTTGATGCACAGGGTCATTATTTCGAGCCGCGCGCGACCAAAGAAAAACCTGTGTGGTATGTGGTGGACATTGCCTTTGTGGAAGAATTTAAAACACCACTTTTGCTAACAGAGATTCGCGAGCGTCCGCAGTTCGCAAAAATGATGATCTTGCAGCCGGGAAGTCGGTTGTCTATTACACCTGTAGACAGTACGCATGCAGAAGAAATTATTCGTCTGGCACACGAAGGAGGTATGGCACAATAGATATATGAATACTCCCGAACGCGCCTTCTACTATCATTACAAACACGATCCTACAGGATCAGAAAATAACTACGCATACGAGGTGATGGGGGTAGGGCACCATACGGAAGAAGATGCGCGTCCGGAGGACGCGCACTTAGTGGTGTATCGACCACTCTACGACACGGCATTTGTATACACGCACGGCAAAATGTTCGATGTTCGACCACTCGAAATGTTTATGGAAATGGTACCGAAAGGAGAAAACGACGCCATGATTCCTCGATTCACAAAGATTGAAGATGTGGCACTCATTGCTCGCTTGAAAGCGATACAAGAAGAGATGTATCCAAAGACCGACTTCGACTAGTATTTCTTAGTCCAAAACCAAAGTGGCCCAAACTTTTTAATCGTCCCAATCTTTGTGCGATTTATAGACAGTGCAAAACCTGTGGTTCCGAGTTCGGTACCAATGCGTCCAGCAAGCGTACGCATGTAGCTACCAGAACCACATGCAACGCGCAGGCGGAGTACCGTGAAGTCGCGTTCACGCATTGCGGTAAAGAGTGCACGCCAGCCAGCACGAATGATATCTTGCCTGAAATCTGCACCCAATTCTTTGGATAAATCATCACTGCGCGGCACGTCTACGAGACCAACATCGATACGTTCTTGCAATTCGGCACGAGTAAGTCGCGCTGTCTTTAAAAGCTGAATGCGATAGATAGTTTCTGTGTGCGTAGGTATCTCGATGGTAGCGAGTGCACCCTCAAGCGTGTATTGGAAGAGAGGCTTGCCATTCACTGTCTTCGAAGAGAATGCAGGATAGGGAACTAGGTGAGGGCCTTCGAGCGTGCGTATGGCTTGTTGAATGAGGTTCGTGCCAACGTCTGTTTCCACAGCGCGATATTCAGGAATGCCGAGCGCATCGCCCGTATCCGTGGCAAGATCGAGCACTACTTCCACCTCATACTCCTTATCAAGCCCAATATACTTTTGCTGTTGTTTGCATTCGTTGCCAAGGAGCACGAGCAGCTTTCCTTCGGCCATAGGGTCGAGTCTGCCGGCGTATGACGCCGGCACGAGTGAATACTCGGAATGACGATTCTTCCACGCGAGAATGGTCTCCAGTGGCGTTTGGCCGCGCTTTTTCTCGAGTACGACGTACTTGGGGAGCTTCATACAAAAATAGTACCAGAAAATGAAAACGGGTCGCCGTAAGCGACCCGTAGGTAGTAAATCAAAAAGATAGCGCTTGCTGAGGCGCCCGAACTGCCGGCCGAGCAGCACTTCCTAAACGAGCTTCAAGCTCCATGATCGCTCGTACTTGTTCAGGTATCTCACGAGGCGGTTTTAGCGTGCACTCATGCAGCTCGTTCAACGCCGTCCGACAGGTCCTGCGCTGTGCCGTATTCTCGACCGATGCTTTTAATCGTTGTTCACGCGCTCGCGCAAACGACATATTATATTTAGCTTCAGTCTCGGCAATTTGATCCATTAACGCTATCAACGTTTCCAGATCAATAGGCTGTGTATGCTGAGCGTTTGCATGCGCGAGAGCTGCTTCGAATTGATCTCTTTCCAATCCATACGGTAAGGTGCTTACCATCGAAATTCTTCATAGAGAGCGAACCAAAAGCCCTCCACAACAATACTCCCGCTCTCGCGGGAGTATGTCAACGCACATTCTTCATGAAGCGTTACGACAAAAGAGAATCAACAACTTCTTTCACCAAGGAGCCGTCTGCTTTGCCTTTGAGTTCTTGCATAATGCTGCCCGTAAACTTGCCCGCTTCAGCTTTGCTGGTGACGCCGGTCTCTGCCATTTTAGCTTTAACTACTTCTTCGATCTGTTCGCGGCTCATTTGCTCGGGAAGAAATTCTTCAATGATAGCAAGCTCAAGTTTCTCTGGCTCTGATAGTTCTGTTCGGCCAGCAGCATCAAATTGCTGAATAGAATCCTTGCGCTGGTTTGCTGCACGTTTAAGCACGACGAGCGCTTCCTCGTCGGTGAGAAACTCGTTGGGCATACGTTTTTTTGCAACAACCTCATTGGTCATTGCTGTTACGAGGGAGCGATACGTCTGAAGGCGAACAGCGTCCTTTGCGCGCATCGCGTCAGGAATACCTGCTTTTATGGATTCGTGGATCATATGACAAGAGTCTATCACAGCTACGCGTCCCGCATCTTTACGTCAATCTGGTAGTACTCGTGGAGGTACATAAGGTCCTTGCGCACGCTTTGAATAAGGTCTTTTTCAAGCAAAGGCATTGAGTCAGTGGCCTGAGTGTAGTTACTGAGTGTTTCTTCAACAAAACCGAGGATTGTTGCGAGGGTAGGGAAGTAATCACCAGTTTTTACATGAAAGTGAAGCCTGGCGAGACGTTCGGTGTCATTAACGGGAAGGTAGTGGACCATATAAAGAGCTTTGGTTAACGGCGCACACTGATAACTAAGACGGGCATCAAGAAAGGGAAACGTAATGCGGCGCACCAGTGCGCCGCAAAGGGAACTTCTTCAGTATAGCCTCGGGCGGCAGTATCGTCATGTGGAAAAGAATAAAAATGTCTTATACTAGAGACATATGACTCTTTTTTACGTTGCTATCATCGTGCTTGCGCTTGTATTGGTTCAGGGAATTGGTCTGTGGATCATCGCAAAACGACAAGAGAAAGTGAAAGACGTCCCAAAAGACGACAGCGGCCTCTTGATGCTCCAGAAGCAGATCCAGAATCTTGAGTCCGCGCTCGATAACAGAATGGCAGAGAGTCACCGCTCGGTGGGTGAGTCGTTGCGTTCGCAGAATGAGAATATGCAGAATGCGAATAGTCAGACGGCGAATCTCATTCGCGAGATAACCGCGGAGATCACGAGCGTAAAGGAGATTGGTCGCGAGACCGGAAAGTTCGCAGAGCAGCTCAAATCGCTCCAGGACATTCTCAAGAATCCAAAGCAGCGCGGTATCCTCGGCGAGTACTATTTGGAGACGGTGCTTAAAAACGTGCTTCCGCCGGGCATGTTCAAGATGCAGCACCTGTTCAGCAATGGCGAGATAGTCGACGCAGCAGTATATATAAATGACAAGATCGTACCGATCGACTCGAAGTTCTCGCTTGATAACTATAATCGCTTCATCCATGCCGATGGCGCTGAGCGTATCGCACTTGAGAAAGCATTTGTGAACGACCTCAAGCTTCGTATTACGGAAACAGCGAAGTATATTCGTCCTGAAGAGGGCACTATGGACTTCGCATTCATGTTCATCCCATCAGAAGGTATTTATTACGATCTCCTCACAAACCAAGTGGGCGCAGGCGAAGAAGAAAACCTCATCCAGCGCGCAGCAGGAAAGTTCAAGGTCATCATTGTGTCCCCAACGTCATTCCTCGCATACCTCCAGACCGTCATGCAGGGTCTCAAGGCGCTCCAGATAGAGAAGCAGGCCGAAGAGATCCAGAAGCGTGTCGGGGAGCTTGGGAAGCACCTCACTGCCTACGAGGACTATTATAAGAAGCTCGGCACTTCGCTGGGCACCGCAGTTTCGCATTACAACAGCGGCTACAAGGAACTCGGAAAGGTTGAGAAGGATGTCTATCGCATCGCCAAAGAAAAGATGGAGCTCGATGTAGAGTTGCTTGATAAACCGGGCTCAAACGTTAACGAAGAGTAGTTTTCGTACTATATTCCGACCAAGTTGGCATATCGCTAACAAGGGAGGTTCTCATGTCTTTTGGTCTTTCACTTACCATCGGCTTTGCTATTGCCGCAGCACTTTTCTTCGGCTTTCTGGTTGGCTATGCCGCCCGTAGCGACCGGCTGCCGAAGCTTACCAACCGGCGCAATTTGCCGCACGGGAAATATATCTGTCTCGGCACGATATGGATTCCCGGCCGGAGATACAACGGCCGCCTTATTGATACGTCATACGTGACGGTCCTTAAGTACCCCAATGAAGAGCTTCGAATCCACCGCTTTCGAGAAATCTCTTCTCGCGGGGTAGATGTGTGTCCACGAGGAGTCTCGGACGTAAATCTCGCCTAGAACTACACTGGCCGTCATTCCTATGGCGGCCTTGCTTTTTACCTGAAATCCCTTAGAATGGTCATATTATGGAACTTGCAGTTATAAAGACCGGCGGAAAGCAGTATGTCGTTACCCCGGGCGACATCGTTACTATCGAGAAGCTCGGC
>JAQBRJ010000004.1 GCA_028286545.1 Parcubacteria group bacterium | reverse complement strand
AGGCAGTGGTGTTCGCGATGTTGACTCTGTTCTTCATCAAGCTTGCGATCATGGAACCACATGGGGAAGAGGCGCACTAGCGCACTTTTCCATGTGGCTCCGGGATGGAGCAGTTATTAAACCAATCTTATTTTATGGATACAGCATCAGCACAGTTAATCGCTATGGCTATTGCCGCAGGCTTCGGTGTCTTCGGTCCAGCTATCGGCATCGGCCTTATCGGCGGGAAAGCAATGGAAGCTATTGGACGTAATCCAGAAGCATCCGGCAAGATCGTCTCGAACATGATTCTCGCAATCGTCTTCGCAGAGGCTCTCGGTATTCTCGCACTCGTGGTTTCGTTCATTATTCGCTTCGTTGCGATCTAAATCGTTTCTTTAATCTTTACTAACTATGGGTTCACTTCTCGACGCATTCGGCATTCAGCCCCAGCTACTTCTCGCGCAAGCGATTAACTTCGCCGTGCTTTTCGGTGCGCTCTCATACTTGCTGTACAAGCCGGTATTGAAGACGCTCGAAGAGCGTCGTGTGGTGGTGGCAAAAGGCGTCGAAGACGCCCGGGCTGCGGAAGAAGCACTAGCAACTGCCGATGAAAAAGCATCGACCGTTGTGCATTCGGCTGAAACGGAAGCAGAAGGCATCGTCGGACGCGCACGTGCGGAAGCAGGTGTTGAGAAAGCAAAGCTCGTAAAGGATGCAGAGGCCCGCGCAGCTGCTATTGCAGCAGACGCAGAAGCTCGCGCAAAGGAAACGGCAGCTAAGACTCTTCGCGAAAGTGAGAAGGAAATTGCTCGCTTGGCAGTTCTTGCAGCTGAGAAGGCAATGCGGACCGCTTAGTCGAGATAAACACTCATGGAAAAAACGTACGCAAAAGTCATGTGGAAGCTCTCGCACCAGGATGGTGCAGATTTGAACGCGCTCGTTGCGCGCCTCATTGAGCAACTACAGTCTCGCGGACGTATGAAGCTTCTTCCTCGCATACTCGCTGAACTCAAGAAACTTGAGGCAGGCAGTGGCGACGCAACGTCATTCATTGAAGTTGCGACAGAAAAGGAGAAGGCAGCTGCGATGGCATTTGCGAATGATCTCGGTATAAAAACTGACGTCGTTGTGAATTCGTCACTCATTAGCGGATGGCGCGTACTTGGGAAAGGCACGCTTACTGACCGTTCTGGAAAGCGGGCTCTCATCGACATCTATCGTTCAATCACCTCACACGCATAATTTATCTAACTTTAATTTACTAATTGGTATGGAAAGCATCATTAAGCGCATCGAAGACCAGATCGCCGCATTCACTCCGAACACGGAGACTGAAAGCGTTGGCACTGTGCGCGAAACCGGAGACGGTATCGCGCAAATCGACGGACTCGATTCAGCCGTCATGAGTGAGATGGTGCTTTTCGACCCAACGTTTGATCGTACCCTCGAAGAGGCACTCAAGGACAGCAATGCTGTCTACGGACTCGTGCTCAACCTCGAAGAAGACGGTGTGCGTGCCGTTATTCTTGGAGACGCAAGCAAGGTTTTTGAAGGCATGCTCGTACGTCGCCTTGGTCGCCTACTTTCCATCCCTGTAGGTGAAGGGCTCGTTGGCCGCGTAGTGAACTCGCTAGGTGAGCCTGTCGACGGCAAAGGTCCTATCGCAGGAACTGAGCTCAAGCCTATTGAGCGCCAGGCATATGGCGTTATGGATCGCTCTCCAGTGAACGTACCACTCCATACCGGTATCAAGGCTATTGATGCCATGGTTCCAATCGGTCGCGGACAGCGCGAGCTCATCATTGGTGACCGCGGTGTAGGAAAGACTGCAATCGCAATCGACACCATCCTCAACCAGAAGTCAGAAGATCCTGCGACTCGTCCTATTTGTATCTATGTGGCTATCGGCCAGAAGGAGTCAAAGACGGCGCGTATCGTTGCAGATCTTACTGAAGCAGGCGCGATGGACTACACGATCGTTGTGACATCTCCTGCGTCTTCACCGGCAGCCTTCCAGTTCCTCGCACCATTTGCCGGAGCAACCATCGGAGAATTCTTCATGGAGCAGGGCAAGGACGCTCTCGTTATTTACGATGACCTTTCAAAGCAGGCTGTAGCATACCGCCAGATGTCGCTTCTTCTTCGTCGTCCACCAGGACGCGAGGCATACCCAGGAGACATCTTCTACTTGCACTCCCGTCTTCTTGAGCGTGCAGCAAAGCTCTCAAAGGAAAAGGGAGGTGGTTCACTTACGGCGCTTCCTATCATCGAAACTCAGGAAGGTGACGTGTCTGCGTACATCCCAACGAACGTAATTTCGATTACGGACGGTCAGATCTACCTCCTCACCGATCTCTTCAACAAGGGGATGCGTCCTGCTATCGACGTGGGTATCTCGGTGTCTCGCGTGGGATCAAGCGCACAGACCAAGGCTATGAAAAAAGTCTCTGGAAAGATTAAGCTTTCACTCGCACAGTTCCGTGAGCTCGAAGCCTTCACACAGTTTGCATCGGACCTCGACGCAGACACGAAGGCACAGATCGACGCTGGTCGCCGCATGACGGAAGTACTCAAGCAGAATGTTGGCGAGCCTCTTCCATTTGAAATGCAGTCAGCGGTTATCTTTGCCGCTATCAATGGCTACTTCGATGGCTTTGCTCCTGCAGACACTGCGAGCGCACAAGCAAAGCTTCAAGATTACCTTCTTCGCGAAGCAGCGAGCACGCTCAAGGCGATTCGCGATACTCGCGAAATTGGTGAAGAGACTGAGAAGACACTTCGGTCGACCCTCGAGAAGTTCGCCGCAAATACGAAGGTATAGCGACACGATTGGTTCGACCATAAACACTCATGGCACTTAAAGACATCAAAGCAAAGATCCAAGCGACACAGCGCATGAACACGGTTACCCGTGCCATGGAGGCGGTGTCGGCTGTAAAGATGCGTAAGACGCAGGCGGCGGCCCTTGAGGGCCGCTCATATGCGCGTGCCGCGCTTTCTATCCTGGCTCGTCTTTCGGGAAGCTCTGAACTTTCGAACCACCCACTCGCGCATGCACGTACGGGAACCAAGCTCGCACTTGTCGTTATGACGAGTGATCGCGGCCTTGCAGGCGCGCTCAACAGCGGCGTGCTCCGAAAAGCCTTTGAGATTGTAAGTGGCGAGTATGAATCGGTAACGGTGTATGCAATCGGCCGCAAGGCAGACGAATTCTTCCGCCGCCGCAACTTCACCATCGCAAAAGCATACGAAAACAAGCAGGACCAGATTGAACTTTCTGTGATGGAGGATCTATCACGTGAGATCTCAAATGGATTCCTTGCAGGCGAGTACGATGAAGTGAAGGCGGTATACACCAACTTCAAATCGACGTTTGAGCAGGTACCAAGCGTGCGTGGCCTGTTGCCACTTACACTCGAAAGCGTGTCTGAACTCGTGCGCGAAATTCAGCCAGTGCGCGGAAAGTTTAGCGAATCAGCGGCTTCAAGTCTTGAGGCGCCGGTGCGCTACACTATCGAGCCTGAAGCTGGTCCTGTGCTCGACGTCCTTCTTCCTCGTCTCGTAGCTATCTCGCTCTATCACATGTTGCTTGAAAGTAAGGCGTCGGAGCACTCAGCCCGTATGGTGGCGATGAAGAACGCGTCGGACAAGTCGAAGGAAGTGGCTCGCGACCTCACTCGCGTGTACAACAAGGTGCGTCAGGCAGCTATTACCCGCGAAGTGTCAGAGATTGTGAGCGGCCGTGAGGCTCTTTCCGTATAACACCTAATGTATGAAATCTACCAAACAAACAGCGCTTTCTATTATCACTCTCGCTCTCGGTATTGAGCTTGGAAGCTATTATCACGCTTCGTTTGCAACGCAAACGGGTCAAATCGAGCTTGCGGTGCTTTTTGTTATTGCGATTGTCGTTTTAGTGGCTGGGAATCGCAAAAAGTAGTTTAATTAACATATTCATATGAACACCGGAACAATTACAGAAATCATCGGGCCAGTCGTAGACGTGCACTTCACTGAGAAGCGCCCGGCTATTGAAGACGCACTCGTTATTGAGGCGAATGACATGCACGGCCGCATCACGCTCGAAGTCGCTGCTCACATCGGCCTCGATCGCGTACGCACCATTGCTATGACAGAGACCGCTGGTCTTTCTCGCGGAGAAACTGCTACCGCCACAGGATCACCTATTTCAGTTCCGGTTGGTACCGAGGTTCTCGGACGACTTTTTAATGTGCTCGGTGAGACGATCGACGGCAAGGAAATCATCCCTGCGTCTGTAAAGCGTCTTCCAATCCATCGCAATCCACCTCGCTTCGACGAGCAGATGACTAAGGCTGAAATCTTTGAAACCGGTATCAAAGCTATCGACCTCATCATTCCGTTTATCAAGGGTGGAAAGGTTGGTCTCTTCGGTGGTGCTGGTGTGGGAAAGACAGTGACCATTCAGGAGCTCATTCACAACGTGGCGAGTAACCACGGTGGATACTCTGTGTTCGCAGGTGTGGGGGAGCGCGTGCGTGAAGGTAACGACCTCTATCACGAAATGGCAGAGTCAGGTGTGCTCGACAAGACCTCCATGGTATTCGGTCAAATGAACGAAGTGCCGGGTGCTCGTGCTCGCGTTGCGCTCACAGGACTCACTCAGGCTGAGTACTTCCGCGATGAGTCTGGAAAGGATGTGCTTTTCTTCATGGACAACGTCTTCCGTTTCATTCAGGCAGGTTCTGAGGTGTCTTCACTCCTCGGTCGCGTGCCTTCTGCTGTGGGTTACCAGCCTACTCTCGGAGAAGAAATGGGTCGCCTTCAGGAACGAATCACCTCTACGAAGAATGGTTCTATTACGTCTGTTCAGGCGGTGTACGTGCCAGCTGACGACTTCACAGACCCAGCTCCAGCGACGACCTTCGCCCACTTGGACGGTACGGTGTCTCTTTCTCGCCAGATCGCATCGCTTGGTATCTTCCCAGCTATCGATCCGCTCGCATCCAGCTCAACAGCACTCACCCCAGCAATCGTCGGTGAAGAACACTACCGCGTTGCAAACCTCGTGAAGCAGACCCTTCAGCGCTACAAGGATCTCCAGGACATCATCGCAATTCTCGGTATCGAGGAACTTTCTGATGACGATAAGCAGACGGTGTATCGCGCTCGAAAGATCCAACGCTTCCTCTCACAGCCATTCTCAGTGGCTGAGCAGTTCACCGGCACACCTGGTGCATACGTATCACGCGAAGAGACCGTTCGTGGTTTTGGTGAAATCGTAGATGGCAAGCATGACGACAAGCCAGAAGCAGCCTTCTACATGAAGGGTGGTATCGACGAGGTAACGGCTGCATAATATGAAAATAAACCGCAAGACCATTTCCGTCATTGCTGTTATATTTGCGGGCGTTTTGGCAACAATAGTCTTTGGAGGATGAAAACTTTTCATTTAACAGTTGCAAGGGTTGGCGAAAATCTCTTCGATGGAGAAGCACAGTTCGTCACAGTTCCGGGTGAGGATGGCGTTCTTACCGTCATGGCGAACCACGAAGCGTTCGTGACACCACTGAAGTCTGGCACCATTCGCATCGAAGATGCCGAGGGAAAGAAGCAAGAGATTGAATGGGAGGGAACTGGACTCCTTGAAGTTTCAAACAACCAAGCGACCGTAATTCTCTAATAATTCGGGCTCGGTTCAACAAAACACCTGCGTCGTAATTGACGCAGGTGTTTTGTTGTGTTATATTCTTTTCGTGAATGTGGGAGTGTAGTGCATGCCGAGAATTGATCGAAAGTTTACAGACACCGATGGTGTTGAAAAATTATGGAAGGCTTCGATGGCGCGGGCCCGTTTCAGAAAGGCATTTATGGAGGACTATGAACGTCCTTCATGGCTGCTTGATGTCACGATACTTCCAGAACCGCATGACAAGGACAATGCAATGGCGTCCTTCAATTGTGGTGGACCAGCAGTACTCGTTAAGGTCTTTAAATTTGCTGACGACGTTGGGTGGTTCTTTAACCATTATCCTGACGCCACACTGACTCCTGTGGTTGTAAGTCCTTACGACACATTCGAGGATATTCGGAAGAATACACTCGACGCGGTGGAGGAGCACATGTTCACCCAATAACCCGAGGCTCGCGTATGCGGGCCTCTTTTGTTATCATTTGAGCATATGGGTATACAAAACTTTCTATTAAGTCAGGCAATGAAGTGGAAGATGAAGGACGTGCCAGAGGCGCAGCGTGAGCAGATTATGGCGCTTGTGCAGAAGGATCCTGAGCTTTTCAAGAAGATTGGGGAGGAGGTTGAACGCCGCACGAAGGGCGGCGAGCCTCAGATGAAGGCAACCATGGAGGTTATGAAGAAGTACCGCAACGAGCTTGCCGGTATCATGCAGAAATAATTTCGGATACTACTCATCACCATGTCTAAAATCTTTATCTTAATCGGAAATCCGGACTCTACGGAAACGTTTGACTGTGGTATTGCCGACACGTACGAAAAGGAAGCCGTGGCAGCAGGCCATGAGGTACGTCGCACCAATCTTGGAGATTTGACCTTTGATCCAATTCTTCACAAAGGCTACAAAGTAATTCAGGCACTTGAACCTGACTTGTTGAAAGTCCAGGAAGATATGAAATGGGCAGATCACTTTGTGCTTATCTATCCACTTTGGTGGGCGAGTATGCCAGCCCTTCTAAAGGGAATGTGGGACCGCATGTTTATTCCAGGCTTTGCTTTTCACTTCCACAAAGATGGCATGGGCTGGGACCGACTGCTCAAAGGAAAGACAGCGCGCGTCATTATCACATCTAAAAATTGGGCAATTATTGAGCGGGTTCTGTTTGGAGACTTTAAGAATGAAATTGGTCGCGCCATTCTCGGATTTGCTGGATACAGCGTGCGCATTACCGAGATAGGTAGAGCGGAGAATATGTCAGAGGACAAGAAAGCATCTTGGATGAAGACAATTACAAAGCTCGCTCAAAAGGGTGCGTAGATCAGTGTTTTAGGGAAACAACATTACATCATGCTAAAAATTGGAATTGTCGGGCTCCCAAACGTCGGTAAGTCGACGCTTTTTAATGCGCTCACCCGCGCAGATGTTCTCGTGGCTAATTATCCCTTTGCCACAATCGATCCTTCGGTAGGAATCGTAACGGTTCCGGATGAACGACTTGATGCCCTTGCGGCACTCTCAAAGTCTGAGAAAACTATTCCTGCTGTTATTGAGTTCGTCGACATTGCTGGACTTGTTGCAGGAGCGTCTGAAGGTGAGGGGCTTGGTAATAAGTTCCTTTCTAATATTCGCGAAGTAGATGCAATTCTGCACATGGTGCGTTTCTTCGAGGATGCAGATATTACCCACGTACATGGAGACGTTGATCCTGTACGCGACATTGAAGTCATTAACCTTGAGCTTATTCTTGCCGATCAGCAGTCGGTAAAGAACCGTCGTGAAAAACTTGTACGCGAAGTAAAACAGAATAATAAGGAATCAGTTGCAGAAGATGAGGCTCTCGCAAAGGTAGAAAAAGTACTCGAAGCAGGGAAGATGGCACGCCTTGCAGAACTTACGTCAGAAGAACTGTTTCGTATTAAGTCATTGAGTCTTCTCACACTAAAGCCAATCCTCTACTCATTAAATGGTAAAAGCGGTGGCACTATTGATGACGATCGTCGCGAGAAGGTTCACGCGCTTATTGAAAGTACGGGTTCGAAGTACGTGCATGTAGATGCAAATACTGAGCGCGAATTGAACGATGTCTCGAGTGAAGACCAGGAACTCTTCCGCGCAGAACTTGGTGTTGAAGTAAATGGCCTTACCGAGCTTATTCGTGGAGCATACGAGACTCTTGGGTTAATTACATTCTTCACTACGGGACCAAAGGAGACCCGCGCATGGACTATTACCGAAGGTGCTACGGCGCCCGAAGCGGGTGCCGCCATTCACAACGACTTCAAAGACAAATTCATTCGTGCAGAAATCGTCTCAACGACAGCACTCCTAGCCGATGGTTCATGGAGTGCCGCGCGCGACAAAGGCGACCTTCGTACAGAGGGTAAAACCTATGTTTTTCAAGATGGAGACGTAGCGGTCTTCCTTCATAGCTAATACAGAAACTAACGATACAATAGAGATATGAATCTTTCACAAACTCAGAAAAGACAGATCGGGGCTATTCTTATTATTTTTATACTAATCGCAATATATGGTTCTCGCAGAGATTGGATGCCAATTCCTGACAACACCACTTACCATGACGTAGATTTTTCTTTCACGTACCCTCGTGTCTTTCATGTGGATGAATATGGTGTAGATGTTGCCTCAGTTGGAAAGCCATTTGGAGATACGTACACTCCACTCGTTGAAGTGGTTCGGTATGAGAATGACCCTGATGAGAAACTCCCGGCAACCTATCTCGACTTCATTAAAAAGCAGGCACTAAACCTCTGTGGCACCGACGGTTCCGTTGAAAGCATTACGTGCACCGCAGCAGATGTAAAACCCTACGTAAGCAAAAAGGGTCTTCAGGGCCAGGAGCTATCGCTCACACTTGTTCGCAAGAACCTTAAGACTGCGACAACCACTAGCTCACAGTACGGTCCGTTCTACGTCTTTAATATCACGCCTCAGCCAGCTAAGGGAGAAACGTTCCGCTTCCGATCACTCTTCATCTACCCGTCAATCGATGCCTTTGTTGCTGGTACATCATCACCTGAACTTTTGCAGAATGTTGTCGATACCTTTCTTATTCCAACTGGTGTAAGTAAGATTGGCGAATAGCACGATATACAACGATTGCTGCAAGAGAAAGCAGGATACCTATACCGACTAAAACAATGGGTTTTAGCTGCTTTGTGTTCATACACACTATAACGAGGCTCAGAGGATTAAGGTTGCGAGCGCATGCTATAAATAGCTACATATGCACCCATACTTTACGTCGCTCGAAACTCACTTTGCCATTGCACTTATCCTTAGTCTCATCATTGGCTACATTATGGGTGTCGAACGCGAGTTGCGGGGCAAAGATGCCGGCGTGAGTACCCACATTCTTGTGATTATTGGCGCAATGCTTTTTGCGGTAGTTTCTTCTACAGACATAACCTCTCCTACGCGCATCGCAGCTCAGGTAGTGACAGGTATCGGATTCCTTGGAGCTGGTCTCATCCTTCGTGACGGCACAAGCGTAAAGAACCTTACAACAGCTTCGAGTCTTTGGGTCGCAGCCGGCATTGGTATCGCCTTCGGTTTCGGTTTCTACTTGATTGGCTTTGCAACAGGAATTATGGCGACTCTTGTAGCACGCATTCCTCGCGTAGGAATGAGAAAGGCCGCTGAAGCTGCCGATAAGGCGTAATGTGGTACCATTTCCGTATATGGAAAACACCGCACCCCCTCCAGCAGTTCCGACGTCTTTAAACGAATCCCGTACAACCCCTAAGGACTTTTTCCTCTGGCTTGGTGCAATTATTGCCCTCTACGCGAGTATCTTTTCGCTCATAACACTACTCTTCGAGTACATAAATTACACGTATCCTGATCCTTTGGCTGGATACCCAGACCCATACGGTGGAGCAATGCGCGCGGCAATGGCAACGGCTATTGTGCTTGTGCCAACAGCACTTCTTCTTATACGAATCATTCGTTCAATGACCGACTCAGACCCTTCGAAGCTGCACATTTGGGTGCGACGTTGGGCACTCGTACTGACGCTCTTTATTGCATCAGCAACTGTCGTAGTTGATCTCATTACACTCGTAACGACTTTTCTTGGCGGAGAAATCACGATTCGCTTCGCACTAAAGGCTGTAGTGATACTTCTCGCAGGCATTGGAATTTTCCTTCATTTTCTTGCAGATATGAGACAGTCTTGGGGGCCTGACTCAAATGGCTCGACTATTGTAGGCATTGGCTTTGCGATTATGGCGCTTATTATTGTGGTATCAGGCTTCCTTGTTGTTGGTACGCCACAGCATGCGCGACTCATTCGTTACGACCAGCAGAAGGTTCAAGACCTCCAGAGCATCCAGTACGAGCTCA
>JAQBRJ010000028.1 GCA_028286545.1 Parcubacteria group bacterium | reverse complement strand
CTATAAAATCGTCATCGATATCATTCATATGTGCGTTGTATATTCGCAATGATAGCACACAGCAATTAGTGCCGAGGGCTTATCTTCAGAAAAGATTGTGCTACGGTATACCTATATGTGGCCGTTTAAACGTATGCCGAAGGCTCCCCGCAGCGCTCCGGTGTTCCTCACCAATACCCTCTCCGGGAAGAAAGAAGTATTTGTGCCGCTTAAGCCGGGTGTGGTTACGCTCTATTCCTGTGGTCCAACGGTGTATAGCACTCAACATATCGGCAATATGCGTGGAGCAGTATTTGCTGATTTAGTAGCACGCCTGCTTCTGCAGAATAAGTACCATGTGCGACGTGTGATTAATATCACTGACGTCGGCCATCTAACGGGAGACAACGAGGGCGACGCTGACCAGGGCGAAGACCGAATGGAAAAAGGAGCACGCCTGGAAGGACTAAGCGCCCACGACCTTGCTGAGCGCTACACAAAAGAATATTTGGAGGATATTCGTAAACTCAATGTCACTATAGATGACATTCTTTTCCCCCGAGCGACTCAGTATATTGCTGAGCAGATTGAGATGGTTAAGGTGCTTGAAAAGAAAGGTCATACGTACCGCATTCATGACGGCGTGTATTTTGATACCAGTACGTTTCCTAAATACGGTGAGCTAGGAGGTATTCCTCTGGAATACCTCAAGAATGGTTCTGCAGCAGATGTTCACGACCGCATAGCGCTTTCGGGTCATGCACGCATTAAAGAAAATAAGGAGAAGCGAAATCCTGCGGATTTCGCCCTTTGGAAGTCCTCACCTTTAGGTTCAAGACGTCAGCAAGAATGGTCGAGTCCTTGGGGACGAGGCTTCCCTGGTTGGCACATTGAATGCTCGGCAATGAGTAAAGCACTTCTTGGCGAGACTATTGATATTCATACGGGGGGTATTGAACATATTCCAGTCCATCATAATAACGAAATCGCTCAATCAGAAAGTGCTTCAGAAAAACAATTTGTTCGATATTGGATGCATCAAGCTCATCTCACGATGGGTAGTGAGAAGATCTCGAAATCTATTGGTAATACTGTATACGTTTCCGATATTATTGAGCGCGGCTATCACCCACTTGCCCTTCGTTACTTCTTCTTACAGGCGAGCTACCATAGTTCCCTTTCCTTCTCATGGGAGGCACTCGCCGCGAGCAATGAAGCTTTGAATCGTCTGTGGCGCATTGCACGTGAACTGAAATCAGAGACAAAGGGTGTGAGCGCTGAGTCTGATGCTTCTGATGAAATTCGTCGAATACTACGTGACGACCTCGCAACGCCGAAAGCGTTGGCACTTTTGTGGGAAACGGTTCGAGACGATGAGCTTTCTCCAAAGGTTCGTTTGGGTGTGCTTTTGGCAGCTGACGAAGTGCTTGGTCTTTCGCTTAGCGAGCCACCTTCCTTCAGTCGCGTATCGCAAAGTATACCGGCCGACGTGCAGACGCTGGTGGATGAACGTGAAGCTGCACGAAGCGCGCGCGACTTCGCGCGCGCAGACGAGCTCCGTATCCACATCGAAAACCGGGGATATACTGTGGAAGACTCCCCTACCGGCGTTGTGATAGTGAAGAAGTAGCCCAAAACCGATCCCACGCTTGCGCGCGGTATGCAATTCCACCGCACTTGATACAATAGGAGGAATGAGTGACTCCATGACGCGCATTCCTCCCCAAAGCCTCGATTCCGAGCGCGGACTTCTTGGTGCAATTCTCCTCAAGCCGGAAGCGATTCACGATATTTCAGATACCGTTCGCTCTGATTCTTTCTATGCTGAAAAGCATCGCATGATTTTTGAGTGCATGCGTGAGCTTTCTGATCGTTCCGAGCCAATCGACCTTCTTTCCCTCGCAGAACGTCTCCAAGGTCGCGGACTTCTTGAACGTTGTGGCGGTCGCGCGTATATCGCCGAACTCGTAAACTCAGCGCCAGCGCCAGGCAACTTCCGTCACTACGCCGACCTGGTTTCGCGCAAACATATCATGCGCTCGTTGATTGATGCTTCTCACGAAATTGGCGAGTCAGCGTATGACGAAGCACGTGATACCGCGGAGGTTCTTGATACCGCAGAAAAAGCTATCTATGCCATTGGAAATGCATCGGCAAGTCACAAGTTCATCGCCATCGGCGAGAAGCTTGACGATGCCTGGGATCGTATCGAAGCGTCGAGTAAACAGGATGGTTCCATTCGCGGTGTGCCGACTGGGTACCCAGACTTGGACAATCTCCTTTCCGGACTTCACAAGTCAGACCTCATCATCCTTGCCGCTCGTCCGTCCGTTGGTAAGACCTCGCTTGCGCTCGACATCGCCCGCAATGCTGCCGTACGTCACAACATTCCCGTCGGTATCTTCTCGCTCGAAATGAGTTCGGAGCAGCTCGTCGATCGTATGCTTTCTGCAGAATCATACGTGGATTCATGGCGCATGCGTACGGGCAGCGTGCATGCAGAGCAGGACTTTACCCGTATCCGCGACGCGCTCGAATCACTCTCCAAAGCCCCTATTTATATTGACGACAAACCAGGTAGCAACATTCTCGCCATGCGCGCTGTTGCGCGTCGCTTGAAGCGTGAACGCGGCATCGGCCTCATCGTAGTCGACTACCTTCAGCTCATGGCTCCAACGAACACTAAGTCTTCGGACTCAATGGTGCAGCAGGTTACAGAAATCTCTCGCTCTCTCAAGTCGCTCGCACGCGAGCTCGAAGTGCCAGTGCTCGCCCTCTCACAACTCTCTCGTGCCGTTGAGCAGCGCGGTGGCAAGCCTCGCCTTTCCGACCTTCGCGACTCAGGTTCCATCGAGCAAGATGCCGACGTTGTTATCTTCATCCATCGTGAGGATAAAGGAAACGAAAACAGCGAGCGTAAGAACATTGCAGAGATTCTCGTTGAAAAGCATCGTAACGGCCCTACAGGAAAAGTTGAACTGTACTTCGATGAAAAGCGCACAAGCTTCATGCCGGTTGATAAGTCTGGGTACGGCGACCTTGGCTCAGAATTTTCATAAGTATGGATAACGTCGACGAACTCGGCCGTGCCTTTGAACGCTTCCCTGGCATTGGACCACGCCAGGCAAAGCGCTTTGTGTACCACTTGCTTGCCGTGCACCCTATCGATCGCGATCGCCTTGCGAATCTTATTAAGCAAATCGGCGACAACGTGCAGCAATGCACTGAGTGCAGACGCTTCTGGAGCGGTACCGGCACCGTCTGTAATTATTGTTCTGACACAAACCGCGACGACACTATTCTCATGCTCGTTGAGAAAGACCAAGATCTCCTCGCCGTTGAACGTTCCGGCAGCTATCGCGGTCGCTATTTTGTGCTTGGTGGTGTCCTTACCCTTTCCGGGAAAGGAGCGATTCGTGAACGCGAATTGGTTGCGCTTGTAGAGCGTAAGAGTAATGAAAACTTGAAGGAGATAGTGCTCGCGCTTTCTGCAACGAGCGAGGGAGAACATACGAGCGACCACATTCGTGCCCTCCTACAACCGCTGCGCGGCCACCTACGCCTCTTTGAACTTGGTCGTGGACTCGCCACCGGTAGCGAGCTCGAATACGCCGACAAGGAGACTCTCTCTGCAGCCTTCACGAATCGCAAAGAAACGTAATCGGAAGACAAAAACAAAACCGCCTCCTAGGAGGCGGTTTTGTTTTCGAAAGATAAATTACGCAATCGCGTCGATCTTCACTTTAATGTGTGGCTGGCGATGTCCGCGGCGCTTGAAGTAGCGGCTCTTTGCCTTGTACTTAACAACTTCAATCTTCTTTGCGCGACCAACGACTTCTACGGTCGCAGTAACCTTAGCACCAGAGATAAAGGGAGCACCCATCGTGAGCGTGCCGTTGTCCTTCATGAGGACTTCGTCAAAGGTAACAGAATCCCCTTTTTTGAGGTCCTGGGTCAACGCTCCACGGCCGAGCTTCTCGATAGTAACGATGTCGCCCGGGGTAACGACATACTGCTTTCCGCCGGTCTTTATAACTGCAAGTTCCATAATATGACCATTCTAAGGGATTTCAGGTAAAAAGCAA
>JAQBRJ010000008.1 GCA_028286545.1 Parcubacteria group bacterium | reverse complement strand
GATTGATGCGCGTACTTTCATAGGTTTAAGATAGTCTCCTCACGACACGAGCTCGGCCCCCATAGGGGTCGAGGACCAATTCTACCCGGTCTCCTACCAATACGCGAATGCGATGCAAACGCATCTTTCCGGCAAGGTAGGCTAGTAAGAGTTCACCAGACGGCATGCGGACACGAAATAGAGAATTAGGTAGCACTTCCTCTACTGTGCCTGTTGTATCTTCCGTCTTGGTTTCTTCCATGTGGAGCCTTAATAATGTAACAAATGCTTGATACAACGTCAACAGTGACTCTTGGTAGTATCCGTATAATGAAATCGCTCCTCACAAGGGTGAAGAGCGTCTTTGAGGAATGCTGGCGAATTTGAGGGTCGGTAGCGAAATTGGCAAACTGATCGCGTCACGACCGCCATACCTCTTTTGTTGCTTGGTTCCGCACCGTGCGCAGTCGTGCGCACGATCTTCAGACCCATCCAGCTCATCGTGTTCCCATACATACCTGCAATTGGGGCACTTGTGCTTATGTCGTTCCATAACTGCCCCCTGTTTGCATGGTGGTTGCTATGTGGACAAAACGTAGCACACGTTGCAAAGGAACTCTAGCGGTATATAGTCCGGGAGTAGGTCACATTCATAGGGAGGCTGACATGCGTTCGACTAATCCCGTTCCGAAGCTTGCGGCACTCATTGTGATTGTCGTCATTACCTTTTGGGCTTATATGCCGAGTGATTTCTGGGGAGGGTGCGTTTGCAGCGCAGCGATCCTTGTTGTGGGCCTACTGCCCTTTCATAAGCGCGTGTTGCTTATCGGGAAGGGTCAAACGATGGGAGTTCTGCCCGCTCTTTCGTCCTTCTTGTTTCTTTGGCCCGTGGGACTCTTTCAACTCTTCCCCTGTTGGCTGGATCTCACCGGATTCGCGACGTCGATTCAGGAACTGAACCTGAACGACACACTCGTGAAATTCATCATTGGTGCCATCATGGTTGGCTGGATCTGGGTGCCTCTCGGCTGCTACAGGCTCATCGATTATGTGATCGGCAAGCGTGCAGCCAAGCCAGCTGCCTGAACAGCAAAAGCCTCGTCGGAAACGACGAGGCTTTTTACTTTTCTTACTACAAGGCTACTTAGTTGAAACAGTGGTTGTTGCGATCTTTATGCTCGCTGGATCATCGGGGAAGGTTTGCTTCCAAAATGGGCGTACCGTGAGAACTGCCTGAGATACCTCAGGGAATCCTTGGATGATGGTGTATGCCGCAGAACGTGACTTTCCTGCTACGGCACCGGCAATCTTGCTACCGTCTACATCCCAAACGAGTGTCGCTGGGCCTGCAAGGCTGAAGGCAAAGGTGCCTTGCTCAGCCGTCGGGGTTCCCGGTGTTGCTGGGGTGAGAGTAAGCGTACTTGGGTTCAGAAGTGAGATTGGCTGGCCCGCGTAGCTGCCATTCACGCGGTATGCAATTGCCTTTGCGAGTGCCGCCTGTGGGAATGCTACTGCCACGGCAGTACCTTCAAGGTTTACATTCACTGTGCTGTTGTCCTTGCCGGCAGTGTCGTGCTGAGGAACGTAGCTAATGAAGGTGCCACCAGGAATGACGATATAGCCTGCCTTTAGCTTGCTCGTAATTTCAGCGTTGATGCTATCGGTTAGCGTTGCCTTACTCTTTTCATTTTGTGCATCGCGCGTTGCCTGGCTTACGGATGGACGCGTGCCACTAAATCCTCCGGTCATAGGAGCGGATGACTTAGCCGTAACAAGGTTGAAGGTTGCAGAACCTTTGAGGCCAGGAACCGTAAAGTTCGTTGGGCCAATGTTGTAGTTCTCGCCACCGGTGTCTGCAGAAACAGGAGCAGTTACACTGCCTGGTGAGCTTACGGAACCACCAGGAATGGTGACTGAATCCTGAATACGATAGATAAGACCTGCAGGAGATTCGAAGCGCGTGTTCTTAATGAGGGTCTGCTTAGTTTCCTGTGCGTTGTAAATAGTGATAGTTCCCTGTGCAGGATCGTTCACCGTTTCAGTGCTTTCTGAAGGAACACTTCCACTCACCGTCTTGTCGACACTAATGAGTTCGTACGGAAGATCACCCGTTGCAAATGTTGCTGAGAAATCACCTGATACATTTGCCGTGGAGCTGGTCGGCGTGATGGTTACCTTTGCATCAGCGAATGCGTAGAGTGCGCCTGCAGAACCTGCGACGACGATGAGCGCAATGAGTGCAACTCCCCACGGAAATTTTCGGCCAATCTTTCCGTTGTCGGGACGATACGGCAAATCGCTTACGGGGCGAGGAGGGGCTGGCGGTGGTGTGTAGGAAGGAGTTGAGTACTCAGGATTTTCAGAGAGTGCCTGTCCGCTCTCTTGTTCCATCTGGCGACGGCGTGATGGAGGAATGATGTCAGTAATAGTTTTGCTCATAAGACGCGCTGGAATATAGTATTACGCAACAATAATGGGTATAGAAACAGTATACCCCTCGTTTCAGGTTTTAAAACCGGTGTGTGGGTATACCTAGACAGAGGCGAAATGATAAAAACCAGGTCTGCAAGACCTGGTTTTGAGCGACCGATGTTCCGCTCAGAAATATTCGCGTCCCTTCTCTGTCACAAACAAAAGGACGCTGCGCCTGTCGCCAGGGTCTGGTCGTAGTTCGAGCAAACCGTGCGTTTGCAGAGCTTTGTGCGCACGACTTACGACGGGCTTTTGCAGCCCTAGATATTGGCATATGTAGCGTACTGTTCGCTCGCGATCCGTTGTCGCGGATACGAGCACGACCATAATAGCGAGCTGTCGGTGCGTTAGATCGGGCAAGTCCCGCTTGCCCTTCATCACCAACTGAACAATCGCAAAATACTTATGTTCTTGTATCGGACCCATGTTCGCCTCCTCTTTCCCTGGCGCATAATGCTGCTAATTCCTTAGGAGTGCAAGGTAACGGAAAAGCAGCCGGCGGAGCCGGCTGCTTTTGCTATTCCCTTATTTCAAACTATGCCCTTCGAATCGCCTTCACGACGACGAGGAGCACAACTGCACCGAGAATAGCGACAAGGAGGCTATAGAGGTTGAATCCGCTCACGCCGGTGCTGCCAAGCATGCTCATGATCCATCCTCCAATAATAGCTCCGACGATACCGATGACAATATCAAGCACGAGGCTGTTATTCGAGTTGGTAATCATTGAAGCGAGCCAACCTGCGATAGCGCCAAATACAATCCAGAGCAAAATTCCCATAATGGTGTGTGAGTTAAGCGGGTAACAGCACTATTAATAGCGCATCCTAGCTGAAGAATTCATGAAGCTACTTTACATTAATAGGTAGCGTTTGGATCTCTTGGGCCAAATTCTTCTTCCTCTAATTTCAAAGCAGTTTCATGGGCTAGCTTGGAGTTAACGCTATAACGATTCATTAGATTTGCCTCAATGATCTCGTGGAACAAAACCCGTCTTTTATCAGCCTCTGAAAGTCCTTCATAAAGATAGATATCAAAACCAGCAATAAGCGTTGAAGCATAAAAACTTCCCACGGATTGATCCTCCGAATTCGCCATTTCCTTTGCAGAAATGAATATCAAATAAAAATCCGTCCCGTTATAAGAGAATTCTTCGCCCTCTTCCATTTTCAATTCTTGTACTGCGGATAGTGCTTCTTTTCTATCTATCTCCGGCAACTTAGGTGCTTCTATTCCTTCTTTTCCTTTCATACTTCTAATCCTACCAGATGCTTACAAACCATTCTGCTTCGCCTGATAGAGGGTAAGAATCGCAAGGAATATGTCGCCCTCGGCATTGCCGCGGGCTTGTACGTACGGAGCGAATTGCTCAGGAAGCACGGAAATCAGTGAGAGTGGTTCGTCGGAAAGCCATAGCGAGTGGAGCGCGTCCGTATCGAGTGAGCGACGCAAGTAGTCACGAGCATTGGGGTCCGCAAGAAGAAATAGCGTGCGGGGGAGTGCGTGGTTCTGGGCGAATTGCTTAAAGAGGTCAGTAAGACCGGTGAGCCATTCTTTTTTTACCGCTTCTGTGCGAATGACAAATCGTGCATTTCTGTCAGGACTTATGTAACCTGGCTGCTCAGAGGGTACGCGTGCATTTCCTGATTCTTCGTCGATGGTCATGCGTTCTGCACCTCGTGTTGCATCGAGCAGTTGATGAATGCCTTTTGGCAGCGTGCCCACATCAACCAGCAAACCTGCCTTTACGAATGCCAAATCAGTTCCCTCTCCTGATACGTCGAGAATAAGGAAGTCTTTTTCATGTGGGTAGAGGTCGCGAAGCACGGTGTATGTTGCAGGAGCAAACGCAACAAACGTAATTTCGTGAGTGTGGTACCACTTGCGCACACGGGTACGAATCTCGTCGATTACGGAGGCCTCAAGAGTAGAAGAGAGTATAACGACTTCTGCGCGCGTAGCGCGCTTTCCTATTGGATTTGGAATTTCATATCCATTCAAAATAGTGGCGATCACAGACTCGCCCGTGCTCACACGCCCTGCTTCTAGGTTTGCGCTAGAAGATACGACCTCACTTAGCATGCGCGATGTAAAGGTGAAGGGTTTGTCAGGATGAATTGCCTGCGTACGTACTTTGGTCTCCTGCCAGGGTGCCGAAACACTCACGAGTACGCTATCAACACTCCCACTTCCTGTCTCTCGTCTAAGCGCAGGAGCTCCTTTTTCAATAAGTTCGGTACCCATTGCCGTAAGGGTGCGAAGCATCGCCGTTTGTATGTCTTCACCTTCGCCCGGTACAATAGGCATGCGAATGGTGTAGTAGATAATGGGAAGTTCTTTGTCGGTGTAGTGCACGTATGCCCCCGCAACTGACGAAGAGCCGATGTCGATAACAACAACGGATGAACGCTTCTTAGATTTAAAAAACCACATGGGCTAAGTATAAACGATAATTCGCGCGCAGTGCGCAGATTCTTATACCAATACTGCTTTGATACGACGAACACCGGCAGACGATGCTTCTTCTTTCTGAATTTTAAACGTGCCGCCTTCGCGAATTTCGCGCGTGTTGGTTACGTGTGGGCCACCGCAGAATTCTAGCGAGAATGCGTTTGGAATATCAGGCTGATCTTCGGTTGCGTGTGCTGGTCCTACGGAATACACCGATACCATGTCGGGATACTTAACACCAAATTCCATTTGTGCACCGAGCTTCTCTGCTTCTTCCTTCGGCATAACGGTGCGAGTAACAGGAAGATCTTGCTCAAGAACTTCATTCACAATCTTTTCTACCTGAGTCTTTTCTTCATCAGTCATTTTGCGGTCAAAGGAGAAATCGATGCGAAGACGCTCGCTCGTGATGTTACTGCCTCGTTGCTTTACCTCCGGCCCGAGTACTTGCTGAAGTGCCGCAAGAAGAATGTGGTGGGCGGTATGGTATCGCACGGTCTGCTCTGCGTGGTCAGCAAGACCTCCTGCGAATCTCTGCGCGCCTCCGGCGCGCGATGTCTCCTGGTGTACTGCCATAAGCTTCATTACTTCGGTGAGATCGATTTGAATCTCGCGTTCATTCGCAATTTCTTCTGTGAGCTCAATAGGAAACCCGTACGAGGTGAAGAGTGTAAAGACATCTTCAGGAGTAATGCTTCCACGAGTAACGAGTTTTTCAAGTTCCTTCATACCTTGCGAAAGTGTCTTACGGAATTTCTCTTCTTCCTTTGCAAGTTCGTCACGAATGGTTGCACTCGCTGCGAGTACGTGCGGATAGTGATCTGCATACGCTTCGCCGTACCCCTGCGCGACGTCTGCAAGAACGGTGTCGGTTATACCAAGCCTGTCAGCTTCGCGAATCGCGCGACGAATCAAACGGCGAAGCACATACCCCGCTTCCGTGTTCGATGGCAATACTCCTTCAGCAAGCATGAACGATGCTGCGCGCATGTGATCGAGAATGATGCGCATTGCTTTTGTGACTGCTTCATCTTCGCCGTACTTCTTTCCGGTACGAGTCTCAAGCACCGTTCGAGCATTATCAAATACATCGATATCAAACAAATCTGAACTATCGAGTGTGGTGCACGTAAAGCGTTCAAGTCCTCCCCCAAAGTCTACATTTTGCTTTGGAAGATTTGAAAACGTTCCATCGGGGTTTTTAACAAACTGCATAAAGACGGAATTGCAGATTTCCACAAAACGGCCGCAGTCGCAGTTAACATGACAGAATTTGCCCCAGATAGTATCTGCTTCAGCATTTGCATGACCGCCTGTCGAATCCGTCGATGGTCCAAAGTCATAGAATATTTCAGAGTCAGGACCACCTGGCTCTCCTGCTGGCATGTTCATGGGCACCCCAGCTCTGCTCCACCAGTTCTTTTTTGAACCATATGCGAAGATGCGTCCTCCTTGCATTCCGGTTTCGTATCCATTTTCTTCCGTATCAAGTATCACTAGTTCAGCATTGATACCATTTTCTTTAAAAAGTCTTTTCCAAATCTCGACAGCTTCTGTATCGAGTTCCATGTGTGCTTCTTTATCACCACTGTAAACGGTGGTGTAGATTTTTTCTGGATCAAACCCGAGTCCAGTCTCTTTGCTTGTCATAAACTCGAAAATCCATGGAAGCTGTTCTTGTTTGAAATAGTCACCGAGCGACCAGTTACCAAGCATTTCGAAGAAGGTTGTGTGACGGTTGTCACCCACTTCTTCAATATCGCCTGCGCGGAAACTCATTTGTGAGTCTACGATGCGATTACCTTCAGGGTGTTCTTTCCCAAGAAGATACGGAACCAAGGGCTGCATGCCGCTACTCGTGAAAAGCGTCGTTGGATCGTTGCCAGGAACGATGGGTGCAGAAGGGATAATTACGTGCCCACGTGCCTTAAAAAATTCTAGATATCGCTTACGTACTTCAGAGACGGTCATAAATACGACAATACCACGGCACTACTTTTTAATGAATGTTCCTGCCGCTGCGAGCGAGAGTTTATCGAAGGGAATAATCGCAGCAACTCGTTTGAGATCAGCCACGGTTACCGCATGTATCAGGCTCGGATATTCGTCGATATATGCGAGTGGTTTTTCTTCGATGCCGATGGTGTGGAGTGCGCTGGCAAGTCCACGTGTCGTTGAAAGTCCGACGTAATATCTGCCGGTGAGTTCGTCCTTCTTGGTTTGGAGCGTTTCTTCAGTCATGCCGGTCTCGAGGAAGATTTTAATTTCCTTGCGTGTGTTCGCAACTGCTTGATCGAAGGTCGCAGGAGAAAATGTCGCGTGTATGACAAAAGCTCCATCTGCTTTTCCTGCAAAGCCTTTAGTGCCTGCAGCGATTCCGTAGGTGAGGCCGTCGCGCTCACGAATGGTGCGCATAAGGTGCCCGGTCGAAAGTCCTCCACCTCCCAGCATGCTGGTGAATACTTTGAGTGCGGTGAAGTCGTCGCTCTCGTAGGTCATAGGCACGTGTACACCTATATAGGTATCGATGGTTGCTTTGTCGGGAATACTTACAAGCGCCTCGCTTACGCTCGGCTTCTTTGCATTAGCCTTCTTCTCTGTCATCTTCGCAGTTCCCTTTGGTAGTTTTGAAAATGCTTTCTCTGCCTTTGCGAGAATACTGTCAGGCACAATGTCTCCTGCAACGGCGAGTACGAGACCACCTTGGCCAAGCTTGGAACGGAAGGTAAGCATGTCTTTGCGCGTCGCTTTAGCGACGCGCTTCATCTCCACATCGATCTCATCAGGATAATTTACATGGGTAGGATCGTATATAAGTCGCGAGAATGCCATTGAAGCCTGAAAGCCCGTATCATTCTTCGATTCTTCAAGTTCTGCGAGCGATCGCTTTTTTTGATTTGCGACTTCAGCGGTTGGAAACGTAGACTCAGACAAACATTCAACGATAAGTTTGAACATAAATTCTGCGTCTTCTGGAAGACATGCTGCATAAAAATGAGTACGGTCGCCCCCCGGAGCGAAATAGAGACTTGCGCCCTTTGCAGCAAGCGCACCGCGGAGCTGCTCTTTTGTTTTATTTTTTGTACCCGCATCAAGTAGTCCAGTTACCATGCGGGGTACCATCATGTCTTCGCGACTTTGCATGTAGTAGCCTCCGAGCACGCTGCCTTCAATAGTTACGACATCTTTTGCACCCGTACGCACCGCAAAGAGGCGCATAGTTCCCTTTTCGTGCTCAGTAACATTCATAGGTTCGCGTGCCATAAGATTATCGTTTTGTTGGCTTAGCTGAAGCTTTGGTCTTCGCTGGTACTTTTTGTGGTGCATTCACCGACCAGCCCGTCGTGGATTGGTCGACAATCAAATATTTCTGCGCAACACGCTGCACATCTTTACCAGTGACCTTCTCGAGATCTTCGTGAAGAGTGATGAAGCGCGTCCAATCACCCATCGCAATTTCTTCGTTAAGTGCAGAGAGTAATGCATACGCACCATCCTTTCTACGAGATGCATATACGCGTGCGCTACGCTTTGCCGCAGTGAGTTCTGCTGTCGTGATGCCCTCAGTCGCAATACGGGCATATTCCTTTAGTACCAATTGTTCAGCCTTTGCATGCGTCGTGCCGGGCGCGAGCGTGATAGACGTCTGGAAGAGGCTCTGATCATGGAGTTGATTGCAATACACCGCTACGTCCGTTGCGAGGGCAGAATCAACAAAAGCTTTGTAAAGTCTGCTGGTCTTGTCTTCGTATAACACACTCGCTAGCATGAGAAGCGCCGGAATGTCCTCATGCAGCGCATTTGGTATTTTGTGGGAGATAGACACAACCTGATTTCCTGCCCGCTGTATCTGTACACGACGAGGACCTTCTTGCTTTGGCTCCTCGGTATATACCGCTGGTATCACATGAGGTGCTGCTGAGTGCACACCAAAATATTTCTCAATCAACACCAAAACTTGCTCTTCATCAAACGACCCCGCAACACTTACCGTTGCATTGTTCGGCCAATAGAAGTCGTCATAGAATTGCTTGAGTCGTTCGATAGAAACACCTTCAATATCGCTCTTCCAACCAATGATCGGATGGTGATACGGATGCGCCATGAATGCTGCTCCCCACACGTCCTTATCAAGCGACGAAGCAGGATCATTCTCATACATTTCATATTCATTTCGCACGACGGGCATTTCGCTCGTACGGTCGCTCTCAAGGAATCGTGCTGTGCGCATGCGATCTGCTTCTATCTCTATGGCGAGTGGAAGCTGGTCGCTCGCGAGTACCTGATAGTAGTTGGTGCGATCGAATGAAGTTGATGCATTCATAGCTGCACCTTTTGATTCAAGAAGTTTATCCATACTCGTTCCTTTCTGTGGATTGAACTTATCCGTACCTTTAAATACGAGATGCTCAAGAAGATGTGCAGAGCCGGTATATCCAACCGCTTCGTTTCGCGAGCCCACGTTGTAGGTGACCATGCAACCAGCTACCGGTACGCTGCTATCAGGCACGAGCAAGATGCGCAGGCCGTTTTTCTCAAGCCGGTATTCAGTGATACCGCCCAGCTCTTTCACTTTTGTTATGCCTTTTGCCATGTGTACTAACAATACCAATCCAACTCAACAAAGGAAAATCGGGCCTCTACAGATGTGTTTGGCGGTTGTGAAGGGAGCGTCTACAATAGCTCTATATGACTACTGCCGAAACCTTCCTCGAAAAGCTTAATAAGGACTTACTCAAGCTCCATAAAGGATACGAAGAATACTTCTGGGTTTCGTATATGGGCGACCCGTCAGTAGATGCAAAGAAGGACGCGGCAATGGCAAAGCTCGATGCGTTTCGTTCTGATCCTAAGAATCTGGAGAAGACGCGTAGTCTTCTCCAAGGTGTGAATGCAAAGACAACGGATCGACTGCTTCAGTGGATAAAGTATTTCGAAGCAAATCAGTCACCCGCTGAAGCTCTTGTAATTAAGGAGAAGATAAATGTAATCGAATCGAAGATCACTAAGCGTCGCTCAACCCGCAAAGAGGGCTACATCGACCCTGCAACGAAGAAGTTCGTACCTGCGTCCAGCGTGAAGATGACAACGATGATTGGTACGCATCCGGATGAAAAGGTTCGCAAAGCGTGTTTTGATGCACGTGAAGCGCTCGCGACAGACGTAATTCCTGACTACCTCAAGGTTCTTCGATTGCGTAATGACTACGCTCACTCACTTGGCTATGAAGACTTCTACGCACTCAAGGTAGAACGCGAAGACGGTATGACCAAAGACGAGCTCTTTGGAATCTTTGATGCCATTTACGAGCGCACTAAATATGCCTTTGACGAAATTCGTAAAGCTGAAAAAACTCGCCCAGGACTTCGTAAGCCATGGAACTTTAGCTATATGATGGCGGGTGACTTTACCAAGGAAGAAGATCCGTATTTCCAATTTAGCGATGCGCTTATGCGTTGGGGCCGTTCATTTCAGTCACTTGATATTGATTATAAGAAAGGGCGATTGAAGCTTGATCTTCTGGACCGTAAAGGCAAATGGAACAACGGTTTCTGTCATTGGCCTGATTTGGTGCATTTTGAGAAAGGAAAACGTATTCCTGGTACCTCGAACTTCACCTGTACGCTCGTGGCTGGCCAGGTTGGTTCTGGAGTTGTTGGTGCAAATACCCTTTTCCACGAGGGCGGTCACGCTGCGCATTTCCTTAATACGGAAGAAACGGAAGTGTGTTTGAATCACGAGTATGCACCTATGTCGACGGCTTGGGCAGAAACGCAGAGTATGTTCCTTGATACCCTGTTCTCAAGTATTGAATGGCGCATTCGTTACGCAAAGAACGCTGAGGGTGATTCGTATCCCCTTTCACTGTATGAGCGTAAGGCAAAGCAGTTGGAGTTAATGCAGCCAATGCGCATGAATTCCATTATGTTCGTTGCAGCCTACGAGCGCGAAATCTATGAGACCAAGGATCTCACTCAAGAGAAGGTGTTAAAGATTGCAAAGAAGCACTACAAGAAATACTACGATCAGTCCGTTGATTCCCTTCGAGCGCTTATGGTGCCGCACATCTATGGCTGGGAATCATCGGCCGCGTACCACGGTTACGGGCTCGCAGAGCTCGCCCTTTCGCAATGGCGGGCCTATTTCTACAAGAAGTACGGACATATCGTCGACAACAAGAATGTTGGAAAAGAAATGCGCGAAGTATGGAAGTACGGATCTCGGTACAACTTTGCAGAATTTGTAAAACTTGCCACAGGTAAGAAACTTTCCGCTGATGCCTTTGTTGCAGACGTGACCATGCCTGCCAAAAAGAAGATTGCTCTCGCAAAGAAACGCATTGCAGACCTTGCGAAGGTTCGCCCTATGATCGGCCCAATTACACTTGGCGCGAGCATTCACATGGTTCATGGCAAAAAAGAAATTGCCAATAACAAAAAGAGTTTTGAAGATATGGCGAAGGTGTATAGTGCGTGGCTCGCGAAGCAGGGGTAAGAGTCGAAGGAGTTAGTAAAAGGAAACAGCGCCGCCCGAAGGGCGGCGCTGTTTGTTACCTATTCCCAACTAGCTTATGAGGCAAAGATTGTACTAACGGGCACTACCAAGCGCGGTGATTCAATAATCGAGCGCGGTCGTCCTGGATTCATTGGAAGCGTTGGTGGGAGAACCATCACCGGGGCTACAGGAGCCGGCGCAACAACCGGTACTGTTGGTGGAATCACCGGAGGAACTACCGGAATGACTACAGGAGGCGTAAACGTGGGTGGTACCTGTGCCGCGCGGATATGTGAGAAGTTCGCCCCTGCTGCTGGTGTTGCCATGAACATTGCAAGTGCAATAAGTGAGCTAAAACGCTTTAAATAAGCCATAGAATTAGGTTAGACCTTTAATATGTGTATAATAGCACACATATAATTATTTGGCAAGTACCCTAGTAACCGAGCCCTAGAGCCAATCTATCGGTTCCAGTTCGTGTTCCTCAAGATATTGATTTGTTTTGCTGAAGGGCTTGCTGCCAAAGAATCCATTATTGGCTGAGAATGGCGATGGATGTGGAGATTCTAGTACTAAATGTTTTGTACGATCGATAAGACCTGACGCTGCTTTTGCGCGTGCGTAGTTTCCCCACAATATAAATACAAGGTGTTCACGCTTATCTGAAAGTGCTTTGATTGCCATGTCCGTGAAATGTTCCCAGCCGTATCCTTGGTGCGAGCCGGCTGCGCCGGCTCGCACGGTCAGCGTTGCATTGAGCAGTAGCACTCCTTGCTTTGCCCAACGAGAAAGATCGCCATCGTTATGCTCAAGCGGTTTCCCCAGGTCAGACGCTATCTCGATGTATATATTTCGAAGTGACGGAGGAATAGTTGCTCCACTCGGTACAGCGAATGATAATCCCATTGCCTGCCCTCTTCCGTGATAGGGGTCTTGGCCAATAATGACCACCCGTACATCATTAAACGGTGTTAGCTCGAATGCTTTAAAAAGATCTGCCGGCTTCGGGTACACCGTAGTACTGTGATATTCATCCTTAACGAAGGTCGCGAGATCTTTGAAGTATGGTTTATCGAACTCAGGTTCAAGGACTTTCTTCCACGATGGCTCGATTTGTACCTCCATACCCGTAACGATAGACCCTATTTTGTGGATTTCTTATGAAGAGCGAGAAGCTTCTTCCCTGCTGCTTCACGGTACGGGCAGAATTCACAACCAGCACCAACTGCCGGAATCGCATCGCTATCAAGCGCAGCCTTTATGCGTGGCAATATATCGTCAATCCAGCTCGTGTCGCCTTCGCAGGGCACAACCGTGAGCTCAAACTCGAGTTTGCCATCAAATGAATCTTCTTCAGCCTTTGCATTTGCGTACACAAAGTAGCCCATGTCCGAAACATCAAACCCATTCTTTCGCAGAAGCCATTGATACACACCCATTTGACGCGCATATGAATCTTTCCAGGAAGAATCGTCGAGTGTGTTTACGCTCGTGGCTTTAGACGTAGCTTTGTAGTCCACGACAATAAGCTTTCCGTCTGGCTGTACCCACAAGTCATCGATGGCACCGGAGATAGTGAACCCAGTCGCTGCATCTTTGTATTCAATGCCTTCAAAGTTCTCACGCCACGTATTCATGTGCACATGATCAAACGGTACGGCATCTATTTTGTATTTCTCCATTAATGCATGCGCAGTCTTTGCTGTGCGATGCTTGTCGAATTCTTTTTTGAGGAGAGCATCCACAGCAATGTTGAGTGTAAAGGCAGGGCCACGAGGGCGCGCAGTACCTAGTTTGTTATCCAAATAGAAGCAGCGCGGACATTCGTTAAAGAGTTCAATCTTCGAACGTGAAAGACGCCATTTCTGACCGCCATAATTCCAGTCTCCGCTACGATTTGGGTTGTATTTTTTAATGTAGTCGCTCATATAATAGTGTCTCGATGAAGGTGCACGTCTTTTGATGTTTCTCGCAGGGTATCAATTTCTGCGACAATTGAGCCAATGCGTTCTGGCGATACGCCGATCTGACGTAGTACTTCGCGGTGCTGACGCAGCATTTCAGTTGTTGAAATATTTTTATCAATAAGTAAACGCTTCTCTGCCTTGCGAAGTGAGGTAAGCGCCGTCACCGGGTACAAACCACTTGCAACAATACGATCGTACAAACTTCCGTGATGCGGATAGCTCCAACCAAGTAGCGTGATGCCAGAGCATTTTCCATAATCCATGGCTTGTGAAGTGAATTTTGTATTTGTCACCAAATAGCCGTGATCAACGCGCTTTATGCCGTGTGTGTGATCAGCACCTGCCCAGATATCATCCATGCGCGCCTTTACATACAAGGCAATTTTCACATCAGTCTTATACGCGGGGTCGTTGTGGTATTTAAGTTCTGCCGCTAAGCATTCGCCATTGCGTTGCGCGTATACATCTACCTCATGCGGCACGCATTTCCCTTGCAGAATTTGTCGCGGGAGCACGTCCCACCCTTCGGACTTAAATATCTCTGACACAAAGTCTTCAAAGGGATGTCCGGATGGACCAAGATCGAAGAGTGTGCGACGAAGGCTGTAGCGCGCTGCCGTCGAGCGCGCATCACGACGAAGCATAAGGAATGCACGACGATATATTTGTGAACTTTGCTCCGTAGGAGAAATGGTGGCTTCGATAGTGCTTCGAATACGCTCGGCAGTCTGTTCGCTCGCCCCTGCGCGCACAAGAGAACGCACTAATTTTGTTCCGTCCCAGGCCTCAACGGTCCCGTCTGTCTTAATGATGTCTGGCATAGCTTACGCTATGATACCACCCCCGATGCATTCTTCACCTTTGTATAACACCAGCGACTGACCGGCGGCTATGGCTTCAGCGAGTGGTGCCGTGGGTGTGAAGCTAACACCATTGAATATGCCTTCAATACGTGGACCATGGTAGCGATACTGAGCCGTTAGTAGCTCGGTATCGCGTGGCATTGTGAAGAAATTTGTATCAAGAAGTGAAATTTCTGTGATTTCTTGAGTGCCAGTTGAGTCATGAGTATGCGAAACGGTAAGAGTATTCTTTTCACTATCTTTGCCCACGACATACCACGGACCTTGTGGTGCACCCTCAAGATGCACACGCTCTCCGAGCGTGTGCAGTAATGCGCCATTATGGGCGCCGATTACGGCGCCCTCCGTATCGAGCGCTTCCCCGGGTGTACTCCCAAATTCTTGCAGCAAAAAGTCTTCGACAGAGATCGTGCCGAGGAAACAAATACCTTGACTATCGCGTTTGGAAGCGTTTGGAAGCTTAAGTGCGCGAGCAAGCTCGCGCACGCGGCTCTTAGGCATTCCTCCTACAGGAAATAGCGTGCGTTCAAGCGATGTCTTTGGCACTGCCCACAAGAAATACGACTGATCTTTATCTTCATCTACCCCCCGCAGCAAGCGCGCATCATTTTTGTCATGATCGTCTGCGCTTGTTTGCGCGTAATGCCCCGTGGCAATGAAGTCCGCACCTTCCGTCTGTGCAAAGTTTGCAAACGCGCCGAACTTCACTTCCCTATTACACATAATGTCGGGATTCGGTGTTCTGCCGGCCTTGTATTCGCGAAGCAGATAATCAATCACGCCTTCTTTGTATTCTTTAGACGCGTCGAGGGTGAGAAAGGGAATACGCAAATGCGCTGCCACGCGCATAGCGTCCCGACGGTCTGCACTCCAGGTACAGGGCATACCCGGTGGATACCAACCCTTTATAAATACTCCGGTCACATGAGCACCTGCTTCCTGCAAGAGTGCAGCAGATACGCCAGAGTCAACGCCTCCCGACAGTCCAACAAATACTTTCTTCCCCGTCACGTTATTCATAACTTTCTTATAGCACAAAAGACAAAAGCCTACTCACCCCCAGGGCTTTCGGCTTCTCCATATTCACCCATCTTTCGATAGAGGGTGCTGCGCCCGATACCAAGACGCTTGGCCACGAGGGTCATACTTTTCAGATCCGCGATCGCGTGTTTGATCACTTCCCTTTCGATATCTCGCCACGAACGCAGCTGACCGGTCTCATCGTAGAGATTAATCGTCACTTGATTTGGCATGCCAATTCCTCCAATACCGTGGCTGGTCCCCAGTGAACCTATCACAAGTACTATGAATATGAAACAAACAATTAATCTAGATACAGCGTTCGGTTTTTCTTATGCTGTTCAAAGGTGGTCGCGTAGTGCATTTTGCCATCCTTGCCGGTCAGATAATATAAATCGTTAGTTTTCGTAGGCATCACAGCAGCGAGAAGTGCGTCGAGCCCCGGGTTAGAGATTGGTCCAGGCGGCAAGCCCTTGTTTCGATAGGTGTTATAGGGTGAGTCTGAACCTAAATCAGCGGCAGTTGGCGTATAACCATTTTCGCCGTGAATGTAACCAAACGTTGCATCTACCTGAAGTGGAATACCTTTGTTAATGCGATTCCACAATATGCCAGCCACCATGCGCATATCTTCCGGCGAGTTTGCTTCGCGCTCCAAGATAGACGCCATTATTACCGCGTCGTTTACCGAACGCTTCGAAGAAAGTATCTGTGGCGTGATGCTCGCAATCTGTGCACTGAATTGAGTACGCAGGCGCACCACGATATCATTTGAATCGGTTCCCGGCATAAAGAAATAGGTGTCGGGGAAAAGATACCCTTCGCTCGTGGATGCCTCGCGCAAGAACGCAGCTGAGTCGAAGCCGGGGAGTTGTTCTACAAATGTGGCGTCTATGTCTTTCGTTGTCATCCCCTCAGTAAGCGTAATGCGTATGGGATTAATGCCGTGTTGAGCGTTTCCAATACGCGTCACCACCCCACTCAGCATCACAGGCTGTGTAAAGAGGTATGTACCAGGGTCGAGTGATCGATCAAGACCCGTAATGCGTGAGAGTACACGAAAGGCAAAGGGCGAACGAATCACATGGCTTGCCGCAAGATCGTTAGCAAAATCTAGTCCACTTGCTCCCTTCGGAATAGTAATGAGTTGGTTGGTTGGAAAATCTGAAGGTGACGAAAAAAGCCACGCAACTCCAAGTGACACGATAGTCCCCGCAACAAGTCCGGCAAAAATAATCCGCTTGGCACGAGACAGTGCTTGAATTCCCGTGATGTACGGTTGAAAGAATTGTTGGAACATGATCATTACGTCGGAAGGTTTGAAGGTGCGCCGCTCGTTGCAGACTGTATACGCGGCAAGCTCGGGGTCTCAACGTTTGCGCCCGGTACGTGGAAGAGGGTCGCTATTTCTTCGGTACTCATAATCATCCAGTCACCAATGTAGGGCTCTTGGAAATAAACGCGTCTGCGGTAGTACTCCACGATCTGCTCTTGAAGATGATGCTTCAAATGACCTCCGCGATCTTCCCATGGATAGTCGTTGAAGCTTGCCGAGAATCGCGCGGCAGTCTTTATGCTGTTATATGATTCACTATTAAACGGCTTAAACATACTCAGGAAGAAGCTAATCATGCTGCCCTGAAAGGCTTCTTGGGGCGCGGTGTAGATGGCACGGATACCCACGTCAAAGGATTGCTTAGCAATATTGCGATCGATAGCGGCCATGGTCTCTGACTGACCCTTCGATGGATTTGGGAATCCTTCAGTCACAACCTCCTTTCCGGTAGTTGGATCTAGGTATTTGGTTTTGCGTGTTGTTGACTCACGTATGGTGTTAATAACCTCTTTAGCTTCATCAGCCCAGGTATAGGGTTTGCCCGCTTCGTTCTTCTTATTTCCGTATTTCTCGCTCTTTGAATAGCGCATAATAAATTGGATCCAAAGCTGCTCGGTAGGGCCAATGGAACCCATAAATTCAATAAGCTGCGCAAGCGGGTCTGTTATCTCTTCTGGTTTTGCACCAGCTTTGTCGAGACCATAATCAACGTAGGTCTTAATAGGAAATGGATCAGGCTGTCCATGCTTATACTCATCGCCGAACATACTGTTGGCGTGGTCCATAGGATCAAAAAGAAGACTGTAATCTTCAGCCTCAATTATTTCCATGTCCGGATACTGAGCATAGAAGAAACTTTCCGTCGCCCTGCGGAAGCCCTCACGCATCCATATGTAGAAGTGCACGCGTCCACCAATCGATACCAGTTCAAGCGAGAACGATGGACGCATGTTGCCAAGGACAATTCTCTTGTACCAACTACTTTCACCCGAATCTATATGCATACCAGAAAGGATCGCTTCCATGGCAAGCGGGGTTTTCTTTGTGTCGCGTGGCATACGCAGCTCAAGCAGCACGTATTTTTGGTTTGCTATATTTTGAGCCCGGTTTGCCTGTACAAAACGAACAAAGGTTGCACGACTGGCAATGTACGGTACCCAGAGTGGCGAAAAGAATGCTACGAATGACCAGTTTGCGAGCGTCTGCGACGGGGAAAAGAAAAGAAAGGCGAAATTGAGAATCAAGAATAGTATAACGAGCGGCCTTCCTTTTAAGTGATAGCCGTTCGTATGTATCGTGTGCTCAAACTTAACTATCAGGCCCAAGCCTGGTAATCCGCCTCCGCCGTGACTGTCTGACATATACAAACAGTATACGACAAGAACGCGCCGTTAGGCGCGTTCTTGATGTGCATTCACTGCACCAATGTCTTATGCAACGGTGTAGGTTCCGTTCTTGTTGCGCTTAAAGTAACGCGTGTCGTTTAGATTCACGAGGATTGTGTTGTCTTTAACGTACCGAACCTTCTTCACTTCCTCGATAACCTTTTCGCGAGTCATCGGACCCTTCTTGGTAAGCACGTCCTTCACTACATCGCGTACTACGCCAGGTGAGAAGCCCCATTCAGAAAGTGCGTAAAGTCCGCGACCAACGAGCACAAAGCGAGCATCCTTAATGAGTTCGTTATGAGTCGTTGCAACGTGTGCTTCTTTTGCAAAAAGCTGACCGATAGCCTTCGCAACGTCTGAGAAGTGCATTGGCTGACCTGCGCGCTTGATAACGAGGTATGCATAGTCACGAATACCCTTTGTGCGGATAGCAGGAGCCTGTGCCTTACCCCACTCAGAAAGAGGGTTTGAAGAAATGGTCTTCGAAAGAGAGAGCCAACGCTTGAGAACCTCTTCGTTCTTATATGCCTCGTTGATGGTCTTGAGCTCTTCGAGGAATTTGTCCATCATTTCGCCTTCAGCGAGAACTTCAGTATCTGAAAGGCCTGCATAGAGGCGTGTGAGTGCTTCGTGCACGCGCTCAGCCGTAGCCTGGTCAACGTGCCATCGCGCGTAAAATTCATCAGTCTCGCGTTCACGGAAGAATGAGCTTCCAACAACGAGCAAGAAACGGAAACGGTTACGAGCCTTTTCATCGGTAGCGAGTCCGTTAAGGAGTTCTTCCTCTTCGATAATGGCACCGAGTGTATGCATGTGGGTAGCAAGCTCATCAAATGATGCCTTTGCATTCTTAAATGCCTTTGAGCCACGGATAGACTCAAGGCCAGCAGCCTCGATCTGACGTACGCGCTCACGCGTAATGCTCCAACGCTCGCCTATGGCTTCGAGCGTCTCGCGTTCAGAAGAGGTACCGAGTCCAAAACGGTATGTGAGTACTTCGCGTGCACGGTCAGGCACCTCCGCAAGGAGGTGCTTAACGAGCGTCGCATTATCAAAACCAAGCTTGGTAAAAGCAGGTTTTGCAACGTTTTTACGCGTATTTTTCTTCACAGGAGCCTTTTTCCCGGTTGATTTGCTAGTTTTTGGTGCCATATATGTTGTGTAATACTTACTTTATACCAGACGCTGTTAAAAGAGTCAAACCTCGGCTTTTGCCAAGCTTGTGGGGATAACGAGAAGTATATGCTCGAAAATAAGCTTTAACGGCGCTGAACGTTCATGAAGAATCGGAAGAAACGTGGAGAGATCGTCTTCGAAGTCTCGTAACTCGTCCGCAATCTGTGTTGTAATTTTTCCCTTACCTTCCTTGCCAAGTTCGTAACTTACTCGCAGCAATCCTTCCACGAGACTAATTGCTTCGCTTCGAGCTCCCTGCTTTATCTCGTCTTTATCAGACTTCGCCCGGTCAAGCAATTTGGTAACAATCTTCTCTCTCTCTGTTGTGGATGCACTTAGGAATTCTTGAACTAAAGAGCTTGATTCCGTATTGTGCGATATCGGAAGTGAAAGAAGTCGTGAACGCAACGTAGGGAGCAACAATCCAGCCGAAGGCACGCACAAAATAAGAGTCACCCCTTCAGGTGGCTCTTCAAATAATTTGAGTAATGCGTTTTGCGCTTCGTGAAAGACGCGGGTCATGCTCGCGATGATAACCTTTCCGTTGTCACCACTCGCGCTTCTATAGGCTGAATCAATAAGTTTGCGTGCGTCGTCTACAGAAAAGAGTCCAAAGCGAAGTACGACAACATCGGGATTATGTTCCTGCACAAAGCCGAGTTCGCGCTCAGCGAAGCTGAGCGCAGAACTAATTCCTGCTTCTGCCTCCCCCGCTACGTAATACGCGTGATGTGCCATGTCGCCCTAGTATACGACAACTCCAATACCTATCCGCACTAGTCTAATTGACGTATGGCGTGAGGGCGCAGATGATAAGGGCTGGTAGCAGGGTCGCTATCATTCATCGCAGCAAAGGAGCGTTTGATGCGTATCCCTCTTGGTCTTTTCGTCGCGGTGTTTGTTGCGTTCCCAGCGCAGGCACAGCAAACAGTTCCCGTCGTACACCTGGATCCTCGTGACATAACCGGTTCACGGCCAGTGCTGTACGTTCCAACCACGCCGGGCTGGAATGTGCGCATTCGTCCGTGGGTTGAGCGCAGTACGTTCCTGGACCATGAGATCATCCGTATTGGTCCGGAATGGAACTCGCAAGTCTTCGACCGTTTGTGGTTCGTCACGAGCACGAGCCGAATCCCACGCATTGCAAGTATTCGAAGCACACGACGCTTGAATATTGGTTTAGCTTTCAATATTGGAAGCCAGTGGCGTTTAAAAGGATTCGCTCAGTTAGACACTGCCGTGCGAAGAAAACGGTTTTTCGGCGGCCTCAGTCTCAGATTCTAGACACTACAGCCAAAGTGAAAACACAGGGCTCCTACGCTTCACGCGCGGGGAGTCCTTAATTTTTTACAAGCAGGAGAATCTATTGCTACGTTGCAAAACGTACGCGCTCCAATTTCTTGATCCTTTTCTCGTGATCAATAATCTTTACCGTCTCTATATCAAAAGCATGCGCCATTATTTCGAGTCTCTCGTCTACACCGTCTACCTTTAGTGCCAGAGTTGTCACTCTGGTCTCAAGCGAGCCTACTCGATCTCCCAATTCTCTTATTTCTATTTCAACTCTTGCAAATCCACCTTCCATTTTTTCTTCAAGCTTATCGAAACGACCCTCTAGGCTATCGAAACGACCTACTAGGCCGTCTAAACGGCCAAACCCAATATTCATAATGTCTATAACATCGTAGAGTGTTGGCTCTAGATTTGTTTCAATAGTGTTTGTCTTCATATCTTTAAAGTATGACGCTCTTGAATTTTACAATCCATACCATTAGTTGGGGAAAGCCTCTGAAAATTTCATATTTTCTTTATCTTGCCTAAGAAATCTCCTACTCATGTCGTAGCTCACCTGATTTAGCCTCTCGTGAAGTTTTAAGGTTCTTTCCTTCTGCCTTTCGCCTTGAATAAGAACTTCCTCTAGAAGATCAACAACGTCATGAAGCGTTGGTTCTTCGTTTCGTGCCCGGAAGTGCCATAAAACTCTATTCATTACCCTAATAATAAAACACAAGGCCATTTCTGCCTTGTGGAGAGCGAACATTACGATATATTTTGTCGACGAAAGCGAGGGCTAATGCTGAATCAACGGCCTAGTGCTTCGAGATAATGCTCTTCTTATAGGTATCCAAATGCTTGAGCGCGATTCCGGTGCCGCGAGCAACGCAGAAGTACGCGTCGTCAGCGAGCTTTGACTGAACGCCCGTGCGACGAAGTACGAGCTCAGGAAGGTTGCGTAGTTGCGATGTTCCACCGGTAAGAATGATGCCGTTATCAATGATGTCGCTGGCCAGCTCTGGCGGCGTCTCCTGAAGTACTTTACGGATTGCCTGCATCATTTCGCGTAGTTCGCGGTTCAAAGCCTGTACTACCTGGTTTGTCTTAAGCTCTACTGTGCGAGGAAGTCCAGAAACCAAATCCCGACCTTTAATACCCATTACCAACTCTTCTCCCACGGGCACAGCTGAACCAATCTGAATCTTGATGTCTTCGGCGGTCTTATCACCGATAGCAAGGTTGTACTGCTTTTTCACATGATCAATGATCGCGCGGTCGAGCCTATTGCCCGCACATTTAACCGAAGTTGATGCAACAATACCTCCCAACGAAATCACGGCTACATCGATAGTGCCTCCACCAATGTCCACGACCATGTAGCCCATAGCTTCGTGAATAGGAATGCCTGCGCCTATGGCTGCGAGAATTGGCTCCTTCACCACGTACGCTTCCTTTGCACCTGCCTTTGCAGCGGCTTCAATAACCGCGCGCTTCTCGGTACTAGTCACGCCCGCTGGTACAGAAATAAGAACGGTTGGTTTGAAAAGATTATATTTGCCGAGTGCCTTGCGCATGAAGTAGCGGAGCATGGCTTCCGTCACACGGTAGTCAGCGATGACGCCATCTTTCATAGGGCGATACGCGACGATTGAGTCCGGCGTACGGCCAACCATCTTCTTTGCTTCAACACCGATAGCGACAACTTTGTTTGTTTCAGTAGAAACTGCCACAACGGACGGTTCGTTGAGCACCACACCGCGGCCAGGGACAAATACGAGCACATTGGTTGTGCCGAGGTCGATGCCCAATTTAGGGGAAAACGATGCCATTCCCACTAGTATACCGCCATTCGCATTTCGCTGCCAAAGCTGGTCTCTTTGGCATATAAAAAGACCGCGAACAAGTCGCGGCAATTTTGCACAAAACAGCTAGAAGACATTGGCATTTGCGTCCCGAACGAAGAACGAAGCTGCACACCACAGGCTCTGAAGTCCAGAGGTAGTGCCCGGGTCAGCGTCTCGAGCTGAATTAACCCACTCAGCTTCGCTGCCTCCTTGGTGTTTTCCACTCGTGGTCTGGCACATATCGTCCAGCAGCTGTTCTTGTGTCGTGCCAATAGCTCTCGCCATGGCACCGATATCTAGAATCAAGCTTTTGGCCATTTTGGCTACTCCCCAAAGGATTCGAAAGCTCATGCGTTCAAATCTGTCTTGGACTGTACATTTAAATGACAATATTGTCTAGTTCGCACAATTAATAAGATGTCGCCTTATTGAGGGCTTACAAGGTATACTGGAGATATGTCCGAAGGCGAGATGAATTTTATAGTCGAAGGCGGCCACCCGCTTTCCGGAAGCGTTCTTACTAACCGTTCTAAGAACGGTGCTGTAGCGCTCCTTGCCGCTTCCCTCCTCACTAAAGGCACAACGACCCTCAAAAACGTTCCGAAGATTGAAGAAGTGCATCGTCTGGTAGAAGTACTTGAATCTATTGGTGTACAGGCGCTCTGGAACGATCACGACCTTACGCTCGTACAACCAGAAGAAGTAGACTTGGATGCGATAGACCGTGTTGCCGCCACGCGCACGCGAAGCATTCTTATGTTCATCGGTCCGCTTCTTCATCAATTCAAATCGTTCTCACTTCCCCAGTCAGGTGGCTGCACGCTCGGCCTACGGAGTGTGCGCCAACATCTTTGGGCACTCGAAAGTTTTGGTGTCACTATTACTGCTGAAACGGATAGCTTTGCTATTAGTCATACGCAATTGAAACCCGCGACAGTTATTTTGTATGAGTCGAGCGATACCGCCACGATCAATGCTCTTCTTGCAGCGTCACGTATTCCCGGTGTAAGCGTTATCAAATACGCTTCAGCAAATTACCAAGTACAGGAAGTGTGTGGTTACTTGCGCCTACTGGGCGTTGGTATTGATGGTATTGGTACTACAACCCTCACAGTCACAGGCCAACCGGAAATAACTGCAGACGTTACTTATACTGTTGCTGAAGACCCCACAGATGCGATGTTCTTTATTGCAGCAGCGGCAACCACAGGCTCGGCCCTCACTATCGAGCGCGCACCTATTGAATTCCTGGAAGTAGAGCTGATGGTACTCGAGAAAATGGGACTGAAATTCACTCTTACCCCACAAGGACTTTCTGAAAATGGCATCACGCGTCTTGCGGATATTCATATTGAAAAATCGAAGCTAGTGGCGTTCCCTGAAAAGATCCATGCGCGTCCGTACCCAGCTATGAATATTGATAACTTGCCGTTCTTTGCCGTTATCGCGACACAGGCAGAAGGCACCACACTCATCCATGATTGGGTATATGAAAAGCGTGCCATTTACTATACAGAACTTGATCGCTTGGGTGCCGATACGCAGCTTATGGATCCACATCGTATTCAAATAATCGGCCCATCGCATCTTCGTGGGGCACAAATTGTTTGTCCTCCTGCCCTTCGTCCTGCAACGATTCTCCTTATCGGTATGCTCGCCGCACAAGGCAAGTCAATCCTTCGCAACGTATATAGCATCAATCGCGGCTACGAAGACTTGTCCTCTCGCCTTCAGGCAATTGGTGCTCACATTTCAATGTCAGAGTCCTAGTTCGGCTGCTGGTATAGCGCCCTCTCGCAAGATTTCAGTCTCACCTCTCACGACGCGCACGATGGTGGATGCTAATCCACCTGCACGTGGCCCATCGTCGATTACAAGATCGATGTTTTCAGCTGCTGGTCCAAATTGTTCAAGAATCTCTTCAACGGTTCGGCCTGATTCCTGACCAGAAACATTGGCGCTCGTGGCGGTATAGGGCGCTTTGAATATTTCTGCGAGTGCGCGGGTAAAGGCATCGTTTGGAACGCGAATGCCAACGGTACCATCGGGAGCTACATGCGATAACTCGCCACCTTTTATAGGTAGCACGATCGTGAATGGTCCTGGCAAGTGTTTGTCGATTAGTCTTTGGGCCAGACCCGAAACTTCTGCGTAGTCTGAAATGGCTGCAGTGTCAGGAAGAACTACAGAAATAGCTTTTCGTGCGTCGCGACCTTTCAAGGTAATCAAACGCTCAAGGGCTCCAGGGTTCCGGGCATCGACAGCAAGTCCGTATAACGTATCAGTTGGGAACAAAACAATGCCACCCTGCGCGAGCACCTGTGCCGCTTCCTGCACTGCCAGGTCCAACTCCCCGTTACCGGTCTGTATAATTTTCATATAGGTACCATAGTATATAATTTATTTACAAGCATATGAGCACTCCTGAAATCCCCCTCTTCGTAGATACTGGCATGAACGCCGTGCGTACTGATTTGCCGTTCGTAGAACGCGACGCCATTACGGCAATTGTGCGAGACCCTCAGACCGACAAATACCTCGGTTTAAAATGGAAACAAGTTGATTGGGATACCTTTATAACCGGCGGCATTGAAGAAGGTCAAACTCCTGAAGAGGCCGCCCGTACAGAAATTCTCGAAGAGACAGGATATAAGAATCTTCGATTGGTAAAGGAGCTTCCACGATACGACTCCCAGTTCTTTCATCATCCCAAGGGTGTGAATCGGTACGCTCATTTCCGCTGCTTCCTCTTTGAACTAGTTGATACTGAGCAAGAAGAAACCTCCGCAGATGAAAAAGAAAAGCATGATCCTGTTTGGATGACACGAGAGGAGCTGGAGAGTTTTCGACTCCCTGAGGGCCATCGATTTTTGATGCAGTACGTTTAGTAAATACAGTCCCTAAAGCCTATTCCTGGTTTCGGGATAGAATGGGGGTATGTTCGTCATTGATGTAATTCCCCTTTCCAGGACGGCGCCTAGTGGGTTGCTGTCATACCGTAGTCGGGTGCTTTTGCCACAGGGTTCGATTGTGCACATTATGCTGCGTAAAAAGGCTACGCAGGGCATCGTGGTTGCTTGTGTGCCCGTTCAAGAAGCCAAGTCGATGCTCAAGCGTGCAAACTTCGTGCTGCGCGCAAGTGAGCCTGCACTTGCGGGTGCAATACCAGAGTCGGTTATGAGCGCAGTTCGTGAAGTGTCTGAATACCATGCCGCATCTCTTGGGTCAGTACTGGCTACTCTTTTTGGTGAACAGGTTAAGAGCGATGTGCCGTTGGTGTTCCCAAAGATGGAGCGTGCGGTTGGCGGGTTTAAAGAGTTACGTTTTGAACAGTCTGTGACAGATCGGGTCGAATCCTATCGTTCACTTATCGAAGCTTCTATAGCGGCGAAACGAGCGGTGCTGCTCGTAGTACCCACGCTTGCTGAAGTTGAATTTTGGAAGCATGCGTTTGCAAAGCATAAACCGCTGGTACTTTCTGGGGCAGTGAGTGGGTTCAAGCGGAAACAAGTCTTGGAATTAGCGCTCGACGCCACAGGGCTTGTGATAGCGACACCTTCTTTTTCATGGAGTCCAATATCTAGTTTGGATGCAATTATTATTGATCGTGTAAGTGCCGGCACATATACCTTACCGAAGCGGCCGTATATCAACATTGCGAGCGCGCTTCGCGCGCTCGCCTCTGCCCGCGAACTCACTATCGCCTATGGCGACTACCCACTTCCCCTTGAATACCGCGCAGACCCTGCAGCGCCGCTTGAGTTTCCTCTTACGATTCCAACAATCGTACACGATGCTCGAAAAGCAGTTGATGAAACTGACACGGCAAAGATAGAGGCTAATGAAGGTCCGTGGCGAGCACTTCCTGCGGAAGTGCTCGCATCCATACGCAGCGAACTCTCAGAGGGCGGCCACGTCGTTGTGCTCGCTTCCCGCGCGGGCTACGCGCCTGCTGTTGGTTGTCGCGATTGCGGTCAGGCCGTGGTCGATGAGCGCGGCATGCAGCTTTCGTTTACTCAGGCTGGTGGCAAACGTCTACTTCGTTCAAGTGACGGTAAGACGGTCATCGACGCAAAGATAGTGTGTGCCCGTTGTGGAAGTTGGAACTTACTTCCGCTCGGTGTGGGCATGGAGCGTGTCGCAGAAGAACTCGCTGCAGAATTTCCTGAAACGGCTATCATCCAAGCACCAACGGAATCCCTCCGTACAAAATCCATGGTAATAAAAACGCTAGAGGATAGTGAAAAACCTGGCACCATTTTGGTTGGCACCGAATCGCTTCTCCCGTGGCTTTTACTACGCACCCTTAAGCACGGCACCACGCCGCTTGCCGTTATTGCGTCTGCCGATAGTTTGCTTGCGCTGCCATTTTGGCGAAGTCGTGAACGTTTTGTGCGTCTCGCGTATTTCTTCGCAGGGTTAAGTCAAAAATTAATAGTGGTTACGCGAAAACCAGAGGATACCGCTGTTGAAGCGATACGTGACTCAGCACACACAACTTTTTTTAATGAAGAGGCTAGCCTACGAAAGATTCTCACCTATCCACCATACGGTACGCTCATCGTCCTGCATGCCGAAGCAAGCCCTGAGGCTATCGATACGCTCCAAATGTTGGTCGTACAGGCCCTGGGTGACACCTCCTACAGTGTTCTGCCAGATAGAGCTGTAACGGGCCGCGTGCTCCGGCGCACTACCGTACGTACGCTCCCTGAGGACGCCTGGCCAGATTCCGAACTCTCAAACAGGCTCCAGCAATTACCTCCAAATGTTCGTTTGGCTATTGACCCCGAATCATTGTGGTGATATAGTATTAGCGTACCCGTCGGCGCGCATTTGCTTTCTCCCAAGTTACGAATCTCGTCGCCACATACATGATGGGGATGACTGAATGTTTCGTGTCAGTCTAAGTGCACAGGGAGCTGTCGAGCACCCAAGCTGTTCCGGCTCCCTGTGCGCCTAAACCTAATTCGCCTTTCGAGGCACACTCGCGACTCTCTATGCAATTGCAGACGGAGTCGTTTTTCATACTCAATGTGGTATCGTGCCGATATGAAGACAATCGTCCAAGACGGTGACCCCGTGCTGCGCGCCCTAGCGTCTGAGGTAACCGAAGACATGTTTAACACGCCCGAGCTCAACCATGTCGTTGCCGACATGGTTGAGGCTCTTGACGTTGAACTCGACGGTGTGGCTATTGCAGCGCCACAGATTGGCGTATCACTGCGTATCTTTGTGGTGCGCTACGACCGCCTGTACCCCGCTCCACCGTCCGGGCCATTGCCAGCAGATATAGGTGTTTATATAAATCCGGTCTTTGTACGAGCATCACGTCGTCGTGAAGAAATGGACGAAGGCTGTCTCTCTGTGCGCGGTATCTATGGCAAGACGTATCGCAATCAGCGTGCGACCGTTCGCGCTCGCACGGTAGACGGAGGCACGTTCGAGCGCGGGGGTGGTGGCGTGCTCGCTCAAGTCTTCCAGCACGAGATAGATCACCTCGACGGTGTCCTCTTTATTGACCATGCCATTGATATGTACGAAATACGTCGTGGCGCGCGCGATGGACAGGAAGAGAAGGTTGCTATTGAGCCAAATGAATCAGACATGGAAATTGAATCTGATGATCAGGCCGAGGTAAACTCAAACAAATCCCATGAGTAAGTTCGTTTATTTCGGTACGCCGTACGTGGCACGCGATACGCTCGCGTGCTTGGTAGAGCATGGATTTGTGCCGGAGGTGGTTGTGACGTCGCCGGCCGCGCCCAAAGGGCGCGGCCTCACCCTCACGCCCTCCGAAACCAACGTATGGGCTACTGAGCACGGCATCTCTGTACTAACACCCACCGTTCTCGATCAATCTTTCATAGATCAGCTCTCTGCCCACCAATGCGACTACGCGATCGTCGTTGCCTATGGAAAGATAATCCCTCAGGCCCTTATCGATGCATTTCCAAAGGGCATTCTTAATATTCACTATTCTCTCCTCCCTAAATATAGAGGAGCGTCTCCTGTGGAAGCGTCGCTTTTGCATGGAGAAACAGTCACCGGCGTAACCATTCAGCAAATGGTCTTTGAACTGGATGCCGGTGACGTTATCGCCCAGGAAGAAGTCACCATCGATCCCAACGATACGACTCTCTCTCTTCGTCCAAAACTGATTGAAGCTGGGGCAGACCTCCTTGTACGAACACTTCCAGCCTTTATCGAGGGCTCGGTCACACCCGTTACACAAGACGCATTACTCGCCACTCGCGCAAAGAAAATAAAGAAGGAAGAAGGCTGTCTCAGTCTCTACGGAGATGGTGCAATAAACTGGAATACGTACCGCGCCTTTCGTGAGTCGCCTGGCACCTATTTCTTTGCACATAAAGGTGACACGAAGATTCGTGTCAAGATCGTAGACGCGAAATGCGAATCGGGAGCTTTCCAGGTCACCCGCATCGTTCCCGAAGGCAAAAACGAACAACCGTTTTCATACCTCGCCGACAACGGCTGGACGCCTGAGTAAGTACTGCAGTGAAAGGCCATTGACACAAAGATTATCTTAAGATAATCTTTGTGTATGAGCACAAAAACTACGAATATCATCGGGCTTAAAGAGCTTCGTGAAAATACCGAGACCTATGTTAAGCGCGTTAATCGCGGCGAATCTATTACCGTCGTTAGACGCTCCACACCACTATTCCGCCTCACGCCTGTAGATGCTGAAGAAACAGGTTGGGAAACAGTCGCTAACTTCACTACAATCGATAAAAAGGGAGTCTTGGCTCGAGATATCCTTAACTCTCTTCGCAGAATCGAGAAAGAACTTTCAAAGAAATAATCTCTATCTACCCCTTAGTTTATTTGAATCCGCGCATCAAGCGCTTCAATACCCCACCCCCGCGCTTAGCCACGCTCCTTCCCTTCGTACGCGCCTTGCGCAATTCACTTCCAAGCTCTCCGATGGCCTTGTCGGTCGATTTCTCAGCAGTATCGCTCATAGCTTCAGCGTTAATGCGCTCGCCTGCCAAATCTATATGAATCGAGGTCTGCCACAATTTATTTGAAGAATTGGCACTACTCTCTTTGCGTATGTCTACGAATACTTGGGCCTCATAATTGCGTTCGGTGATGAATTTATCTAGTTTTAAAATCTTCTTTTCTGCACGATCGATAAGCTGCTGCGAAAGTCCTTCAGCGGAGTTTTTGAAGTGAATATTCATATGATTTATTCGTCAGAAATAGTACATGTGCCTGCAATTCCTTCATTGCCAGGCGCGTCGCCTTCACTAGACTCTACCTCACCCTTTCCGAAGGTATGATGAAGATACTTTACGATAGCGTCTGATTCATACATCTCTACCGGTCCTTCGTCGTCTATCAGGTATGGCACCTGTGCCTCACCACCCCTATCTATAAGCTCATCCTCAACCCCTTCATCGTGTATATTCTTCATGGTGAATTCGAGTCCAAGCTCCTCACCGGCACCGAGTACTTTCTGGCAGAACGGGCACCCGGGTTTGTAGTAGAGCGTAAGCATACGGCTGGTGATTAGAATAACTCTCCTTAGTTTACCAGCTCCAACTTTGGGTCCCTGTGCATAGTTGCCGAATTCCCCGTTCCAGCCTAAAATGCCTACACGGCGGTGCCAAAGCACCACCGTTCCCAATTGGGACACATTCCGCGATAGCTCAGCGGTAGAGCAATCGACTGTTAATCGAT
>JAQBRJ010000015.1 GCA_028286545.1 Parcubacteria group bacterium | reverse complement strand
CCTGTGCTTCTGTACTGATGCCCGCCTTACTCTAAAGACGGGCTGGCCGGCTAAGGCTTACACCTTTCCGACCTAACATTCTCATGCGTTTCTTAGGCGCACTATGGGTCCGAGTCACTATGCTATGCGCATCGTGAAGCCCGGATGAATGTCAATGTTCTCTCTATCGTGTCAGCATGCGCCCCCTGCGTTTCGGAATACTTACGTAGTATAGCGGGCAGGATTGCGTATTGCTGGTATAGCGAATGTGGATAACATTCAGGTTTTCGCCCGAGGGAGATGTAACGAATTCATTCACACCTCGCTCTCGGGGTACAAACGAGCCTGTTACCCACACTATGAAGATAGCCTGTTTAGGCCAAAAAGTCAATTGAACACTTGTTGAAATACAAGCACTACGCGAGCGTGTAGGTGGTCCATCGGCGTTCACCGGATTTGGTGAGTTCCCCACTTTCAACCATTGCTTGAAGTTCGCGCTGAATGGTCTTTTCGCTTACATCGCGAATGAGTGTAGAAATATCCTTTATATAGGAAGCGCCCTTTGAGGAAAGTATTGAGCGAATAGCTTCGCGACGATCAGAGTTCTTGTCCTTTATTTGTCCTATAGATTGTCCTTTAGGATTAATCGCGCGGGGTGCAGCCAGAGTTGAGCGAGGGGTCTTGGGAGACGGTGTCGAAGAGAGTGAGAGCGTTCGAGAAAGCTGCGCTGATTGATTGCGTTCAGTCCCAAGATCCCGAGCGAGTTCTGCAAGCGAAGGAGCATCTTCGAGGAAGAGTCGCGGTTCTTCATACGTAGCTATCTCTTGCAACAACTGATGAGCTTCCCGCGCAATGAGGTCAGCGTTCATGGGTGACAAAAGACCACCCGTGCGAGCGATAGAAAGGACGCTCGAAAGCGCGAGAAGTTCCCGGCTCATTGCGTCACGAGCACCAGCGGGAGGAAGGATGGCCGCGTCGACTAAACCAACCGCAACTTTGTCCATTCGATCCCGAAGGGCGAGCGAATTCCGGAAAGCCGGAGCAACCAAATGGATCGCTTTTGCGAGACGTTCAGCTTTTTTATAGATATAGACACGACGTATGTCCTTTTCAAATATGTTAGAGAATATACCTTTTTCTAGAACAAAATCATCAAATTGCGCTCGGGTATCCTGAGTCTTTTGTACACCACTGTCCTTTTGGTGTCCCTTACTATCCATGGCGCGAGGTATAAGACATAAAGCTATTACGGACAGTATACCCACCCAGTCCTTTTTGTAAAAGACCAGAGTGAACAGCTTTTCTGGATGCCTTTTCGCAGTGCAGTACTCCCCTCTCCAGTACCCGTGCAGCGAAGTGCTGGAGTGCTAAAATATAAGGAATGGCTAAGAAAAAATCGAGGAGAAAGCGCGACGCGGATAATTACCGGGCGGTCACCAAATGGGCCGCCTCGGTCGTATGCATTGCCCTCGGACTCATCCTTGCACTCGGCGCCGTCGGGTACCTTTTTGATAGTAATTTTGCTGGTGACCTTGGCACACTTATTTTCCATTCCGCATACGTCGGCATAGGTACCGGTGCCTTCCTTCTTCCTATCGGCATAATTATGCTCGGTGTCGCCGTGGCTCTTGAAAGCAGCTTTATGCCGACGCTCACGAGCTTCGGTGTCGCACTCATCATTCTTTCCTCACTTACCTTCCTGGGGGCAATCGACCCAAACAGAGATGGTGCTCTCGGACCGGGCGGCATGCTTGGCACACTTATAGGAATGAAGGCTGTCCAAGGCTTCGGGTACGCTGGAGCAGTCGTACTCCTTAGCGCACTTATATTGGTAGGCGTAGGCATCGTTACGGACATCAAGGAACTTTTCGCGCGCATGACTGCCGTTGGAGGTCGGGCCACCGATGCGCTTGGTTCTATTAAACTTCCTTCTCGAACGCCAAAAGAAATGGCTGAGGACGCAGAGGGAGATGATGATTCAGAAGAAGAGGAAGTCCCCGAAGAGGAGGCTACAGATACGTCGCACAACCCGGACCGAGAACCTACAGTCACTCTTTTCAATGACAATACAAAGACAAGTTCCGCTCCAATCCCGAACTTCGATGCTGAGTACAATGCCCCTCCCCTTTCGCTCCTAAGTCTTGATAAGGGCAAGCCAGGTGTCGGCGACATCAAGGCAAATGCAAATATCATTAAGCGCACCTTTATTAACTTCGGCATTTCCGTTGAGATGGATGAAGTCTCAGTCGGTCCTACCGTCACCCGCTATGCCATCAAACCAGCAGAAGGTGTGCGCCTTAACAAGATCGTATCGCTCGTTACCAACCTTGAGCTGGCTCTCGCTGCACACCCCGTTCGCATTGAAGCTCCTATCCCAGGCAAGTCGCTCGTAGGTATCGAAGTACCAAATGCATCGAAGGCTATGGTTGGTCTTGGCGGCGTGCTCTCAGCCCCTGAGTGGAATACGAGCACAAAGCCTATCCTTGCCGCTATCGGCCGCGACATCGCCGGCACGCCGCACTATGTAAACGTCGCGAAGATGCCTCACGGACTCATTGCCGGTGCTACGGGCTCTGGAAAATCGGTGGCTATCCACGCCGTCATCACCTCCCTTCTGTATCGCAATAGTCCGAACGCGCTTCGCTTCATCATGGTTGATCCTAAGCGCGTTGAGCTCACGCTGTATAACGGTATCCCCCACCTGCTCACGCCGGTCATCACTGACCCGAAGAAGTGCATCATGGCGCTTAAGTGGGCGGCAAAGGAAATGGATCGCCGCTATAACATCCTTGAAGGTGAACAAGTTCGTGATATCGACTCGTACCATAAAACAGTTCTCGAACCAGCGCGCAAGAAGAACGCTGCAGAAATGCCCGAAGCAATGCCATACATCGTTATTGTTATCGATGAGCTCGCTGACATCATGCAGACCTACCCTCGCGAACTCGAGGCTGCAATCGTACGTCTCGCTCAAATGTCTCGTGCTGTGGGTATCCATCTCATCCTCTCTACTCAGCGCCCTTCCGTGAATGTCATCACCGGTCTCATCAAGGCCAACGTCCCTACCCGTATGGCGCTCCAGGTGGCGTCTCAGATCGATTCACGCACCATTCTTGACCAAGGTGGCGCTGAGTCCCTTCTTGGTGCCGGAGACATGCTCTACATGAGTGCAGATATGCAGAAGCCTGTACGTATACAAACGGCGTACATCTCAGAGCAAGAAGTGAAGAAAGTTGCTGAATATATCAAGAAGAACAATGCTGGCAACCTCTCTTCGGTCGACCTTACCGGCACGGGCGTCTCGCTTCAGGAAAACAACGAGACCATGATGCTCGCAAACGATATGGATGACGATAGCGACGATGATCTTTATATGGACGCTAAAGCAGCCGTTGAGGAAGCAGGTCGAGCTTCTACCTCATACCTCCAGCGAAAGCTCCGGATTGGCTACTCTCGTGCCGCTCGCCTTATGGACATCCTCGAGGAGAAAGGGGTTATCGGTCCGGCAGACGGTTCTCGCCCACGCGAAATCCTTAGCGGCGCAGTACCATCTGCTGGCGCAGACGCAGACGATCTCGACTCTGAAGACTAGGGTATGCAGCATATGCGCCAAGGCAGCATCATCGGAGGCATTCTTCTCGCTCTTATCATCGGATATGGCCTTGTGAAGGCCGGGCCCCTTCTTAGGGGCCCGGTTATCCGCATAGACTCCATCACGACCGCTGATACCGGCTTAACCATACTTTCAGGAACGGCCATTCATACTAAAACTCTGACCTTAAACGGCGGGACTTTACTTATTGACGAAAATGACGCCTTCTCCAAATCCCTCACCCTGCCCCGCGGAGACGTTATACTGTCATTAACCGCCACCGATAGGTTTGGACGCGAACAGACTACTCGGCGCGACGTGATAATTCCTTAATTTTAATTCATATGGCTGTAAAGAAATCTTTGAAGAAAACACCGGTAAAGAAAAATGATGACGAGGAAGATGACATCGATCTCGCAGATACCGGAGAGAAACTGAGTGACTCCGAAGCGAAGCGTAAGTCTATTGAACTCGCTATCAAGGAGATCAAGACGAGGTTCGGTGACGAAGCCATCATGACGTACGGCAGCACGAAGCCGTCGGCAATCGACTTTATTCCTACCGGCTCCATTGGCCTCGACGCTGCACTTGGCATCGGCGGACTTCCCCGCGGACGTATCATCGAGATATTTGGTCCGGAGTCTTCAGGTAAGACAACGCTCGCACTGCACTCAATTGCAGAAGCGCAGAAGAAAGGCGGTGTGTGTGCATTCGTTGACGCTGAACACGCACTCGATCCTGAGTACGCTCGCAAGATCGGCGTGAAGCTCTCTGAGCTTCTTATCTCTCAGCCAGATACGGGTGAACAAGCGCTTGAAATTGTTGAGTCACTTGTGCGTGCAAACTCTGTCGACATCGTTGTTATCGACTCTGTTGCGGCTCTCACTCCAAAGGATGAGATCGAAGGAGACATGGGTGCGCACCACGTGGGTAAGCAGGCACGACTTATGTCGCAAGCGCTTCGCAAACTCACGGCAATCACCGCGAAGTCGAAGACCACCGTTATCTTCATCAATCAGATTCGCATGCAGATTGGTGTGATGTTCGGTAACCCGGAGACTACCCCAGGCGGTAAGGCACTTAAGTTCTATACTTCAGTTCGTCTTGATATCCGTCGCATCGCGCAGATTAAGAAGGGTGAAGAGGTTGTGGGTGGTCGTGTACGCGTGAAGGTTGTAAAGAATAAGGTCGCAGCGCCTTTTAAAACAACGGAATTCGATCTCATGTATAACGAAGGTATTAGCCGTGAAGGTGAAATCATCGCGCTTGGCGAGAAGTACGACATTATTGCAAAGTCTGGTTCAAGCTACAGCTATACTCCAGGCGAAGGTTCAGAGGTTGTGAAGCTCGGCCGTGGATACGATGCAACACGTACCTTCCTCCGCGAAAACAAAACACTTGCAAACGAAATCTTGAAGAAGATTCGCGTGGAACTAGCGAAGACATAATCAGAAATACATAGGCAAATAAAAAGGCGTCCCATGAGGGCGCCTTTTGCGTTGTGGTGAGTGACGAACTAGCTTCCGCGCTCCTCGTCATAGGCGACGTCGATACGATCGCCGTGGCGATGCGATTCGCCGCCCTGATTGTTTACGCAGTCGGTAGCGCCGACTTCATCGCAGGCTACGCCGAGTTTGACGTCGCGCCCGCAGTGACCGCAGTGTTCGGTCTCACCATTGATCCTGCCGATGGTCATGTGTATTCTCCCTCTTCCTGATCGCACCCTGTATGTTTAGTATGCCAAACGAGGAGTGTCAATGCGCAGTGCGCCAAAGACCTCCTTTGCAAGCCAGAACATCGCTGCAATAGATAGCAGGATCGTTATCTGAACGAGTACGTGCGTTTCTCTAAATGCTGAGAGAAAGAATGAGAATGCTGCCGGGGCGTCAGCAAGCGACGGCATGTTTTGAAATATACGTGCAACCCATACTTCCCTACCAAGAGCGTACAGCGAGCCTGCAAAGACGACGAGAGAAAGTCCCATGCGTGCGATGAGCCGCATCGTATGCACAGCGTGCACTCTGCGCATCACATTCTCTTTTATCGTTGAGTTAGTTTTTTCCATACGTAAATGATTTTTTAAATAATTTCTTGGCCCGGTGCACGCGCGTTTTGACTGCCGAGACCGAACTTCCTTCACTCGCCGCAATCTCTTCTTGAGACTTTCCTTCGAGGAATTGGAGCTTCAAAACCCTCGAGAACGATTCTGGCAGTGTGGATAGCGCTACCAAAACTTCATCCCGACTTGTTAATTCCTCCAGGAAAACTTCAGAATCGGGCAGTCTTTCGAAGGTTTCCGGATCGAGTTGCAGGTTTCGCTCCCTTCCCTTCTTTAGCTTTGAGTACCGCGTGAAGCAGAGTCGTGTGAGGATCGAATATGCCCATGATGAGAACTGAGCGCCTTCCTGAGGGTTATACCGATTCGCATAGACATATATACGAGTGAAGGTATCCTGCACGACTTCCTCTGCGTCTTCTTTGCTGTAGAGGATTCCTTGGGCCTTCCGCAGGAAGGCTGCCTCATACCGGTCTACCAGAATACCGAAAAGTTCAGGCTGGTCATGGGAGGCACGCAAAATATCCTCATCAGAGTAGATTTCGGACCCCGCCGGCTCCTGCGGGACCTCGTCCTTTGAGTCGAGCATCATATCCTGTATCATACCCCTACCAGGGCGTTTGAGCCCTTTTACGGGACTCACTTCTTATAACCACCACTACCTCGCAGTAGTTTCTAACCGTACGTATAATCTGATTTAAGGCATGGCAATACTTTCCTATAACGAAATTACCCAGAAAAAGGTAATCGAATACAACGGCGAGCCGTACGAAGTCCTTTCTTCGCACGTCTTCCGCATGCAGCAGCGCAAGCCAGTGAACCAAACAAAACTTCGCCACCTTGTGAGCGGCAAGGTAACTGAAATTTCTTTCCACCAAAGCGAGACCGTGCCTGAGGCAGACATTTCTAATATGCAGGCTGTATACCTCTATACTAATCGTGGTGAATCGTGGTTTACCGAAGAAGGTAATCCAAAGAATCGTTTCTCGTTCCCAGAAAACATCGTGCACGACAAGGTGCAGTGGCTAAAAGCAAACTCTCCTGTGTCGATCATGCTCTACAAGGACACTCCCGCCACCGTATCTATCCCAATCAAAATGGACCTCGCCGTTACCGAAGCACCGCCTGCAATAAAGGGTGACACCGCAACTGGTGGCAATAAAGTTGTTGTGCTCGAATCAGGCGCAACGACCAATACCCCACTCTTCATCAACGTTGGCGATATTGTTCGTATCAATACTGATACCGGCGAATACGTTGAGCGCGTTACGAAGTCGTAAAGACTGCTTTGTTAGATTTCTTTGCTACTTCCAGCTAACGCTCTTTATAATTTTGTCTGCGTACGGATCCTTTGGATTTATCCCTACTTCGTAGATGAGATCATTATTGATGAAGAAATAATCATCAGCTGCGATCCCAGTCATATCTGATGGTGGAAAATGATACAGGAGTGCTTGAGTTCCGTTAATGGTAACTAATTCTCCATTCGGGGTGCTTGCGCCTTGAACCATCTGAGCAGCAATGCCACTTTGCTGGTATTCGGCGATAGTGTGGTAGATTTTTCCGTTTGCTGTGACCGGCTGCTTTTGGAGTCCTACAGTCATTGGAACACCGCGAGGATGTGAGGTTGGTTCTATGTTTGGCTTATCATCCAGTGTAAGAAGTAGTCTTGACCCCCATTCACTGGTCGGGGCAGATTGCGCCTTTACACCGTATTGAGAGGGGTAGGTAAACGTGAACCCAGTCTCTTGATCGGTATACGTCTTGAAAGTCGTGGTAGTTTCTTGGGTTTGCGCATTTTGCTTAGTCTGAGATACGGATTCAGCACCTGGCTTGCTGGTGAAATAATATATTCCTCCGACGATTACGATCACTATAAGCACAACTATGAGTAGGATCCTTTTCATATAAATATTGTATCAAGGCCTTGGTGGTTATCTATACTATTTTAACGAGCCAAATAGAAAAGGCAGTTCCGTGAGGAACTGCCTTTTCTCTACGTATGCGTGAGTCTGATTACGCAGCTAGATATGGGAGAAGTCCCATGAAGCGGGCGCGCTTCACAGCAAGAGCGATCTCGCGCTGAGCGCCTGCGCTCATGCCGGTGCGCTTCTTAGCCATGATCTTTGCGTGCGGATTCAAGAACTGGCGCAAGTATGGTACGTCTTTGTAGTCGACGAATTTCTTGTGCTCGAGTTCCTCGCGTTCTGATTGATGTGCCATGATGAAAGTAAATTACTATAGTTAATATAATCGGTCAAAAACGAAACTAGAATGGAATGTCCTCAGGATTGATCTCATCGTCTGGGTACTGGATTCCTTCGCCTCCTCCCTGTCCACCGAAGTCATCTGCCTGATCAGGTCCGGCTGGTGCGCTACTAGATTCCGCTGAGTTGGTATTAGACGGGCGGCTTGCACCTGATGGCGCTCCTCCTCCCATACCTGCGGCACCTGCTGCCTGTGGTCCGAACTGGAAGCTATCAATAACGATTTCCGTACGATAGTTCTTCTTGCCATCTGCTTCCCATGAACGAGTCTGAATGCGTCCTTCGACGAAGATAGGACGACCCTTCTTCATGTACTGGCCGATGACTTCTGCCTGACGACCAAATGCAACCACGTTGTGGTATTCAGTCTGGTCCTGCGTCTGTCCTTCCTTATTCTTGAAGGTACGATTTGTAGCAATAGAGAAGCTAGCGACCTGCTGGCCTGACGGCAATGCGCGCAGTTCAGGGTCGCGAGTAAGGTTTCCGTAAAGGAGTGCTTTGTTGAGGTACATGAAGTTTGAAGTTAGTGCTCGTAAAGTTTTGGTGCACTTATAGGATTAAGTGTATCACTCGAAAAACTGGATTACGCTGCTTCCTCCTTTGCCTCCTCACGTACAGGAGCTGCTTCGAGCTCGGTCTCAGCGATTTCCTCCTGGAATGGGTCCTCGAGCGCTGCCTTCGCGAAGAGTTCATGCATCTCTGCAGAGTGCTTTGCGCCTTCAACCGTAGTGCGAAGATCGATAAAGCGGATTACGCGGACCTCGCTGCCTGCCATTGCAACGATCTTATCGTGTGCAGCGCCATCAGCCTCGTATGCAATCCAGCAGAAATACGCACTGTCGTAGTCACGACGGCCCTTCGTATCTGAACGGTACATGGTGTACGCGAGCGGAATCTTCGTAGGCTCACCTTCAGCAATTACGGTGCCTGAACCCGAAATCGCGTCGTGGATAGCCTGATACGTCTTCTTTACCTCTTCCTGAGGAAGCTCAGGATCAAGGTGAAAGCCAAGCTCGTATACACGAGTCTCAGCGTCTCCACCTTCAAGACCTTCTATTTCAATAACTTCTTTTTTTGCCATGGGTACTAAGTAATTAGTAGGGACAGAGTGTCCCGGCTGATAATGGAAGCAGTATGCCCCGAAATGAAGGTGTTTGCAAATTAAAGAGAAACTGAAGGAATCTTAAAAACCCGGTGAACATTCTGGAGGATATCCACACGCACCTTTTCCAAATCCTCGCTTTTTAGACGGGCAATGGCCTCAACCACGCTCGCTACCGCTCGCGGATCGTTCCTCTTTCCCCTGTTCGGAGCCGGAGCCGCATACGGTGAATCAGTCTCGGTTATGAGGTGCGAGAGGGGCGCAAACTGCACGACCTCGTCATAGTCATGAGTAAATGTAAGCACAGCCGTGTATGACAGTGTGAAATCGAGTTCCAAGAGCGCGCGAGCTTCGTCTATCCCGCCCACAAAGAAATGAACGTTGCCGCTGAGTGCATCACCATATTCCTGCTTTGCACTTTTAAGCATGTCGATAAGGTCGCGATATGCGTCCTGCGTTCCTTTGCTTGGGCGCGAGTGAATCATGAGCGGTTTCTGGAATTCTGTAGCCAGTTCAATATGCTTTAGAAATACTTCCCTCTGAAGACCAACTGCACCCGCGACATCTTCAGGCCGGAAGTAATCGAGACCGCACTCCCCTACTGCAACCATCTTCGGATCTTTCAAGAGTTCGCGAAATGCATCGACCTCAAATTCCTTTGTCTGCGTGTAATTTGGGTGGAGACCAGCGGCAGCAAAAAGCGTCGATGAATCTTTTACCAAATCGAGAGCGCGCTGCGACGAGTCATGATCAACGCCCACAACAATTCCCCCTACCTCAGCCTCTTCCATCGACGATAGAAGCGCGACACGATCTTCTTCAAATTCTGGGAACTGCACATGGCAGTGCGCATCAAAATACTTCATAGGTATTGAAAGGTTAGCACGACGAGCACTAGAGCGTAATTCAGCAGTATGACTGCCTGTTATATAAAAAATGAACCACCTCCTTGTTAGACAAGAAAGTGGTCCGAGTTTGTTGTCGCGCGGTCTATGCCGCGTCGACTTACTGCGTGATCTGGGTGACCAGGACAGCCGAGTTGTCGTCGATGGGACACAGCTGAACACCGTCGCCGAGCACGACACCCGAGGCATTGCCCGTCGCTTTGAGACGATGAGTGGGCTGTGCGTCCGTCGGCATGCCGGTCACGGCGATCGTGACCCGCTTGACCGACCCGTCCGGATTGAAGTCCGTGACGCGCATGACCTTGAAGGTGCAGACGAGCCCACCATTGGCCGGAAACGGGAAGTCTTCCGGCACGTCGCGCACGCGGACCAGATATCCCGGCATACCCGGAGAGAACTGGTGATACGGCGGATTGGGCTCGCCACCCTCTTCCTGGTACGGTTTGGCGTTGTAGATCTTCCTGCCGGTCACCGGCAGCGCAGCGACGAAACCTTGCTCATAGGTGATGAGCGGCTCGCGCAGCGATGGGATCCGCTTCGGCGCTTCGTCCGTGGTGGTTACCGGTGCCGAATTGGCAGCGGCACCGCGATCACGACGAATGGCGCGCTTGGCGGGGGTCTGGGTAGTCATCGAGTGTCTCCTTCAAGACAGTGGTTGATGAGGTGGTAACGGTTGTTCTTCGCAGCGGTAAGATCTTCGCACTGCTAAGGACATTATGAGCCCATATTGTATATTTGTCAAGTCCTGCTAAAACCTGGCCCCTAGGCGTGCAATAGTGGCCTATTTGCTAGCTATTTTGGCGCGATATAGCACTTATTCCCTATTGTACTTTTCTAGCACCTGCTCCACCTCCCTCGGCACCTCAATAGGCTGCGTTTTCTGCTGCATTTCATCCGCGCTATTCAAACCAATGCCCATTTCAGGCTGGAGCGTATAAAGCGTGACGTGCGTTGGCTGAAGCGGTATCGAAATGTTTAGCTGCTGCTCAGCGAACCTAAAAAAGTTATCCAGATTCGATATCTCACAGAGCGCGATGATGGTCTTCCGCTCCATCGTTTCTGCAAATCTAAATTCACCTGTGTATTTCACAAAATTCACTTCATGCTCTTTCGTATACGAACAAAACAGTCCCAGAATCTCATCCTCAATATTATTCCCGTGCTTCCGTATCAAATTCTTTACGCACATCAAACTCACGTGAAATGTCGCCTTTGCATGCAAATCAAGATTCCCTGCCTGAAGCCGTGGGGGCAATCCTTCGAGAGATATCGGAAGTGCTAGGTATCCTTGGCCGTACGCATGCGTGATGCCTCCACAAATATAATTTGGTTTCTCCATAGGCTATCCGAGTTTAATTCCCGCAATCACAATCTTCTGTAGCTCTTCCCACGGAATATGCGATTCCTCAACGGTACGGTTGTGCGGACCACCATTCAAGAGCGAGTTAGTCGCTGGATCATAGTACCAATACGGTATTTGCTCTAAGCTGCGAACAGCTTCAATCTGTCCGTAGTCGAGTTCAATACCTTTGAGTTCTGCTTCGCGCAAACGTATGAGAGCCATAGCTTTCGAAAGATTTACGTTCTTATGCTGCTTCGTGAGAATCGCATAGTGATTAGTATCTTCGGAACGTTGCACCACCACGTCAGCCAATCGTCCTGCCTGCGAGCGCAAATATCCCGGCATCGATGGCTTATCACTCATCACAAAACTAATCTTTATATCCTTCCCTGCCTGCTTCACCACTGACTCAGTATATTTTCCCTCCTTCTCTTTGCGTTCAATATCGTTAGGAAGCCCCACCGTATGTTCACACGCTACAAAGTGATGCGCCTTAAGTAACGGAAGTATAAAAGATACGATCGCGTGTGGATCGTCCGTGTACATTTTATTAAGCGAAGCGATGATACCAGAGAGACCAAAGGCACGGTCAAGTGGATCTTTTGAAATGGTTCCTTTCCCTTGTGTATCATCGCGTACGGCATATCCAATGAGTTGCGTAAGTTCTGGGTTCTTACGAATGCCGAGTGCATCAGCAACTAATTCTGTTGCCGTCTTATTCTTGCCATGATGATCAAACAAGCCGCCGCCCACATCAAGCGCGAGGGTGCCTTTCTCGAGTAACGAATCAAACGTATCGCCCTCGTTAAGGGAATGCTTTATTTCTATATGCGCAGTATCAACGCCCGGAAACCGTTCGGTACCATATTCGCGCAAGAGAAAGATTGCAACGATGGTGTCAGGCTGCGGCCTGGTGGGGAGAAATATGCGTTCGATATTCACTCAAATACTATGTCATGAAAGCGCACCGCAAGAAAGCTACGCAGTCTCAATTCGCGGGAATAGATTCTCTGGCTTTTTGTTTGCGAGCACAGCTGCTTTAATCAATTCATTCGTTGCAGGCATGATGGGGTTAAGGAGGCGTCCGATTTGATACAGCTCCACCGCAAGTTCAGCAATGAGTGACTTCCCCGCCTCTACGTCTATCTTTACCAATTTGAATGGTTCTTCGCGGGTAATGCGTTCATCGAGCGCTTGATTACGAGCCCACACCAAATCAAGTGCTTGGTGGAAATTGAACGCATTGATAGCAGCCCAGTATTCGTCGGTAAACGGACTTGCTTCGGGGCGCGCAACGGGCTCTTCCAAATGAGTCTCTGCAAGTTTCATAACGCGCGCCACCAAGTTTCCCAAACCATTCACAAGGTTCGCGAGATACCACTCGTCGAGGCGTTCCCAGGTAATGTCGGAGTCTTCGACAGGATGTACATGCCGAAGAAGTAGGTAGCGCGTAGCATCGGTGCCGTATTTATCAGTGAGATCATATGGGCTAATAACATTCCCCAATGATTTGCTCATGCGCTGTCCACCAGAGTTTATGAAGCCGTGATAGAAAACTTGATCGGTGTTCTTGATATCTGCCGACATAAGCATCGCCTGCCACATGAGTGACTGGAAACGCACCTGGTCCTTTCCTGCCACCTGCACCGTCGTTCCTTCTTCCCAGAACTTTTTAAATAAGCCGTCGGCATCTCCCGGCCAGCCAAGGGTAGAGATATAGTTTGTGAGCGCATCGAACCATACGTACATAACTTGTGTATCATCGCCCGGCACCGGTACTCCCCACGAAAGTCGTATCTTCTCACGTGAAATACTAAAGTCTTCCAGTCCTCCCTTTACGAAATTGATTGCCTCTTCGCGACGCCACTCAGGCACTATCACCCCATCGCGAGAAAGATACTCAAGCAACGCATCCTGGTATTTCGATAAACGGAAAAAGTAATTCTCTTCTGAGATAACTTCAGGAGTAAGCGACGGGTGCAACACGCACTTTCCGTCTTCCGTTAATTCTTTCTCCGTCTTGTATGCTTCGCAGCCAACGCAGTACAAACCTGAATACGTCTTTTTGTATATATCTCCTTTGGCGTCGCAGCGCCTCCACATTTCCTGGGCAGCTGCATAATGCTCGGGATTAGTAGTGCGAATGAAGGCGTCGTATGAAAGATTCAAAGATTCGCCAAGTTTCTTAAACTCATTTGAGTAATGATCCACATAATCATGCACATCTTTCCCTGCCTTCTCTGCAGCCTGGAGTATTTTCTGGCCGTGCTCATCAGTACCGCTTGAAAAGAATACATCTTCGCCAGCAAGCCTCCATGTACGTGCGAGCATATCTGCTTGAACAAATTCAAGCGCATTACCGATGTGCGGATCGGCATTCACGTATGGCAGTGTGGTGGTGAGATATCGTGCCATAACAACAGTAATTACGAAACTATCTGCGTCGCAGCCCGCTTCCCTTTATCAAAGTCATTCAAGAACTCACGGAGTGCAGCCGCGACCGGGATAGCGAGAAGTACGCCAAGGAACCCTGCGAGTTCGCCGCCCACAATGAGCGCGATGATAACGAGTAGCGGTGGGATGCCAACGACCTTGTTCACCACAAGCGGGTGCACAATATGCGATTCAAATTGGTTAATGATCACGTAGAGGCCAGCAACGATGAGCGCGAGCGGGAGTCCGCCCGTTGAATACGCGAAGATGATAGGCGGGAGTGCAGAAATAACTGAACCAAAGACAGGAATGAGCATCATAGCTGCCGTCAAAATCGCAAGCAAGAATGCATACGGTACGCCGAGGATGAGTAGGCCAAGATATGAAAGCACTCCGCCAATAAGTGACGAAAGAATTTGTCCCTGCATCCAAAGGCCGATCTTCTTTTTCGCACGAAGCCACAATCCCACAACATATTCTTCCTGTGCTGCGGGGGTAATCACGCGAAGAAAATCATCAATGCCTGTTTCTTGCATGGCAAAGTAGAACGAAAGAACAATAACAAGACCGAAGGCAAAGATTCCGCCGAAGACGGTCGCGACGAGATTGAAGACGTTCTCTGACGTTCCCGTAAATACACCACGGAACTCAAGGACTGTATGGAATGCCGACTGTGCTTCGTTCGCAATTGCTGAACCTGAATCGATATTAGGAATGCTGCTAAGCGGAAACTTTAGAGAATCAAGATATTGAGGAATGACTGAGAGTATTCCCTGCGCATCAGCGAGGATTGGTGGAAGGAAGAAATATACGATGCCGAAGAACGCACCAAAGACGGTCAGATACATGAGGAGCACGGACAACACGCGTGGAATGCGATTGCGGACCAAGAATGCAACGCCCGGCTCAATGGCCGACGCGATCACAATGGCAGTGAGTACAAGGAGTACGAGACCGCGAAGCGTCCAAAGCGCGTATGCGACAGCGCCAACAATAATAGCTCGTATAAAGGTGCCCGAAGTGATGGAGATGGAAGAGTCTGGCTTCATATAGGCGATTTTAGCACAAATCGCGCTGTCTTCCGTGCACTAGGATGATATCTGAACACCCTTCCAAAACGCCACGTAACTCGTGAAATTCTTCCCTACTTTCTCAACAGAACCATCTTTGGGTTCTGGGTAGTACCAGGCGGCATCTTCGTTTCGCTCTCCGTCGACGACGATGGTGTAGTAATGTGCGAGACCCTTCCATAGACACACGCTCGTGGTCGCACTCTCCTCGAGGTATTCTCTATTCACTGATGCAGGTGGGAAATACTGATTGCCTTCAATCTCAATTGTCTCGTCACTTTCTGCAATGACTTTGTTGTTCCAGGTTGCTTTCATGTTTAATTTTAATACGTTTCTAAATCTACCCTGCTGAAATCAATGAGTTGCTTTGCTTCTAGATCAAAATGGGCGTTTTGATACGGGTTGTCCTTCCAGTCTAGTTTGAAAGGATTGAGTTGATACATATAGACTGTACTTTTCAGTGGTCGGCCAGGATAACAAAAGAGAATCCATTTTTGTTGTCCTTCAATATAGTCATTTGGTAGTTTCACCTCGTTCTTCGTGAGGAGATAGAACATGAGAATTTCCTCCAAGAAGAAGTTGACCTGGTTGTCTCCCATTTCTCTACCGTACGTGTCGCAGTCCTCTTGAATATATTTCTGAAATAGCTCGTCTTCCGCATATATCTTTTTCAAAGAATTGAATAATTCGTTGAAATTCTTAGTACCAACATACAGCTGCGCCCACGCCATGTAGTTAAAAGCATGTTGGATTTGGAAATCCAAATTATTCTTCTCCAGAATATTCTGAACACCATTTTTATGACTGATGATCTGATTCATGAAAGAGTCTTTCAACTCGGGTGCCGGCTTATCGCTGTAAAGGTATAGAAAGTCGCTGTAAATAAAGTTGAGGCCAACAAGTGGCTTGGAGACTTTAGCAGTATGAAAGTGACGGATATCCTCTACGCAGTGTTCAGGACTCTGTCGAAGAAAAAGTTTGTTCATTGAAAGACCGAACAAAAGCAAGCCTTTCTCTGGTGGAAGTTTGTTTATATCAAAGAACGTATTCTTTGGGAGAGTATCTGCCATATCTAAGCGATAGCCGAGCGAATGCGCTCCGTAGCCTCTGCAATTGAAAGACGTTCCTGCTCGCCGGTATCACGGTGACGGAGAGTGACGGTGTCGAGGAGGTCTGGGTTCTCACCGAGGGTATCGAAGTCGATGGTGATGCAGAACGGTGTACCGATTTCGTCTTGGCGGCGATAGCGTTTACCGATGTTACCGTTGTCGTCCCATGCGATCTGCGGGATCACTTTCTTAAGCGACGTATAGACTTCGCGGGCTTTCTCCACGAGCTCAGGCTTGTTCTTGAGGAGCGGCGAGACCATCACCTTCACCGGCGCGAGCTTCGGATGAAGCGCCAGGTACACACGTGTTTCTCCTCCCAATTCATCTTCACGATAGGCATCGGCAAGCACGGCAAGGAACATGCGCCCCATACCGACTGATGTTTCGAGAATCCATGGAATATATTTCTCGTTCGTTTCAGGATCGTTGTAGCGAAGATCAACACCAGAGAATTTCATGTGCTGAGTAAGATCGTAGTCGGTGCGATCGTGAACACCTTCGAGCTCGTCGAATCCAAGCGATGGGAAATTGTATTCGATGTCCCATGCGTCAGAAGCATAGAAGACGAGGTTCTCGTGCTGATGCCAACGGAGATTTTCTTCACGAACTCCCATAGAAAGGTACCAGTTCCAACGATTCTGTTTTATCTGCTCAAACGCCTCTTTATTCTCATTCGGCTTTACGAAATACTGCGTGTCGGCCTGTTCGAGTTCGCGCGTACGGAATAGGAAGTTACGCGGTGAGATCTCGTTACGAAAGGCCTTCCCTATTTGAGCCACACCGAATGGAACTTTCGGCTGCATCGTATCGACAATGTTTTTGTAATCAAGATAAATTCCTTGGCACGCTTCACCAGGAAGATACACAGGCTCAGCACCTTCGGACGTGAAATCACCGAGATTAGACTGCACGAGAAGATTGAACGCGCGCGCCTTAGTGAAATCTTTCTTTCCGCATTCAGGACATTTAATCTCGTCGCGATGTGCATCGAAGAGCGCATTGATTTCCTGCTCGCTCATCTTCTCATCGGCAATGACGCCTAGCTTTCCTAGTTCCTTATCAACACGAATTCGTGCGTGGCAGTTACGGCACTCTGCAAGCGGGTCAGAGAAACCAGAGGTGTGGCCCGAAGCTTCCCATACCTTTGGGTTTTTAAACATACCAGAGTCAAGACCGAAATAGTTTTCGTTGTCGTATACGTTTGCTTTCCACCACTCACGCTTAAGATTATTTAAAAGCTCGACTCCTCGTGGCCCGAAGTCATAGATACCCGCAAGCCCGCCATAAATCTCAGAGCCAGGAAAGACAAAACCGCGACGCTTACAGAGCGAGACGATAGCTTCAAGGGTGACGGGATTTTTCTCCATAAAAAATAATTAGTGAACGATGCCAGATGATGCGTTGTTTGGAAGCTCAGACGTGAGCGCGGGCGCAGTCGACGTTACCTGCGACTGCGTAAAGCGGTCGATTCCGGTAAAAGTCTGCGTTCCAAGCACTATAGGACTTGTACCGTTTTGGGACGTGCTTGGCAAGAATGCGATCTGGAAGCTTGCCGTTGCGGTGGCCTTTGGGTTCACGTCGCCGACGTTCCAGGTAACGGTTCGGCTCGAATCATCATACGTTATAGGGTTGGAGGCGCCAGCTGCCAGCTGCGGAGCAACGAAACGTACATACGCCGGCAGTACGGCGGTCATTTTCGCACCACCCACGGAATTAAGTGAATTGCGTGCCGACAGCTGAACCGTGTATGTAGTTTCAGTGCCTGCCTTTGGTGGAACGGGGCCTGTATTTGCAACGCTTCCGCCCGTACGAGAGAGCGTAGACGTAAGAGCGACGTTCGTATTTATTTTTATCGTGCGCGTAAGTGTCGAGGTCAATGACTGAGGAGCATTACCTTGTTGGGAATATTTTCCTGTCGCAGAGACCGTGAGAGTGACCGAAGGGTTTGTAACACCAGCGAGTTGCGACTCTGATTTCACCGCAAATGAGAACGACCCGACACCGCTATCCCCTGCCTGTAGCGTAGCAAGCGAACCATTCGTATCTTTCGAAAAGATTACCGTCTTGTCGCTTGAGCGATAGAAACCCGTACCACCTTTAATGGCTGACGTATCGAGTGCATTTCCGGAAAGCGCGACTTGAATGTTTGCGTCAGTAAGAGGCACCGTGAGACTGTTCTGCCACGAAAGAAGTGCTGAGAACGTGGCGCCAGGAATTGCGGTAGCGGCGTCTGCAGCCTGACCATTAAGTGAGAGCGACGTGGCGAGGAATGGTTTTGTCAGCGACACTGTAGCGCTGCCATTTGAATACGTGACGCCGAGCGTGCTGGTGCCGTCAGGATTTGCACTTCCGGCTGTAAAGCGGAAAACACGCTGGTCGGCACTCTCGCCGGTAAGCACACCTGTTATCTTTATGACCTTCTCTTCGCCAGGAGCAAGTGCACCTAGGACAAAGTAGGAACCTTGCGCTGGCTTTGGTGTTGCAGACGTAAGCGAAAATCCAAACGGAAACTCTGCAACAACGGAAAGATCATTGAGTGGTGTTGTGGCATTCGAGCGCACGATTACCGAAAGCGTTAGTGGCTGACCCGATGCACTTTCAGAAAGTGTTTGCACTTGTACGCTAATCGGTGACGTAGAGACAGTCACTTCGTATTGTTTGTTTGCGACATACAACGCACTCGAGCCAGTCACATGGTACTCAACGCGCACAGGAATTTGTAACACCTGGTGCTCGGTACCAAAGAGTTTCGCTTGTACGGTTCTCGTTGAATCCCCTCCTGCGTCCACGGTGCCAAGGGTATCGGCATATTGAGGAAGTGCGGTATTCGCATCGGTACCATCGCGCGTGCCTGGCGGGAGTGTTACATAGAGATTTGCGTCGTTCATCGCCGTTGGGTTTCCATTGTGTACGGTGATGACAATAGGTACCGTATCTCCACTCGCAATCGTTGGTGACGGCGTCGTGATGGTTATGACAACGTGATCACTTGAAATAGAACGGCCACCATAGATAACGAGCGCAGCTGCAACAGCTCCGGCGAGTACGAAAAATATGCCAGTACCAATGAGGAAACGCAGCGTCCACGACATATGCGGCTTTGGCGGAGGGGGTGGGGGTGGGGGCGTCCAACCGTATTGTTCGGTTTGTGCTTGATTAGAATATTCAGGCACGCCGGCTGCAGCAGTCGGGGTTGGGCGGTATAGTCGCTCGTTAAGGGAGTCGAGGGCGGATTTCTCAGCTTCAGGAGGCATATGCGACTAGTATAACGTGCTTACGTGCTATACGGACCAGGTTCTACTGCGGTTCCACGAACTCGTGGACGCTGTTGGAACTGCAATACAGAAAGAAAGAGACTCGATCTTTATTCCAAATACAAAAATGCTCCGTGGATTTCGCCACGGAGCAGGGGTGGGGTGCCGAAAGGCACCCCAGAAGGTTAGTCATAGTCCAAATCGCCTCCAGAGTTCTTCCGGCAAATCAAACTGGCTCGGATAGAAATCATAAGACGACGGATCGTAGATGTAGCAGTAGGTCGATCCAGCCCGCTTCCTGGACGGATGGGTTCCGTCAGAAAGTAGATGCTCGCTGCACAGACGACCCCGCAGCTCCATCTCACCCTCAAACCCAACGATGTCGCCGTCGGAGTCTCGGACGAGCTGATACTGAGGAACCAAGCCTGTTTGCTCGGGCAACTCAAGGGACTGAAACAAGAGCGAGCGAAATCCGAGGAATGGCACCTGCTCTTTCGGCAGAGTCCACGCGTCCCCTCGGTATGACCGCTTCTGATGCGGCATGCCAAGCTTACGCCAGGCATGCCCGGACTTGAACCATAGTGTGTTCTGTTCGAACATCACTTCCCACGCGCCGTTTGCACGGCGCGCAACCGAGGACACAACGCCAATAAAGTCCCACCTCGACGCTCGCACCTGTTCGGCAACTCCACGGTCGGAGAGCTTCAAGATGCATCCGGGAAGAACGCGCGTAATGAGCGCGTCATAGTCGATAGACCCAGGTACGCGGGCCAACTGCCGTCCGATCATACTCTGATCGAATGGCCCCGCCAGCCCTCGGTCCGTTCCCTTGAGAAGGAGCGGGAGGCTGAAGGCTTCCCCACTGTCGACGTAGATGGTATGACCGACCTCGTAAGGACCCGAGAAATCATGCAGGTAGGTCCAGTTGGGCTTACACTCATGAAGCGGAATAACGAACTCTTCCGTCCAATACTCGTAATGGTAGTAATCTTCTTCGGTCGGCGCTTCTTTGCCGAACTCGATCGTGAGATGGAGCCAGCCGGCTTCGGAACGAATAGCCTTAAGACCACCCTCACGCGTTTCTTTGAATGAACGATGCGGCTTTACCGATCGCCCGCTCTCGAACACGTGCCGATCTTCCCAGCGCCAGGCGCCGAGTTTGATCAGTCCTCCACAGCTGACGCTGCGGATATCCCATGCCATGCGCTCGAACATGTCGAGTACCATGGGATGCATCCACGATGAGTCGCGCACAACGGGCGAGTTTTTTGCCCGATAGAGCGCGTCAGCGAACATGATCTTGGAATCCGGCAGGTAATTGTTCGGCTGAACCATCCAGATCTCGCCTTCTGCAAGCGGGCCACTCCACTCTTTCTCGTTGACGACCACCTTGACGGTGATCGGTTCCGGATCGATAAGGTGACCCAGTGCTGCGGCAAAGGGATTGGAAGTTTTGACGCTGTCGGCGCTGTAAGGCGCTTCCAGCTGATAGCTTCCCGTCCACTGCGACAGACCCGTCTTCGGGTGCCTGCCCTGTTGAATCGTGACCTCAATTTCCCGAGGCAGACCAACAGGCGATTCGTTCTTGCGATTCGTGTTCATAGCAATTCTCCTCCGCGGCGGCCTTCGAAAGACCGGTCGCTCCGATTGGGAATAATTGGTGCGCTGACGCACCAATTATTGAGGAGAATCAAATCTCTTCTGGTGCGTTATGGGGCTACAGCCCTAACATATTCGTCGCATGCTAACCTCCATTGTTAAGGACCAAATGGCCAAATATATAAATACCATACAAAGTAGATATAGTCAACTCATCCGTTTGAACCAGAAAGACCGCCCTTTCGGACGGTCTTTCTTTGTTTCTAACGTTGGCGCGCACTCATGCACGCTATTGGAACTGCAATAAAGAAAAACTGGTCACCCCATAGGAAGTGACCAGCGTATTAGAATGCTTGAACGAGTTTTTCTATAACTTGATCAATTTGAAGTCTATCCCTCCCTTCAGCCATAAGACGTATGACCGACTCTGTGCCAGAAGGACGTACTACCAACCTGCCGTCAGTTCCGAGATGCTTTTCAGCTTCTGAAATAGCTTCTATTATTTTCACTTCAGTCAGTCGTGAACGATCAGCAACGATATTGCGTTTTGCTTGAGGAAAGGATTCATAGAGATGTGTAACTCGCGAAATGGTTTCTTTTCTTTCCCTAGCAATCGCAAGCAGTTGAAGGGCCGCGATGAGTCCATCACCCGTGGTTACGTAATCAGACAGTATGATGTGACCAGACTCCTCTCCACCAAGCTTGCAACTCGCTGTACGCATTTCTTCGAGCACATATCGATCGCCTACTTTTGCACGAATAAGTTCTATACCGATTCGCGCAAGGTACTGTTCAAAGGCAAGATTCGACAGCACTGTACCTACCAGTTTTGACCCGCCAAGACGTTCCTTGCCCCATGAGGTCGCGATTGCAGCAAGGAGATGATCTCCATCTATCATCGTTCCTGTCTCATCAACGATAAGCACTCGATCGGCATCTCCATCGAGAGCAATACCAATATCAGCTCGAACTTCCCTTACCTTTTGGATAATTGATGCAGGTTCAGTAGAGCCGCATTTATCATTGATATTCAATCCATTAGGACTTACACCGATTGCGATGACTTCAGCACCGAGCTCACTAAGGACTTTCGGTGCAACTTCGTAGGCGGCGCCATGTGCGCAATCCACTACAATACGCAGTCCGTCGAGTGAATATCCTTTTGGAAATGTTTGTTTGACTAGTTCGACATATCGCTCCTGACTTCCCTCAATACGTTTCACTTTACCCAGACCAGCGCCAGTTGGGAGATTGGCTATTTTCATTCCCATCAAAGACTCAATCTCGATTTCTTCTTGGTCAGTGAGTTTATTGCCAAGCGCATTAAACAGCTTAATGCCGTTATCCTCGAATGGATTATGCGACGCAGAGATCATGACTCCGAGATCAGCACGCATGCTTGAGGTAAGCATTGCAACTGCCGGAGTTGGAATAGGTCCGGTCAATTCGACATCCATGCCTGCTGAAGTGAATCCAGCAACAAGAGCGCTTTCGATCATATAGCTTGATCGACGAGTATCCTTTCCGATCAAAACTGTATGACGTTCTTTATTTGTCTTGAATTTTGCACCAGCGACTTGGCCAAGACGTAGTGCGATATCGGGAGTAAGTACAACGTTTGCCTTTCCTCTCATGCCGTCAGTGCCAAAAAGCTTACGTGTGCGGTCTATGGTCATAACTATCTCCTCAAGGAATCTGCGTAGCTCTTATCTTAGAAAAGAGCTTTGTTCCACGGACTATAACCACTAAGGTAGTGGTTCGGTTACTAGATGTTACGGAACCAATTTCTTTAATAGAGACCCGAACTCGCGATGCCGTGGTTGATACGGGTGATGAGCGCGGTCTTGCCTTCGGTAGCTGCGGCGAGTTGTTCTCGGGCGTATTCGTCAGACGCACCAAAGGTATCGCCCGCATCGAGACCAAGTACGTGAAGAACGCGTACTGCGGCGATCATTTCTGCGGCTTCTTGTTCGGGTTCTTCGAGCGTGCCGAGTACACGAACGAAGGCTAAGAGTATAGAAAAGAGTTCAGGGTCTGCGCGCTCTCCTTGAACGAGGCGTTGGGCAAGTTCTGTCACGCGCACGGCACGTGCGCGTGCCTTTGGCGGGAGTTGTCGCGCCCAGTTCTCTTCGAGGATTGCACCGGCGGTACGCCAGCCGTCTTTGCCGCGGATGAGCGTGACGTCGGCGAGCGAGAGAGTTTGAAGTGCGGGCGCCATTTTGGCGCCCGGCTTGCGCGCTCCTTGGGAGCGCGCCCGTATGATGCCGAAGTCTTCCGTGAGCATCGACACCGACACACTCGCCTCCCCTATCAACGTGCGGCTAAGCACGAGCGCACGCGCTGAGTATTTATGTCGCATTGCGTACGAGTGAGAATTTCACCGAGCCCGTTGAGAGTTCAGCGGTGTAGATACCGTCATCGCTTCGCTTCGCTTCAACTTTATCCTGAGGCGCAAGACCTTCGGTCTTGCGCGCTTCGGCCACGGCACGTGCAAACGTACGCTCATCCCCCTCAGCGATTAGCTCAGGCGTAAGTACCGTATCGAGCACAAGCTCTGCAGAACCAGGGATTATTTTTTTCACATTCACTTCTTCGGCAAGAATATTCGAAAGATCTGCAGGCAATGCTTCAGGAATAGAAAGACTCGCGAGAGGTTGTCGAACTTTCATGTCTGCCTTCTGACGAAGCATGAGCGCTTCAGATGCCAGCGCGCGAACGCGTGCCATATTCTCAAGAAGCTCTGCGTCGGCTGCATCCATTGCTTCTGGCCACGAAGCCAAGTGTACTGACTCAGGATCAGATTCAGTACGGAGCTTCTGATATATCTCTTCGGCGATAAATGGCATGACAGGCGCTATTACAAGAGAAAGTTCCTTAAGCACGAAGCTGAGGGTCTGGAGAGCAGCAGCCTTGTCTGCCGTATCCTCACCCTTCATGCGTTCGCGTGAACGACGAAGATACCACGTTGAAAGGTCGTCAATAAAATCACGGAGTGGGCGTGTTGCACGGATGACGTCATAGCGCTCAAGCGACTCTGTCGCATTTCGTATCAAGTCGGCAAGACGAACCCGTATCCAACGATCAAGTACGTGCTCAGTTGTTGAAGTGCTTTCTGTCACCTCACCCGCATACATATCATAGAAACTCATCACGTTGCGAAGCATCGCGACCACACGATTGTGCGATTCCTTTACATCATCATCGCGGAACGTAAGGTCTTCGGCCTGCATCACCACTGACGACATCAGGTAGTAACGGAAGGCATCGGCACCATAGTTATCAAAGAGATGATACGGATCGGTATAGTTCATCTTGCTCTTCGAGAGCTTTGCACCATCACCAGCAAGCACCGTTCCCGTCGTTACGACATTCTTAAACGCTGCAGTATCAAACAATGACAAACTTATCGCGTGCAGGTAGTAGAACCAGGCGCGTGTCTGGCCGATATATTCTGAGATGAAATCTGCATGGGAACGCTTTTCGAATTCTTCACGACCTTCCATCGGGTAGTGGTATTCCGCAAAGGGCATTGAGCCAGACTCGACCCAGCAGTCGACGACTTCAGGAATACGCGTGAGCGGTTCGTCCTTCTCATTCTGAAGCTGTACGCGATCGATATATGGCAAGTGCAGATCGAGTTCAAAGTGCTTATTGTGCGGAAGCGGCACGAACTCAAGCTTTCGCGCATGTCCCGTTTCGAGACAGAAACGCCAATCTTCAATCGCTTCGCCAGAAGTCTTATCATCGTATCCACGAGCTCCTGCTTCGAGCATTTGAATTGGTCCTTCGTGAGAAACGATAAGAATAGTATTCGCAGTGTGCTTGCTCTCGATGTCGTAGAGAGCGTCTGCCATGCGAGTCTTTATGTCATGCCACGCTTCGGCGCCTTCAGGCGACTGCGTCATTTTGTCTGCACGTCGTGCGTAGCGCGTCTCATACTCACTAATGAGTATTCCATCCATCTGACCAAAATCATTTTCGATCAACCGCGGCTCAGTGACGATGCGATCTTCAGAGAGTCCGAGAGTCTTCGCGACAATATGTGCCGTTTCTTGTGCACGAGGCATGGGCGATACATAGATATATTCGATACCTGCAGTCTTAAGACCCTCTGCCGTCTCGTTCACCTGGCTGCGACCAAGGTCTGTAAGAGGATTCTCCTTCTTTGGATCGGAGTTTCCACGTTCTTCAACGTTTGAGTGTGCCTGACCATGACGCATCACATAATACGTATTGCCATTGGTTTTTGTATGAGCTTTGAGCTCTTCTATAGAACCGATAACGGTTACGTTTCCGAGAGCATCTTTCCAAATAGGAAGGGGCGTCGCCCAGAAGCGATTACGAGAAATAGTCCAATCTGGTGCTGTCTCAAGATTGTGACGGAACCTTCCCTCTTTGAGGTACTCAGGAGTCCAGGTGATCTTTTGATTCTCTTCGAGCATGCGTTCCTTGATTGCCTGAATGTTGATGAACCACGACGAGACCGCGTTGAAGATAAGTGCTGTGCCACAACGATAACAATGCGGGTACGAGTGGGTATAGGGTGCTTTTGCAAAAAGAAGTCCGCGTTCTTCGAGATCGTTCTTTATGAGCGCCTCCGCTTTGCGAATATACTGACCGCGAATAAACTCTGGTGCATCGTTGTTGTACGTCGCATTTGGATTTAGGATCGGCACCATTGGCAACCCTTCCGCAAGACCAAGTTGATAGTCATCTTCACCATAAATGACAGCGGTGTGTACGATACCCGTACCGTCTTCGGTGTTTACGAAATCAGCAGGTAGCACGAGCCACTTCTTGCCGGTGTGCGCTGCGACTCTCGGGAGTTCGTAGAGAGGTTCGTATTGCGCTTCGAGTAAGTCAGCGCCAGAAAGTTCTTGTTTCAAATCAGTGAGACCATTTTTCTCAGCAAGATCTTTTGCAACAACTACATTCTGTCCATCTTTTTCGTACAGACCATATGCAATCTCCTTCCCTACGGCGAGTGCGACGTTCCCGGGAAGCGTCCACGGTGTCGTCGTCCATGCGAGAAGGTAGGTATTCTCAGGCAATCCATACTTTGTTGGGTCTACAAGTTTAAATTTAACAGTCGCGGTTTCGTCGGTAACATCTTTATAGGTGTTATCCATCGCGATCTCGGCCTTTGCGAGCGGAGTCTCACAGTGCGGACAATACATGAGCACTTTGCGACCTTCGTACAAGTTCCCCTTCTTGTTTATCTCGGCGAGTGCCCACCATACCGATTCCATAAACGATGGGTCGAGCGTCTTGTATGAATTATCAAAATCGACAAAGCGACCGACGCGTTCGACGTACTTCTTCCAGTCATTTACATATTCAAGCACCATTGAGCGTGCCGTTTCATTAAATGTTTCAATACCAACTTCGAGTATCTCTTTCTTATTCTTGAGACCAAGTTTTTTCTCAACGAGCGATTCAATAGGAAGCCCGTGGGTGTCCCATCCCCAACGACGACGCACGTTAAAGCCACGCATTGTCTTGTAGCGCGGAAATACATCTTTAGAAACTGAGGAAAGGAGAGAGCCAGAGTGCGGAAGACCTGTCGCAAATGGCGGACCATCATAAAAGACAAACTCGCCGTTGGGCGCTTCCTTTTGAAGGCTCTTTTGGAAGATATCGTGCTCCTTCCAAAACTCGAGTATGACCTCCTCACGCGCCGAGGCGTCGGATTTCTTTAGCACCTGCGGAGTCTTGTCCTTTTCGCTCATAATATATACATCCTAGCGTTTCTGGGCATAAAAGGAAAACAACCGGACGCACTGGGCGTTCGGTTGTGGGCATGCCTTAGGCGGCACGCAATCCGTATGGACGGTAATGGGTGCAGGCAGGCTGCGCAATCGCTTCAGCGATCCCTGCCTGAATGTGCGGCGGAAATTCGATGGGCTGTTCGGGAGAAGAACTGAAATATTCGTGAGAATAGTAAAAGTCCGCAGGCGGGACAGGGTGGCCATGGCGCTGGGCTATGACCCCGCAGGCGCTGAAAAACGTCTGCACGTGTTTCGGGTTGTCCTGTTGCAGGTTGAACCTGCTCAGAGCCAGAGCCAACCGCTGACGTTGACCATCTGCGGAATCTTCAGAAACCGATGCTTGCATCTTCTTTCTCTCCTGAACGTAATCCTAACTGTCCCCCATAGACAGCCAGAGAGCCACCATACCGCGCCATGCGTGCGTGCGCAAGCGAGTTATCTACATCTTCTCTGGCGCAGGAATACCAAGCACCCAGAGACCGTTCTCCATTGTTTTTATAAAAGCGTTCGCGATGCCGAGTTTGTACGCTTCGTCGGCTTCACCAATGATGCGTTCGTTTGCATAAAAAGAGTTCCACTCGCTTGCGAGCTGTGTAAGGTACTGCGCAACGACGTGTGGAGCGCGAAGCGTTTGTGCTTTACGAATGATTTCTGGAAAACGGGTGATGAGGCGCGACAATACATAGGGTGTTTCTGGTCGCTCACTGCTTGTGTCATTCTTTGCAGCACTTCCCTTTCCTGCCTTTTCGACAATCGAACGTGCGCGCACGAGTGCGTACTGCAGGTACGGTCCTGAATCACCATCGAGTGAGAGTGACTTTTCTGGATCAAAAATAATATTAGAGCCGGGTGCGCTACGTAGAATCATGTACTTGAGTGCTCCGATGGCGACTTGGAGTGCAACGACTGGATCGGAGTTACGTTCGGTCGCAGCTGTCACAAGCTCGGTAATGAGTTCGCGCGCAGTAATGACGTTTCCTTTACGCGACGACATCTTGCCCGTCGTAAGCTGGAGGAGCCCATGAGCTGCGTGCTCTGTTTTCTTTGCGAGCATCGGCGCGATATCTTCGAGCGCTGCAAGAAATACTTTAAAGTGTCCTACCTGCTCTACTGCGGTAAGAATAAGGACACGATCAGTTGCAGCGCGCATTTCCTTAAGGAATGCGAGTCCGATGTCCTTAGTCTCGTATGTTGGTGTGCCACGACTCGTGACGAAGACGAGAGTGTGGAGACCTTTCTTTTCACCACGATAGATTATCGCTCCTTCACTTTCTTCGAGTACTCCCTTTGCCACCGCGTCTAGCACTGCGTCCATTCCGGGCTTCGTCGTGTCGCTATCAAAAAATGTGTAGTCGTATTTCGTACCGAGCAATTCGAACAACTGATTAAATTCTTCCATCGAAACTTCGCGACCTTTCTGCCAAAGGCGGAGAAGCGCACGGTCTTCTTCAGAAAATCCTTCCTGGTCTTCTTGTCGCCCAACGATATCGTATATGCGCGTGTTCAAAGCATCGATTTCAGCTTTTGCTTCTTCGCTTTCTTCGTATGCGGTAGCACCTTGCGTGTATGCCTTCCCTATCTCCTGTGCAGAGGCAATGTCTGTTACTCCGTCTTTCTGAAAGACCCACAATGCTTTTGCAACTTGTGGGCCAACGTCGCCACCAAACGTATCACGCAATACCGTCGCTCCAGAGTATTCAATGAGGCGCGCGGATGCCTCTCCAATCACGGCACCGGTTGCGTGCCCTATGTGCATTTCTTTAAACGGATTTGGGTTGCCGTACTCAACCATTATTCGAGTACCGTTTTCGTCCTCGTTGCGACCCCACGATTCTTCGCCTGCTTCGGCGAGGCGCGCCGAAACGGCGCGCTCCGAGAGCGTGATGTTTATAAACCCAGGCCCTGCAATCAGAACGCTCGCAGCGTCCTCGCCCAGACCCTCCACGAGGGCAGGCACGAGTGCTTCAGCGATATCGCGGGGGCTCTTCCCCAACACCTTGCTCGCCGCCATCGCAGCATTCACGGCGTAATCGCCGTGTGCCAGATCGGCAGGCCATTCAACAGCAAAGCTCACGTCGCCTGCACCGAGCTTCGTAAGTTCCTTTTGGACTATTTCCTTAATCCGGTCTTCCATACGGCGACTATACCAGATTCGCGAGCTCTGTTCATTTCCATATTTATTCTCAGAACTATGCATTATGCAGATATATGCTACCGTGACTCTGAAAGGAGAATCATCGTGCTGATGATGACGCCCGAATACGCCGCCCGACGCGAACAACAAGCTCGCGACACACTTGCCTATTTCAAGGAGAAGTTCGGCGTCAGCCCGCTCCGCAGGCCAGTGATAGCCCGCCTGAACCTTACTCGCTCGGCGAAGTCTTAGAAAACCCCAATGTCCTAGATATTGGGGTTATTTTCTATCAAAGATGCCAATCCGACTTCTTATCGCCGTCACGGCAAGTTATCTATGAAATTGCGAATGCTGTAGAGTTCGCGGCCGAGGCTTTCATTGCTCTCGATTGGGCTACCTTCCGTAAGTGAGAAATCAAGGTCTTGAATTTCGCGATGGGTGAAGTGCTCTTTCTCTTCCATCTTTTCCTGCACGCGTTCGAGCTGCGTCATGATCGATTCAATACGCGCATCTTCTAAATTCTGCGCACGATATTTGTTCAGTACAACGAGTACATTGGTGATGCGTTCTTGCATCTGTTCTATGGCGTCGTCGTGAGGTCTTGGCACAACGAAGAGATTAAACGAACGATTCAGGGATTGGATGCGCAGCAGCGAGTTCGTGCACACGTGCGCGAGCAGCGGCAACACTTGCCTCGTCGCGATTCTTCAAAACATTCAACATAAGACTGGCGACTTCTTTGCTTGCTTCCGTACCAAAGCCGCGAGTCGTCATTGCAGGAGTACCAAAACGAATACCTGATGGATCCATCGGGCCGCGTGTATCATTTGCGATGCTGTTCTTATTGAGCGTCATGCCCGCGTTGTCGAGAAGGGTTTCTGCTTCAGCGCCAGAGATACCGAATGACGACCATACATCTGCGAGGATGAGGTGGTTGTCGGTGCCACCGGTAAGGAGGCGAGCTCCGCTCGCCTTAAACACCTCTGCCATTGCCGCAGCGTTTTCAACAATGTTCTTTGCGTACGTCTTGAACGATGGCTGAAGTGCCTCCTTGAAGGAAATGGCCTTTGCGGCAATCTGGTGCATGTGTGGGCCACCCTGGAGCCCGGGGAACACTGCCTTGTCCACCTTCTTTGCGATATCTGCTGCGCGTTCGGCGTCTCCCCCACCATTGGTTAGGATCATGCCGCCACGTGGGCCACGAAGAGTTTTGTGGGTCGTGGTTGTCATGACGTCGAAGCCGTAATCAAAGGGGCTTGTTGCTGCACCTCCAGCAATGAGTCCTGCGATGTGCGCAACGTCTGCCACGGAGTATGCGTCGACTTCGCGTGCAATATCTGAGAGACGCTTCCAGTCGAGTGTTCGTGGATACGCGGAGAAACCAGCGAGGATAATCTTCGGCCGTTCCTTCTTTGCTGTTTCCAGGAGTGCGTCGTAGTCAATTTCGCCGGTCTCTACATCTTTCATTGAGTAACGCACAAAGTTAAATACTTTTGAAATGTAGGTTACCGGGTGACCGTGCGTGAGGTGACCGCCGTGCGACAGATCCATACCAAGGATGGTGTCACCCGGAGCGCAGAGTGCCATGTAGGCTGCTATGTTTGCATTCGCGCCACCGAGTGGCTGTACGTTTGCGGCATACGCATGAAAAAGCTCTTTGGCACGATCACGAGCAATGTTTTCTACTGAGTCTGTAAACTCCTGTCCGCCATAGTAACGTTTGCCTGGATAGCCTTCCGAATATTTATTCGTGAGTCCGCTGGCCATTGCTTCGCGCACCGCACTCGAAACGTAGTTCTCCGAAGGAATAAGTTCCAGCCCTTCGGCCTGTCGCTTCTCTTCGCCGACGATTGCGCCAAATACTTCTGGGTCTTCTTTTTCAATGTGTGCGTACTTCTCCATACCCTAATCCTATATCAAAAGGAGGCTTAACACGACCTGCATAACATCAGCGTGGATATCCTCGCGAGAACGCATATTCCCTGCTCCGTCGATGCAATCAATACCATGCCAGTGGGAATTGCGTGCCGCCAACCATGTCGCCATTTCGTGACTATTATCGAGATATTCACGGTCTTTCTCAACTTGATCTGATTCTCCGTCGATGACGTTTCCATTCTTCGCTGCGCGCTTCTGGGCGAGAAGACCAAGACTCACGCTCACTGGCGCATCTAGATAAATGATCAGGTCAGGTCGTGGGTTTCCGAGAATTTCGTGCTCAGCGTGATCAAACCACTCCACCAGTTCAACTCGCTCATCCTCATCCTTAATCTTTCCTCCTTGGTGAATCTTATTGGATGCAGAATATCGATCGCTAATAACTACCTCACTACGTGCAAGCGCTTCGCGAATACGGGGAGAAGATTCAAAGCGATCGACCATATAGAGCGTTGCGGCGACACGCGGGTCCATGTGTACAAAATCTCCGCGCTTCCCTGCTAAACATTCGCCGATCAGTTTGCCGTAGGTATTGTTAGTGTAGTCAGGAAAGTCATACGTATGACATACCTTGCCATCGCGACGTAGCGCCTCAGCAAGCAGCTTGGTCTGTGTTGCTTTCCCGACACCATCTATCCCTTCTATCGCGATGAAAGCCATATCGTTTTACAGACCGGTCGTTCCGAACGCACCGCGACTCGGCGTGCCGAGTGTGTCGACTTCTTTCCAATTCACTCTATCGAATGGCAAGAGAATGATTTGCACCACGCGCTCTCCCCTTTTAATTTCTACCGGTTCATCGGTGAAATTGTACAAAGCCGCTTGGTATTCATCTTCATCGCCGGCGTAGTCTTCGTCGAGCACACCAATACCATTTGCGAGCATGAGTCCGCGTTTGCGAAGTGAGCTGCGAGCGGCCATAAGCGCAAAGTGTCCTACTGGTGGCTTAATGGCTATATTCAAGGGAAATACGGTAATGCCGTGTGGGGGCACAACACCGTCTTCGCGGACGCATAAATCCATAGCGGCAGCTCCTGCCGTCTTATATTCAGGGAGTGGGAGGTCTTTATCGAACCGTCTGATTTCTATATCCATGGCCGTATTCTAGCACTCTCGCCTAGTGGGGTACGGATGCTACTATTGCCGTATGAAACCTTTCGCCGAACGCACCCCCGACACCCAATATCGTGACAATTTGAAATACATTCTTGATAACGGTGTTCGCGTGAAAAGTCAGCAGGGGGTCGATGCACTTACAGTCATTGCACCCCCATCGATGCACTTTAAGATCGAGAACGGATTCCCGATGATTACCGAGCGGAGCGTGAAAGGATTTTGGAAAGGATCGATCGGTGAAATCTGCGCATTTATAAATGGTGCACGCACCCTCGAAGAACTCGAGTCATTCGGCTGCAAGTTTTGGACACCGTGGGGCACGCCCGAGAAAGCTGCGAAGCGCGGCCTCGCTGTAGGCGACCTTGGTCCTGGTTCTTACGGCGCGGCCTTTCATGACTTCCCTACTGCAGAAGGTGGAAACTACAACCAAGTGAAAAATATTATTGAGCAGATGATTGAGTTCCCGCATCTGCGCACGCACTTTATCTCTCCGTGGATTCCGCAGTACATTATTCGCGGCACCGGTAAGCAACAGAAAGTTGTAGTAGTACCCTGCCACGGATGGATTCACCTACGCATCATCGACAACAAGCTCACGCTCCATATGTTCCAGCGCTCTGCTGACTTCCCGGTGGGCGTGCCTTCGAACATGATTCAGTACACGGCGCTTCTTATGATGATTGCGCATGCAACGGGTACCGAGCCATATGAATTCGTACACAGCTTCTCTGATGCTCATATATATGTAGACCAGATCCCTATGGTCGAAGAATTGATTGCCCGCGAACCGAAAGCGCTCCCGACCGTTACGATGATCAATAAGAAAGACGATATCTTTGCGTATCGTTCGGACGACTTCGAACTTTCTGATTACGAGCCACACCCAGGCATGCGTGATATTCCTGTCGCAATCTAGAACGTATGAGTGATGGTGACTTATTAAATTTGAACCACGCACGCGAGCCTGAACAAAAGGCGCTCATGGAGCAGATAATCGCTGATGGAGTGTGTCCGTTCTGTGCAGAGCATTTTAAGAAGTATCATCCGAAGCCCATTATTAAGGAAACAGACTATTGGTTCCTCACGGAGAACATGAGTCCGTATCCGGGGACGAAGTACCATTTCATACTGGTGTATAAACCAGCCCATATTCGAACACCTTCTGAAATTGTACCTGAGGGTGCTGCAGATTTATTTGCTCTGCTCGATTGGGCCATCGCTGAATATAAAATTCCTGGAGGCTCATTCTTTATGCGCTTCGGAGAGACGCGCTACAACGGCAGCAGTGTTCAACACTTGCACGGACAACTCATCATGGGCGACGTCGACGCACCAGGTCACCAGCCAGTACGTGTGAAGTTAGGATAATTGACTTTGTATAAAATATAGGTAGAGTGAGTCCGTGCGTAAGTTTTAAAAAGAGGAGGTAGAGTTGATCGATACTGTAGACCTGGGGAAGATGCTTGCAGCACTTCCCGATGAATTCCCGGGCTTCTCGGCCTTGCCGAGAGAGATCCGGTATTTGATGGGTTGTGGGAACTTCGAACAGTTCCTCGCGACCTACCAGGCTCTCGCAAAGCCCTTCGCCTATTGCCCGTTCTGTGATGGGCAGGAGAAGGAAGAGACCTACATCATGGACACGATGCACTGGGTGCTACGGCACAATGAGTTCCCGGCCAAGGGCACCAAGCTCATGCTGCTCATCGTGCCGAAGAAGCACATTACGGATCCGTTGGAGTTCACCACCTATGATGGGCAAGAAATCATGACGCTCTTCCGGCACGCAATCAATCACTTCAAGATCGCCGGCGGTGCGCTCGTCATGCGGTTCGGTGATCCGCAATTCCATTCGGGCACCGTGCCACATCTGCACTGGAACATTATCTGGCCGGCCGGCAACGTCGAGTATCGCGTTGCGCTCGCCAAGGACGATGATGCTCGCGAGGAAAACTATCGCCGGCTTCTCGGCTTTCGCGTGCGGTTCAATGACCAGGGCGGTGAGAGCGTCGCCTTGGCCTGATCCCTGATCTTTCGTTCTGTTACGTGGCCGATGCGAAAGCGTCGGTCATTTCTTTATTTATTCCACAAACAGTATCTTCACTCCCCTACTCTTCAAGATATCTTCGCCGTCGAGTACACCGTACCCTCCTCCGCAATACAGATTTTTAATACCTGCGTATGCAATAAGTTTCGCGCATGGTGGGCATGGAAAAACCGTAACGTACATGTCGGTACCTTCGAGCGAGATTCCCTTCCGTGCTGCTTCAGCAATGAGTGCGGCTTCAGCATGGATTGCTGTTGAGAGCTCCAGGTATTCACCTTTATGAAAATTACTGCGAGGGTCGCCATTCACGTACGGCATATGCTCGCTCGGCACGTGTGTGTTATGGGTAACGGAAATCAGTTCCCCGTCCTTCGCAATCGCAGCTCCTACGTGACGCCAAATATCTGAGCTCTTTTCTGAGTCTTTTTCTGCGAGGGCCATAAAGCGACGATGGAGTTCGTCAGTGGTTATCTGCTCATTGGGAACAACAGGCTTTTCTTTCAACGCATTGTGCTTGTCCCATCGTAGAAAGATTGGGTCGAAACTAATCTTGGCGTTAGGGAGGAATTCCTTTGCAAGTTCCCGTGACACGTCTTCATCGGGAAGTGAGATTTCGTGTGTAGAATCATTCAATTCATCCAGTGTGTTTTCATCGAGCACCATTACATTTTCAAATATACCGAGTGACTCGATTGCTCCTTTCATTAATTCCGGATTGAGCTCGCGTATCTCCTTTGTGAGTTGCGGAAACTTTCCAGTAATTTCTGAGCCAAATATGAAAACCTTATCTGCATCCTTATGAGTCTCAAAGAAACGCCGATACCCTTCGTGCAATACCGGTACGTACGCAACAATCGTCTTCATACGCTATTTCCCTCCATCCAAACTTCGGAGCGTGTCTTCAATGAGCTTTGGAATGTCTGCAGCAATTGCTTGTGCGAGTTCACGAGAACTTTCTTGGAGCCTGCTTTCGATCATCGCTGAGAGCTTTGGGGTAAGTTCTTCAGCAAACCTCCCTGCCCCGCTCACGTGAAGTAGGCGAACCTTTGCACTTGTTGATGTTTCAGCTTGCGGAGGGAGCATGACGATACGACCACAGTATTTCTTCTTTTCTTCGATGTCTTCTTTCCTGTGCTTCGTGCTCTTAGACAGTACGAGGACATCAGGACGAATGAGTTTAATGAGTGCGTTTGGTTTTTCCTTTGCAGGCTTCAGCGTAATAGCATCAACGTGACGAAGGTGCGAAAGAATTTGTATGCGCTCGAACTCTGGCACAACCGGACGATGCGGTCCTTTGCGGTCGCGGACTTTTGCATCGCTATCAACCCCAACAATTAGTAAGTCTCCCTGTTTTTTTGCTTGCTCAATATATTCTGCGTGGCCAACGTGAAAAAGGTCGTAGGTGCCGGACGTAAGCACTACTTTCAACCCTAGCTCCTTCCAGTGCTTCACGAGATTTCCGAGCTTCTTGTGATCGGTAATGAAGCGATCATCGAGGTTTGTTCCGTCTCCAAATATGCCTGCGTTTATGGCCATGATTGCCTAAGTCTATACTACTCACGACGCACATCAATATGCCGGACAAGTTGCCGTATGTGTGGGGTGCTATAGTCGGTGTATGACGACAGAAGGAACGCGTATATCGATGATTGCAGCACTGAGCCGCGAGACGCGAGCCATTGGCAGAGACAATAAGCTTCTGTGGCGATTGCCGGAAGACATGGCTCGATTTACATCACTCACGAGCGGGCATCCTGTGATCATGGGGCGCAAGACGTGGGAATCGATACCAGCGAAGTTCCGACCACTTCCAGGACGTGCAAATGTTGTTGTGACGCGTGATGAAACGTACGCCGCCGAAGGCGGCGTTGTCGTCCATTCACTTACCGATGCACTTGTTGCAGCAAAAAATGCGTCAGGCGCAGATGAGATTTTTATAATTGGTGGTGGCGAATTATATAAAGAAGCACTTCCTCTAACCAACCGTCTCTACCTCACTATCGTCGACAGCAACGAAGATGGCGACGCATACTTCCCAGAATACGCAGATGAATTTACAAACATACTTCTAGACGAAGCGCACGATCACGACGGTCTCTTATACTCATTCGTAACACTTGAACGAGAATCATAATGAATGTCGCATTCGCTCCTGAAGGAAATTAGATTCTACCCTCTCTTCTTCCAAGGCAGATTTTTCAGGAACGGAGCAAAGATGTCTTCTTCTATGCCGAACTCGAACGTATTAAATTTCTTCTTCCGTCCCGTTTGCGACTCTCGTACATAGGGAACGTTTCGCATGCGTACGAGTGGAGTACCTTCGTTCGCCTCACCCATACAAAACACGGCACTCGCTGCAAGTGAATCAGGTACGTTCGTCTGGCTGCCGCCTCCCGGGAAGCCCAGTAGGTCGTTCTGGGCTCGGTTATCATAGATCGGCTCGAATCCAGCCCATGCGACGGCCATACCGATGACGCCGCGACGCAGGAAGACGCTCCTTGAATCTGTGAGAACGAGATAGAGATGTTCTTTCTTATATTCCTTCTTGAACCAAGCGAGGAGATCTTCTGCCGTTTTCTTCGGATGCTCTGGCCAGAGCACGTAATATCCTGCGAACGGATCAATGCCTGCATTCACCATGAGCATGCCGTTCGTTATCGTGTGCATCACGAATCCTCCAGGAGTCTGGTCTCGTTCGAGGTATTGGTCGGCTTCGCTGGCAATCAACGCATCACGATCAGTTCCCTCTCGAGGAACGCACCGACCCTGACCGATACTCACCACCTTTGTCGAGAGTGCAATGACGTCATGCTCTTCGAGTGTAAGTTCGGAAGCGCGTATCTTTGAAAGCAGATCGTCCTTGGGTGGGACCAGCGTATCGATGTGGAACGGAGTTATTTCCATCCGGTGATTCTACGCGACTTCTAGAAAAGTGCATTCCGGAAGCCTCTCACACAAGGTATGCTAGTACCGTACCCCCTCAATGGAATTCATCCCTATCAAAACAAGAAGGTTCGAGCCACCCAAAGATGATCTCTTCGAGGTTCTCGACACTACTCTACCTGCGCTCCAGGAAGAAGACATTGTCGCAATCGCATCAAAAGTAGTGGCCATCCACGAAGGTCGCTGCGTTCAGGTCACGGACGAGGAAGGGCGACAGCGACTCATAAAAGAAGAGAGCGACTCCATTATCCCCACCTCGACGCCAGGAGCTTGGGATCTCACCATAAAGAACGACATGGTCGCCTTTGCGGGTGGGATCGACGAAAGTAATGCGGGAGGCTTTATTGTGCTCCTACCGGAACATCCACAAGAATCAGCTGCACGTATCCGAGATTATCTTCGCACGAAACATCACATAAAACGTCTTGGTATCGTTATAACGGATTCCAGCGCGCTCCCGTTCAGGCAAGGTGTCATTGCGCTTTCTATCGGGCATGCGGGCTTTGCACCGGTGAATGATCGCACGGGAATCTCTGATCTCTTTGGGAGAGCCTTTAAGTACACGTATATAAACGTCGTCGATGCCCTCGCCATTTCTGCCGGATTTGTCATGGGCGAGACGGACGAATCTACGCCTCTATGCATCATCCGCAGCGCACCCTTCGTAGAATTCACGGACGAGGACCGTTCGGACACACTTCGCATTCGTCCCGAAGACGACGTGTTCTATCCTCTTTTTAAAGACAAAAACGACAAAGCGGACTCCTAGGAGTCCGCTTTGTCGTTTTAGGACGTATCTTTACTTAACCTCAACACCCATCGAACGTGCAGTACCTTCTACCATGCGCTCTGCTGCTTCGATTGAGCCTGCCGTAAGGTCGGGCATCTTGGTCTCAGCGATTTCGCGGACCTGTGCGCGGGTAAGCGTGCCCACCTTCTTTGAAGGAGCCTTGCCTGATCCCTTATCAACGCCGAGAGCCTTGAGGATGAGACGAGGCATTGGAGACACCTTAAGGATAAAGGTGAACGTGCGGTCGTCATACACGGTCATTTCAACCGGGATAATAACGCCTGGCTTGTCCTTGGTCTGTTCGTTGAACTTGTTAACGAAGTCGCCAATGTTTACGCCGGCTGGACCGAGAACGGTACCAACAGGAGGCGCAGGGGTCGCCTTTCCGCCTGGAATCTGGAGCTTAATCTTTTTTACTACTTTTGCCATATATATGTGTTAGCTGACTGTACCTTAGAGCTTGCGGATTTGCAAAAAATCGAGCTCGACCGGTGTTTCGCGACCGAACATCGCAACCATGACTTTGACCTTGCCACGCTCCTCATCGATCTCACCGATCTTCCCTTCTAGGTCCTTAAATGGACCATCCATGATGACGATTGGATCGTCCTTCATGAGGTCGATGCGATGCTTCGGAGCGTCTGCGTCCATGCGCTTCATGAGTGTTGCAACTTCGTGTTCATCCATAGGAACAGGAGTAACTCCTGCACCAACGAAACCTGTTACACGAGGTGTGTTGCGCACGACGAACCATGAGTCTTCGTCGACGATCATGCGCACGAGAATGTAGCCTGGATAAATTTTCTCTTCTTCGGTAATGCGCTTGCCACCCTTTACGCGAATCTTCTTTTCCGTTGGCACAACGACTTCGAAGATCTTGTTCTCCATGCCGAGACTTTCGATGCGCTGCTTGAGGTTACGTTCAACAGCGTTCTCGTATCCTGCGTAGGTGTGGATGGTGTACCAGCGAGGCTCGCTGTTTTCTGGGTTCTCTGCGAAATCTGGTGTGGTGCGTAGTTCCATAATGAGCAAAAGTTACAGCGAACGATTAACGATTGATAAGATATCCGACTGCGTGAGTGAAGACATAATCCAAACCCGTCACGAGAAGTGCGGTGAAGATGGAAATGAGCACGATGAGAGCAACGTGAGTCATCGCCTGCTGCGGCTTTGGCCATACGACGTGGTCGAGCTCTGCGCGAACGTTCCGGAGGTAGGTGAAGAATGAGTTCATGGCTTGGTATTAGCGGTCTTCCAATTAAAAAACCCCTGCGGGGTCTTGGTATTTGTATGATACTACAGCTATATTCCCTGTCAAAG
>JAQBRJ010000010.1 GCA_028286545.1 Parcubacteria group bacterium | reverse complement strand
AAGATGCGTTTGCATCGCATTCGCGTATTGGTAGGAGACCGGGTAGAATTGGTCCTCGACCCCTATGGGGGCCGAGCTCGTGTCGTGAGGAGACTATCTTAAACCTATGAAAGTACGCGCATCAATCAAAGTCCAGCAGCCTGGAGATATTATCGTCCGCCGTCGCGGCCGCTTGTACCGTATCAACAAGCGCAATCCTCGTCGTAAGGCTCGCCAGGGCTAGTTCGAAATTTACATAAAATTTATTTACCCTAAACTATCCCGTTCATGCGTATCGCCGGTGTAACCCTTCCAGATAACAAGCAGCTCGCGTATTCACTACCGATTATTTTTGGTATTGGCCCTACTCGTGCCCTTGATATCCTCAAAGAGGCGAAGATCGAGCCAACGCGCAAGGGAAGCGACCTCACTGCAGAAGAAGAGCAGTCAATCCGTTTACTCGCTGAGGCCTACACCATTGAAGGTGAACTTCGTCGTGAACAAGGAAGCAACATCAAGCGCCTCAAGGATATTCGCTCAGCACGCGGTGTTCGTCATGAGCGCCGTCTCCCAGTTCGTGCACAGCGCACAAAGACCAACTCTCGTACGGTTCGTGGAAACACTCGTAAGACCATGGGTTCTGGTCGCCGTTCACTCGAAAAGACATAATTCTGCATTATATTTAAATTCCTATGGGTAAGAAACGAATCATCAAGAAGTCAGGTAAGGGCCTCGATCAGGGACGCAAGGAGCGCTCTCTTTCGAAGATCGCAAAGAAGCGCATCGACCGCGGTATTCTTCACATCCAGGCTACGTTCAACAACACGAAGGCTGTTCTTACTGATGATAAGGGTAATGCAATCATGTCATCGTCTTCTGGTGCTCTTGGCTTCTCTGGCGCTCGTAAGTCAACGCCATACGCTGCTGCAAAGGTTGGTGAGCTTCTCGGCGAGAAGGCAACTATCATTGGTCTAAAGGAAGCGAGCGTAATAATCCGCGGTGTTGGTGCTGGTCGCGAGTCTGCTCTTCGTGCATTTGCAAGCAAGGGCATCGCAATTCGTGCTATTAAGGACGCAACTCCTGTTCCTCACAACGGCCCACGCCCAAAGAAGGCTCGTCGCGTATAGTTTTTAGCTGGAATACAATCACTTATTTATGAAAATCGGACCAAAGTTTAAAATCGCTCGTCGCCTCGGAGCTTCAGTATTCGACAAGACCCAGACTCAGAAGTTTGCTCTTTCGACTGAGCGTCGTGGTATGAAGCCTCGCGGCCGTGGTCGTGGACCTACCGAATACGGCAAGCAGCTTCTTGAGAAGCAGAAGGTTCGCGTAACCTACAACCTCACGGAGCGTCAGTTCAGCAAGTACGTAAGCGAGGCTATGAAGACCCACGCGTCTGACGAGCTCACTCCTGCAGACGTACTTCACCGCTCACTCGAGCTTCGTCTCGACAACATTGTCTACCGTATCGGTCTTGCACCAACCCGCCAGGCAGCACGCCAGATGGTTTCTCACGGACACATCACCGTGAATGGTCGCAAGACAACCGTTCCTTCACGTCACGTAAATATGACCGACAAGATCGGGATTCGTGAAGGAAGTCGCTCAAGCACGCTTTTCTTGAATGTAAGTGAGCGCCTTGCTGAGCGAACCATTCCGTCATGGCTTTCATGGAATGGAAAGAACATGGAGGGAGGTATCGAGACCATGCCGTCGACAGAGTCTGCAAGTCCTGCAGGAGACCTCGGCGTCGTGCTCTCGTTCTACAGCCGTTAGTTCGCTGTAGTTCGCGTTTTAATTATTATTCGTTTGGTTAACTACTGATTGAGTTATGGAATACCAAGTCACACTACCGTCTAAGCCTCGCGTTGTTTCCGAAGAAGGAAACCAGGGGATTTATGAAATCGATTCACTGTACCCAGGGTACGGTCACACACTCGGCAACTCACTACGCCGTATTATTCTTTCGTCACTACCTGGCGCAAGCATCACGTCTGTAAAGATTGAGGATGTTTCTCACGAATTCGCTACCATCGAAGGTATCCGCGAGTCTGTTATGGAAATCCTCCTTAATCTTAAGCGCGTTCACTTCACCCTTCACGGTGATGACGCTCAGACCGTTCGTCTTTCTGTAAAAGGTCCTAAGCAGGTAACTGCCGCAGACTTCAGTCTTCCATCACAGGTTGAGATTGCAAACCCAGAGGCTCATGTTGCTGACATCTCAGGAAAGATCTCATTCGAACTCGAAGCTACTATCGAGCGTGGTCTCGGCTACGTACCTCGTGAAGTTCTTACCAAGGAAAAGGTAGACATCGGCACTATCGCTCTTGATGCTACCTTCACTCCAATTCGTCGTGCAAATTACGAAGTAGAGAACATGCGTGTTGGCGATCGTACTGACTACAACCGTCTTCGTATCTTGATTGAGACCAACGGAACTATCGCTCCTCGCGAAGCTCTCGAGCGCTCTATCGAAGTTATGATCCACCAGCTTAAGTCTGTTGTTGGCTTCCAGGAGGGAGTTGAGGCTACTGAATCATCTTCGTCTAAGGCTGACACTTCTTCTGCATCTGCAGGAAAGGACGCTGGCAAGACTAAGCTCTCAGAGCTCGATCTCGGCGCACGTATCGTTACGGCTCTTGAGGACGCAGGCATTAAGTCAGTTGCAGGTCTCGTAAAGAAGACTGGCTCAGCGCTTAAGGAGCTTGATGGCATTGGCGACAAGGCTGTAAGCGAAATCAGCGAAGCTCTCGCAGCCGTTGGCCTCGAGCTAAAGGGCGAATAATCAGGGTATTTGGACGAAATAAGCTCACTGTGTTAAAGTAAAAAAGTTATGCGACATCAGCACAAAGGACGATCGTTCGGGCGACCAAAGAATCAGCGCACAGCGTTGATGCGGTCTCTTGCACGTTCCCTTATCATCCACGAGGGTATTGCGACAACTGAAGCGAAAGCTAAGGAACTCCGCCCATTCATCGAGAAGCTTGTTAGTCATGCTCGTCTCGACAACGTAGCTAATCGCCGCCTTGTATCATCACGCCTTGGTAACGACGACGAGATAGTGAAGAAGATCTTTGGATCTATCGCTGCTCGCTACGCTACACGCCCAGGTGGATACACCCGCATCGTGAAGCGCGCTCCAAATGCCGTTAACGCTCGCGATAACGCGTATATCGCCTTCGTATAAGGCACCGTAAATCACTGATATGAAAACTATTGCACAGAAAGTAAGCGCACAGCGCACCCTCCAAGGAGTCGAGACAATCTCGTACACCGTTGACGCATCAGGTCGTTCTCTCGGCCGTGTTGCAAGTGAGGCTGCGAGCGCGCTTCTCGGAAAGAAGTCAGCACAGTACGTAAAGAACTTCGTCCTCCCGGTTGAAGTTACCATTACGAACGTGTCTAAGCTTGCTATGACCGAGCGCCGCATCGCAGGAAAGGATTACACGCACTACACTGGCTACCCAGGCGGTCTTCGTACAACCTCTCTCACTATGCTCCGCGACAAGAAGGGCATTGAAGAAGTCATGCGCCGTGCTGTTGACGGTATGATTCCGCGCAACAAGCTCCGCAAGGACCGCATGAAGCGCCTTACTGTCGTTGCATAAGTTTTAATCCATTACCTACCACCATGTCTGACCCTATTCGTTACACTCAAGCAGTTGGCCGTCGCAAGACAGCTACTGCGCGCGTAAAGCTCACACCAGCCGCTGAAACCAGCGTGAAGGTGAACGGCATGACTGGTGACGAGTACTTCAAGACCAGTACCCGTCGCGCAATTCCTCTTGATCCTCTCAACCTCGAGGGTATCGATGGAACATTCACTATCGAAGCTAAAGTTTCTGGTGGTGGCGTAACAGCTCAGGCTGAAGCTATCCGTATGGGTGTTGCTCGCGCAGTTACTCTTACCGACGCGAACCTCCGCGCGCCTCTCAAGGCTGCAGGATTCCTCAAGCGCGACCCACGTGCTGTTGAGCGCAAGAAGCCAGGTCTCCTCAAGGCTCGCAAGAGTCCAGCCTGGAGCAAGCGTTAATCGCTCCCGTTTGAATCATGTTCCCAAAAGCACAAGAGTCACGAATAAAATCGTGACTCTTGTGCTTTAATATAAACAATGGACATCTCATCCGAACCGCCCGATGTCGCCCTTTCTCCGCTAGTACCAATCGATTCTGTCTCATCAACTGAACCATCTAAGGCACCACATGCCCGGGTTAGACTCACACATATCTTCCTGCTCGTACTAATTATTATTGGGGCGAGTCTCTTAATTTCGCAGAAATATTGGATACCATCATTAGTGAATTTTTTGTTATATCATCAAACTGAATCAAATATTCAAACTGGAACTGACGTAAGTACCACAACGGAATCAAATGGATTTATTACTTATAAAAATACGGCGTTAGGATTTTCGATTGTCTTTCCTAAGACCGCTTATAAAAACGAGATTGGCTGTACATTCAATAATGACCGGCAGTCATATGAATTCCAGACGGCCACAAGTACGGAAGCTGGTCAGGTCCCTCTGCAGGCTTTAGCTAAGGGCAATATTGTTTATGTAGATTTTGCTTATTTCTACGATCTTATCCAAAAGGAAAGTGGTAGCCCTATATATTCACACTGTCTGAAGCAAACAATGCCTGAGTATCTGGCCCGTTACTTAAATAAGACTCCGTATCCTAATGATTTCAGCGATGACGAACCAATCTCAATTACTGTTGAAAACGCGAGTAGCACCCAGGCAGCTGAAGCAATAGCGATTGCATCTACAAAAAGTGCGTCCGGTAATTATTGTAGCGAAGTTGTAATGACACCCGCCACTCAACGAGGCGTGTTCGATTTCAGTCCAAAAATACCACCAATAGATACTTCTCAGTCCGATGGAATAGGGCCTTCTTGCGATTATGTACCACGTATAAAATATTCACCTACTGCCGCAAAAATTGTCATTATTAAAGATGGTCCGCATCAGTACTGTCCCTTTTCACATGATGGATTCGCCAATTCATTTTTTGATCCTACCTGCTACAACAGGCAAATTGATACTAGTTTCTTGTTCCTTCAGCAATAAGAAATACTTAAAAGCTAATAGTGGCCTCAATGCTTGGGTACAGTTCTATACACGCAAGAAACCCTCTCACGAGGGTTTCTTGCTATGCTATATCTATGAAAATACATCCTGTCGTCGTGGGCATTATTAACGCCGTTCTCCCTGGAGCTGGCTATCTTATTATTCGCGAACGCATGATCTTTGGTGGCCTTCTCCTTGCAGGAAGTGCAGTTGCTCTATTGCTTGGTTTTGTAGAGCCAGTCTATATTCCAAACACCTTACTTGTATCCTCTACCGTGCCTGGAATGGGTCTTGAAGGCATCTGGTACCTCCTCTTCATGCTTGCTTACGGTTATGACGCGTATTCTATTGCAGACAATAAGAGGAAGGGACTACTTCCCGTTGTCAGATAATCACTAACCTCCCGAATCTATGAAAGGATACGTAACTGATATTGAAGCAGACACGCTCGAGAATACTAATTTCCGTACGGTTGTATATACCGCCCAGTACATGCAGCTCGTGCTCATGAGCGTGCCTGTCGGCGGTGAGATTGGAGAAGAGGTCCACGGACAGGATCAATTCATACGTATTGAACAAGGTGAAGGGAAGGCAGTGCTCGACGACGTCGAGCACGCTATTGTCGACGGTTCTGCTATCGTCGTACCTGCCGGCGCCAAACACAATTTCATAAACACAGGCGACGAAGATATGAAGCTCTACACGCTCTACGCCACGCCGCACCACAAGGACGGCATCGTCCACAAGACCAAAGCAGACGCTGGGCGCGACGAAGAATCCGGCAAGGATGAATTTCTTGGTGATACGACCGAGTAGTCTGACAGAGTGATACCTTGTAGGGCTTGCTATTTTGTAGAATAGTGATACTATATTTTAGTTCAATCTGGGAGGCGTATATGGAAGATGACAACAGATGGCTCAATGCGATGCCGGTGCACGAGCGCAGACAGCTGCAGAGAATCGCAACTCATCGGCGCCAGACCCCGCGTGACACGCTCGCCAAGGCTGTTGAGCTTTTGGTGGACTGGAATCGGGAACAACTGCGGTTGGCAGACCATGGGCACACGATTAAACTCGCAGATCTCGTTCACGTCGCGGAATAAGCGGCGAACGATTGCGAATACGGGGCGGGCACTTTTAAAGTGCCCGCCCTATTCCTTTAGATGTCTGTCTCCTACTCTCTAGCTTTGACGCATCAAGTCTGGTAGGGCATATTTTAGATATATGCATGACGAAGAGGAAGACGTCGTAATTGAATCAGATCGCTATACGCCTGAGGGTGGAAGTGAGGATGATATTGAAGCCAGCGAATCACGCGAGGGTGCGAAAGTCGCAAAGGTTAAAAAGGAACTCGAAGCCGTGAAGCGCGAGAAGCAGGAATACCTGGATGGCTGGCAGCGCGCAAAGGCTGACTATGTTAATGCGCTTAAGCGTTTCGAGGACGATAAAAAAGCAGCTCAGATGAGCGGCATGGTCAAAGCTATTCGCGCACTCATTCCTGCGTACGACGCACTCGAACGTGCAAAGGCAGCAGGAGAATTGCCGGAAGGGTTTTCGGGTATTGCAAAGCAGCTTGAGAGCGCCTTTGCAGGGTTTGGTATGACGCCAATCGGCACGATTGGCGAAGAGTTCGACCCAAATAAGCATGAAGCTCTCGGTACCGATCCGACTGATGATCTCACAGCAGACGACACCATCACTGCCGTTCTGGAACCTGGCTATGCCATCGGCGATTCAGTGATTCGTCCTGCTCGTGTGCGCGTCGCTCAGTTTGGCGAATAGATAATTTCGTAGTATAATACCGTCGAATGCTCGCGACACCTTACGGTGTCGCTCTTGAAATTCAGTCGAAATTAGAGGGAGAATTGTCGTGGAATCACACGAATTAGAGTTATTGAGCAGGCGCGTTACCGCTTCGGTTGTGCCGCTCATTGCAAGTCGCTTCGAGAAGAGGCTGCTTTCGTATCGACTTTTCTATCATGTCAACGAACATACCGCGAATACTCGCCACTTCGCCAATCTTATTGGCAAGGCGATGGGACTATCTGACTACATGCTTGCGCTGGTTGATGTTGGAAGCGGTCATCACGATATCGATCAAAAATCTGAGCTTTGCATGATTAATGGTGTACTTGTCCGCAAACGCTTTAGTGGCGTTATGGAAATCAACAGCTCAGCCGAAGCGAGTAGCTTTATGGAGAAGAGCGAGTTTCCGTTTCTGCCAGAGGATTATGTTATCGTTGCTTCGTCGATTACCGTTACGTTTCCTGGATGGAGTGATGAGTATGGCACGGTGATTCAACCGCGCCTTACCCCATGCAGTCATCCAGTGGAGCGTGCCGTGGCGCTTGCCGATCTTGCTTCTGCGGGCATGGATCCTGCAGGATTTGTGCGGGGCGGGATACTGCTCTTCGCAGAAAATAATGTCGACATACTCTTGGCCCTGAGGGACACGAAGAATCCCGCGGACCTCGACATTATCACCCAGCAAGATTATGATCATCGCTTTCTATCTTGGCTAAGGAGCCAGATCTGCTTTGCAGAAGGTCGACAAGCAATGATCGACGAAGAACTCAAGGGTCTACGGCCGACTCAGCGCGACGCCGTTCGCACTCTATTCTGTCGCTTCCGTGAATCAATTGCAGCGGCAGAACAAGAGGTCTTGAGGGCTGAGAAAATGTCGTTCGATCAAAAAATGGCCCACCTCATGCAGGCGGTTCGGTTGCACAGCAACTGAACCGCTTTTTTCTTTACCACTTATCCCTGGCACTTGAATACATTTTATAGAAGAGTAAAATAGAGACACAAGGGCGTGTATGGGCGAACACATTAGCAATTTCTATTACTGAATTTTATATATGGCAAAGATACTTGGCATTGACTTGGGCACCACAAACTCGGCCATGGCTATCATGGAGGGTGGCGAGCCACGCGTTATTGAAAACGCAGAGGGTGCGCGCACGACGCCATCAGTAGTGGCAATCGCAAAGAACGGCGAGCGCCTCGTCGGTACGCTTGCAAAGCGCCAGGCGGTCACGAATCCAAAGAACACTATCTACGGCATCAAGCGCTTCATGGGTCACCGTGCCGATGATGACGTTGTGAAGAAGGACAAGGAGGTTGTGCCGTATGAAATCAAAGCCGGAACAGACGGCGGCGTACAGGTGCACCTTGGTGACAAGGACTATCGTCCAGAAGAGGTATCAGCAATGATCCTAACAAAGCTCAAGACCGACGCAGAAGCAAAGCTCGGCGAGAAGATCACAGAAGCGGTTATTACCGTGCCTGCATACTTCGACGATGCACAGCGCAATGCAACAAAAGCAGCAGGTGAAGTCGCAGGCCTCAAGGTGCTTCGTATCATTAACGAGCCGACCGCCGCCGCGCTTGCGTATGGATTTAATAAGAAGAAGGATGAAAAGATCGTCGTGTATGACTTCGGCGGCGGAACCTTCGACGTCTCAGTACTCGAAGTAGGTGACGACGTTATCGAAGTGAAGGCAACCGACGGCGACAGCCACATGGGCGGCCGCGACATCGACCAGAAGATCGTTCGCTACATCGCAGACGAATACAAAAAGGAAAGTGGCATCGACGTTACCAAGGACCCTCTCGCACTTCAGCGTCTCGACGAGGCGGCAGAGAAGGCAAAGCACGAGCTCTCGAGCGGAGCAGAGACCGAAATCAACATTCCATTCATTACCTCTACCGCTGACGGACCCCAGCACCTCTTGCTCAAGCTCTCACGCGCTACGCTTGAGTCACTTGCAGAAGAATACGTAACCCGCTCAGTCGACATCACCAAGCGTGCACTCGACGCTGCTGGTATGAAGGCTTCAGACATCAACGAGATCATCATGGTCGGTGGTCAGACGCGCATGCCGAAGATTCAGGAAGAAGTGAAAGCGCTCTTTGGAAAAGAACTTCACATGGGCGTGAACCCAGACGAAGTGGTTGCTATCGGTGCTGCTATCCAGGCAGGTATCTTGCAAGGTGACGTGAAGGACATTCTTCTCGTGGACGTTATTCCTCTTTCTCTCTCAATCGAGACCATGGGAGGTGTCGCTACGAAGCTCATCGAACGCAACACGGCAGTGCCAACATCACGCAGTCAGACCTTCTCAACCGCCGCAGACAATCAGACGAGCGTTGAGATTCACGTTGTGCAAGGAGAGCGTGCAATGGCCGCAGACAACAAGTCGCTCGGACAGTTCATGCTCGACGGTATTCCACCCGCACCGCGCGGACTTCCGCAGGTTGAAGTATCCTTTGACCTCGACACGAACGGCATTCTCACCGTGAAGGCAACCGAGAAGACGACCGGCAAAGTGCAGTCGATCACTATCAACGGCTCTACCGGACTCTCGCAGGCAGACATCGACAAGATGAAAGCAGATGCTGAAGCGCATGCTGACGAAGACGCGAAGCGCAAAGAAATTATCGAAGCCAAGAACATGGCTGAGCAGATGATCTATACTGCCGAAAAAGCTGTGAAGGATGCTGGCGACAAAGCTCCTGCAGATGTAGTTACTGAAGTGAATGAAAAGGTAGCGGCACTTCGCACAGCACGCGAAGGTGACGACCTCGACGCAATTAAGTCTGCAAGTGAATCACTTTCAACGTCACTCTCTAAGGTTGGAGAGGCGATGATGAAAGACCAGCAGGCTGGTGCAGGTGAGGGAAGCGCAGAAGGCGCACCCGCTGGTGAAGCTGCTCCAGGCACAACCGACGCTGAGTTCACCGAGAAGCCTGAGGGTGAAGAAGGTGCTAAGTAAGTAAAATAAGATACTGGTAAACAAGACCCGCACGCTTCGCGTGTGGGTCTTGACATATGTAAATATAGATATATAATGTATTTGTCAGGCACATTTGGGATTATAAATTATGTCAAGGGAAACTGGAATGTTGGTTTTCGCCGGGGTATTTGCAGCGTTGGCTGGAATCCTGTATACGCAGGCGAGGCCCGAGCCCTCGATTACAATGGCGCTGCTGGCAATCATCTTCGGCTTGCAGAGCGCGGCGTATGTGATCGCCGGAAAGAAATAGCAACAAGAGCGGTACGGAAACATCCGACCGTTTTTTACTTTTTATTCAGTATTTCTTCACTTTTGCATGCCGAAACCGAAAGGCGTATAGTGGAAGAAACATGGCAAAGAACTACTACGAAATCCTGGGCGTAGATAAGAAAGCGACGAAAGACGACGTAAAGAAAGCGTTCCGTAAGCTCGCGCAAAAGCATCACCCAGACAAGGGTGGAGACGAAGCAAAGTTCAAAGAAATCACGGAAGCATACAGCACACTCTCAGACGACAAGAAGCGTAAAGAATACGACAACTACGGACAGACATTTGGTGGTGGTGCCCAAGGACAGGGAGGCGGCAATCCATTCGGAGGCTTCGACTTCAGCGGCTTCCAGCAGGGAGGTGTTGAGTTTGATTTCGGCGACCTATTCAATGGTGGCTTCGGTGATATCTTTGGAGGTGGTCGAGGCGGAGCTCGCACGCAGCGCGGTCGCGATATTTCAATAGACATTGAGGTTTCCTTCAAAGAATCTATCCTCGGTAGTAACCGCGAAGTACTCATCACGAAAGTAGGTAAGTGTGACGTCTGTAAGGGAGACGGAGCAAAGCCGGGAACCGAGATGGAAACATGTCAGACCTGTAACGGTGCCGGACGCGTACATGAGACCCGCAACTCTATGCTCGGTGCATTCTCAAGCGTGCGTACCTGCCCGACCTGCGATGGCAGCGGAAAGGTTCCAAAGACCCCCTGTGAAAACTGCGCAGGCCGAGGAGTGCTCAAGAAGCAGGAAGAAATAAAGGTGAATATTCCCGCAGGCATCGATGGCGGCGAGATGATCCGCATGCCAGGACTTGGTGAGGCAGTGAAAGGGGGAGTCTCAGGCGACCTCTATGTGAAAGTGCACGTAAAGCCTCATCCGGTCTTCAAGAAAGACGGTATGAATCTCATAATGCAGTCGCCGCTCAAGCTCACCGACGCACTCGTTGGCACAACTATTTCCATAACAACCATTGACGATAAAACGCTCGACGTGAAAGTACCGCCTATGAGCGCGACCGAGGAAACTCTACGCATTCGCAATAAGGGAGTGGCAACCGATCGTGGTAACGGCGACCTTCTCATTCGCCTTTCAGTAACGATGCCAAAGAAGCTTTCAAACAAAGCAAAGAAGGCAATTGAGGAGTTGAAGAACGAAGGATTCTAAACCTTCTCGGGGGTATACTATCCCTATATGGACGCACTCAACGGAATCACCAATAGCGTAAGCAGTATCGCGACAAACGGCGTCGCGAGCGCGTGGCTTTGGGTGGGGAACTTTCTTGTGCTCGTAATTATCACCCTCATCATGATCGGCTTTTCATATAAGGCTGGTCGGGGCGGCATCATTTCATTACTCGTCGCCTTTTATGTTGGTTACGCACTCTACATCGTCTTTCCGTACACAAACGATATTGTTAAAGCGGGCGGCGATCCTCTCATAAAGGCGATTATCAGCATCGTGTTGTATGGAATCGCAACGTTCATTCCATTCCGTTTTATTCAGCGCCTTGTTGGCAATGGCTTTGGCGTACTTTCATTCCTGCCTCGTTTTGTACTCTCGTTTCTTGCAGCAACATTCTTGCTCGCCGTTGCATATCATATTTTCCACGTGAACAATATATATTCGCTGCCTGCACCGATTAACAATCTCTTCGAACCAAATCAGTACTTCTTCTGGTGGTTTGTTGCACCACTTCTAGGACTCTTATTCCTCGTTCATTAAGCTTTTAGCGGTTCACACTTGGTACAGCGGAGCGTGATATAGTTTCTTCATGAATCTTGCAGACGACCTCACCGCGCGCGGCCTTATTGAGCACACGAGTGCGGATCTCGCTGTAATCCTCGGCGAAAAACGCACCGTATACCTGGGCGTGGATCCATCAGCTGACTCCATGCAGGCAGGGAACTTGGTGATCGTACTTCTTATGAAACGCCTTGCTGACGCTGGTCATAAAATTATCCTGCTCGTTGGTGGCGGCACGGGAATGATTGGCGACCCTAAGGAAAAAGGCGAGCGTCCGCTTGCGGACGCTCGCACCGTTGCACGTAATAAGAAAGCACTCAAGGCACAGATGCAACAAATACTGGGCCGAAAGATTACCGTCGTTGATAACGCTGACTGGCTCCTCAAAGTGAAGCTTGTCGACTTCCTTCGCGACATTGGCAAGCACTTCACCATCAACGAACTCATTAAGCGCGACATCATAAAGCGCAGACTCGACAATCCGGACGACAGCATTTCATACACCGAATTCGCATACTCACTCCTGCAAGGCTATGACTACCTTGTCCTTAATCAGAAGCACGGCGTGAATCTGCAGATCGGTGGTAGCGACCAGTGGGTGAATATTCTATCTGGCGTTGAGCTCGTTCGACGCAAACTTGGAAAGGAAGCGTTCGCCCTTACCGCACCACTCGTAACCGACGCGTCAGGCAAGAAGTTCGGAAAGTCAGAAGGGAATGCAGTATGGCTTGATGCTACCAAAACCTCCCCCTACGCCTTCTACCAGTTCTGGCTCAACCAGCCCGACGAAGTCGTCGAGAAATACCTCAAGTTCTATACCTTCATGCCGGTCATGGAGATTGAAATGATGTGTGAATTGCATCGTCGTCAGCCAGGAAAGCGCGAAGCGCAGAAGACGCTAGCGCGATTGGTAACGGAGATCGTGCATGGAAAAGATGCGGCGATTCGCAGCATCGCCGTCTCAGAAGTACTTTTTGGTGAACGTGAGCTTGGATCGCTATCTCGTGAAGAACGAAATATGTTGGTCCATGGTGCGCCATCAGCACACGTGTCGCTAGCAACCCCTATTGTTGACGCCCTTATTGAAACAAGTCTTTCTAGCTCAAAATCAGACGCTCGTCGCCTTATTGAGGGTAATGGTGTCTCTGTAAATGGAAACAGCATAGATTCTGCTGATGCTGTTCTTGATGAAAGTCACTTTGATGGAGATCTTGCGCTCCTTAAACGTGGTAAGCAGATCGCGGTCCTCGTTAAGCGATAACCTGGAAAATCAGCGCCCGTCCTGCTATACTCGCCGTATTGCGTCGGTGGCAGAGTGGTCAAATGCAAGAGACTGTAAATCTCTCGGCTTCGGCCTACGAAGGTTCGAATCCTTCCCGGCGCACCAAAAAGAAAAGAGCCCTAGGAACAATTGCTCCTAGGGCTTTGTTCGTGCGCCGATCCCGCAACGGGCGACGCGACGAAGCATCCAGTGGTTGGTCCACGACATGGCAAATCTCCATTGCGCTTGGTGGAATCCGTAGTATACCAAACACTGCAAATTATTCTATATGTTGTATAATCGAGAAATCAGTATGAAGAAACTCCTTACCTCAATCCTAGCCCTGATGCTCGTTATCGGCTTTGCCGTACCTACGTTTGCGGAGGATGTAGATCAGTCTGCAGCGACAGATAGCGCAGCATCTACAACGCAAGCACTTCCAGAGCAACCTGCGGACGCGAGCACAACTCCAGACATTGCCACATCGACTGACGAATCAATTCAAGAGCCAACAGCATCTTCGACTCCCGAAACAACCTTTGCAGAAACGGCTTCTTCCACCGAAGCAACGACCACTCCAGACGTACTACCGCTACCTCCAACCGGGCCCTCAGAGCAGCTCATCGTGAAGTTTAAGGATTCATCGCTCGACCTCAATCAGATAGTCGGACAAACAGCGGCAGAAACCGTCGCGTCCGATGCAGATCTTTCTATAACCAACACCATTCCCGACGCAAACATTCTCGTGCTCGGCACAAATGGTGAAAGCGCGCAGAGCGCAAGCGATCGCATTGAACAAAACCCCCTCGTTGAATACGCAGAACCAAACTATTCTCGTGCATCGTTCGCGCTCGCAAGTTCAAGCAATGATACGTTTACCGCAAATCTCTGGGCACTCGAGAACACAGGCCAAACACTTACCGTCGGCTCCACAAGCATCACAGGTACTGCAGGCGATGATATTAAAGGTCCACAGGCATGGGATATTTCTGAAGGCACCTCCACTATTGTTGCCGTTATCGACAGCGGAGTGTTGTACACCCATCCCGATCTCGTTGGCTCCATGTGGGACGGCTCATCCTGCAAAGATGAAACCGGCACTGCTCTTGGCTCATGCCTTCATGGCTATGACTTTGCCGACAACGATTTGAATCCTACTCCGATAGCTGCATCAAGCTCATTTAGTCATGGCACACACGTTGCCGGTACCATTGCTGCGACAAGGAATAATCACTTGGGTATCGTAGGAGTAGCACCGCAAGCAAAGATCATGGCGATACGTTTTGGGTTCGATGTTGCGAGCGAAGTGAAATCAATCAAGTTTGCTCAGCAGAACGGAGCGAAAATAATAAACGCAAGCTATGGCGGCACTTCAAGCTCCACCGCTGAATACGATGCTATTAAGGACTTCACCGATGCAGGCGGCATTCTTGTGGCTGCAGCAGGAAACAGCCATGCAGATAGTGATATCTCACCGATCTTCCCCGCAGCCTACGACCTTCCGGGTATCATAAGCGTGGCTGCAACTGACCAGAACGACGCGCTCGCCTCATTTTCAAACTTTGGTTCTACAACCGTAGATATCGGCGCGCCAGGTGTAAATATTCTCAGCACCTACACCACTGACGCCACCTCTTCGGCATATGCGTATTCCGACGGCACTTCAATGGCAGCGCCGCAGGTAGCAGGAGTCGTGGCACTCGTTGAATCAAAATATCCAAGTCAGACCGCATCCGAAGTTAAGGCAGACATATTGAACGGTGGTGATTCAGTTGCATCGCTCGCAGGAAAAACGGTGAGTGGCAAACGATTGAATGCCTACGGTGCGCTCCTCGCAGCCACAAGCACTGATACTACGTCGCCCGTCATTACCCTTATTGGTGCAAGTAGTATTGCTTTGCTAATTGGACAGACATATACGGAACAGGGTGCGACAGCACTCGATGACCAAGACGCCACCACGACCGTCACTATTGGCGGTGACTCAGTCAATACTGCGATAGTGGGTACGTACCATGTGACATACGACGCAGTTGATACTCACGGGAATCACGCCGTGCAGGTAGTTCGCACCGTGACTGTCTCAGCGCCCGCTCCCGCACCAGTCTATAGTGGCGGAGGTGGGGGAGGTGGTGGTGGGGGAAGCTATTCGAGCAGCGTAAGCCGAAGTATTTCTATAACACCAATAACGATCACAAATCCTGCGCGACCAGCTCTTACGGTTGCAACAACTTCAACGACACCAATGATAAATACGATTGGCATAGTAAAAGGAGCTTCCACCTATCACTTCACCCGAACCCTTACCGTACGCATGTCTGGCGCAGACGTTACGGCACTTCAGCAAGCAATTACTCGTGCTGGTGTTTATACAGGACCAATCACGGGATACTTCGGACCACTTACCGCAGCGGGAGTCCGTGCCCTTCAAATTGCACACGGTCTCAGCCCTGTTGGCTACACAGGTCCCATGACCCGAGCCCTTCTCAATACAGGTATTTAAAGAGTTTTAAACAAAAATAGGTGCTTCACGATTACTTCATACTAGATGTTGTAAAGAACCGATTTTGGAGTATAGTATCTCTGACCTCGCGACGCGAGGTCATTGAACGTTTGGGAGAATGACGTGCCAAAGAAAAATGACCGCGCCGCCTCAGTCGGAGACAATGTGCATTTTCTGCATCCGGTAAATGGCGAGCGCCGTTGCGTGCTGCGCGACAGACCGAAACATGTCGCGGACGATTCCGTTACCTATATTCCTCCTGACACTCCGGTCGGCAAAGCGCTGCTCGGTCTGAAGGAAGGCGAGACGGGAGTCGTCATCGCGGGTAATGGTGACGAATATACCATTACGGTCACAAAGGTGGCCTCCAGAAGGGCAGCGGCCTAGCCGCATCAAGCAGCTTCGCTGCATGTGCTCCGACCATAACGGCCGGGGCACTTTTTATACTTTTTACGAGGCGCAGTGTGGTATCGTACCCCTATGGAATCCTCAAAACCTATTTCACTCTCAGGCATAAAGCCGACCGGCACAGCGCATATTGGTAACTATTTTGGTGCACTCAAGCAGTGGGTTGATTTCCAGAATACTGACCTCTACGACAACTACTACATGGTGGTCGACTATCATGCTCTCAATTTCATACAGAATGCGAACCAGATGCGCGAACTTACGCACGAGCTTGTACGTACATTTCTTGCCATAGGTCTCGACCCTGAACGCTCTACTATTTTTAAACAGTCAGATGTACCTGCGCATACCGAGCTTGCATGGATATTCGATACCATTACGACTATGCCATATCTAATGCGCGCACATGCTTTCAAAGATGCAGAAGCTAAGAGCGCAGAGATCAGCGTCGGTACCTTTAATTATCCAATGCTCATGGCCGCGGATATTCTCTTGTACGACACAAACGTCGTGCCGGTAGGGCAGGATCAGAAGCAGCATGTTGAATACGCTCGTGATACTGCGGAGAAATTCAATCGCATCTTTGGCGACACCTTTATCCTCCCAGAACCAAAAATAATGCCTGAGGTCGCCATCGTGCCAGGCACTGATGGCCGCAAAATGAGTAAGAGCTATGGCAACACGATCCCACTCTTTGCGAGTCGCGATGAAATCACCGAAGCCGTCATGAGCATCGTGACAGACTCCGGTGCTGCGCGCCCCGAGAATGTTTATGCAATTCATCGTCTCCTCAAGACCGAAGCTGAACTCGAACCACTCTACGCAGCGAACGAAGGGAAGTACCAGGCGCTCAAGCTTGCGTTGATAGAAGATCTAGATGTGTTCATTGCACCAATGCGTGAACGATACGAGGCTTTGGCTACAAACCCGACAGCAATAATCGACGCGCTCTCGGCTGGTGCTGAAAAAGCTCGTGCTCGTGCAAATGCAAAGATTGCAACAGTGAGGAAAGCGGTCGGCGTTGCGTAAGCTTGCAACTAACTCCGTATAGGAGTAGTTATATACATCAGACTGCACCGCGTAAGTGCAGCACAGTTCCCGTGGGAGAGTAATCATGGACAAACATTCGCCTGATGCGGAAGATCGCGAGGGTCAAGGACCTTCGCCTGAACCGGCATCACAACCAGTATTTGAATCCTGGGATCCGTTTACCCGGAACACACCACCGCCAGATTCGTCCAATACGGACGCGTTTCCGCTCTGGTACCCCAGGTGACCAACAAACGTCCGCTCTGAGATTCAGGGCGGGCGTGTTATTTTATGCCTATATGAACGAACGCATTCTAATAGGGGATTTGAGCAGTCACACAGGTAAAACAGTCTCAATTTCCGGCTGGGTATCGGTCCGCCGCGACCAAGGCAAGATGGTCTTTTTTGATTTCCGCGACCGTACAGGCACCGTGCAGGGAGTTGTGCTTCCGGGTGACGGAGCGCTTATGGAAATCGCAAAGATGGTGCGTAACGAATACGTTGTTAGTGTGAGTGGCGTCGTAAACGCTCGCCCCGAGCGCAATGTACAAGCAGACAAAGTAAACGGCGATATTGAACTTGAGATAAAGGGAATTGAAATACTCAATGAATCCGAGCCGATGCCGTTCGATATTTCTGGCGATACGCTTAGTGTGGATGAAGGTGTGCGCCTCAAGTATCGCTACCTCGACCTTCGTAATCCCCGCATGCAGCGCAACATTCGCATGCGCGATAAGATCATTACGTTCTTCCGCGAATACATGCACAAGAATGATTTTGTTGAAATAGAAACGCCGATGATGATGAAGGGTACTCCGGAAGGCTCTCGCGAATATATTATTCCCTCGCGCCTTGAACCAGGGAAGTTCTATGTGCTTCCGCAGTCTCCCCAGCAATTCAAGCAGCTCCTTATGGTTGGTGGCTTCGAAAAGTATTTCCAGATTGCACGCTGTATGCGTGACGAAGACACGCGTGGCGACCGTCAGCCAGAGTTCACCCAGCTCGACTTCGAGATGTCATTTGTGACACAGGAGGAAGTGCTCGCATACACCGAGGCAATGTTTATTGAACTTGTATCATCTCTGTATCCAGAGAAGCGCATTAGTACAATTCCATTCCCACGACTTACGTACGCTGAATCAATGGAGAAGTATGGCAGCGATAAGCCTGATCTTCGTGAAAACAAAGAAGACCCGGACGAATTGGCTTTCGCATGGATCATTGATTTTCCCATGTTCGAGAAAATGGATGATGGTTCAATGCAGGCTGCGCACCACCCATTCTGTTCAGTTAAGCCAGAAGACCGCGAGAAGTTCCTTAAGGGTGAAGATTTGTTCTCAATACGCGCCAATGCCTACGATCTTGTACTTAACGGCTTTGAACTATCTTCTGGCTCTATTCGCATTCACAAGGCAGACGAACAAGCACAGGTATTCGATTTGCTTGGATTTAGCGAAGAAGAGAAGCAAGCAAAGTTCGGACATATACTCGAAGCCTTTAAATTCGGTACACCTCCTCACGGTGGGTTTGCACCAGGTATCGACCGCATCGTCATGCTTCTGGAGAATCAGCCAAACATTCGCGAAGTGATTGCATTCGCGAAGACGGGAGAAGGCAAGGATCTTATGTCTCATGCGCCTAGCGTTGTGAGCGAGAAGCAGCTCAAAGAATTGGGAATTGCACTGATCACGAAAGATAAAAAATAATGGAGACACCTATCGAGCACAAAGGGTTTGTTGTAAAGCACGACGCCTTTGAAGGGCCGCTCGAGCTTATTCTCGATTTGATCGAGAAGCGTAAGCTTCTCGTCAACGAACTCTCGCTTGCGCAGGTGACCGATGACTATATCGCTCATGTACGAACTGGTGAGCATTTCCCCATGGAAGATGCTGCAAACTTCATTGGCGTTGCAGCGACACTCCTCCTTATTAAGTCTCGCTCGCTTCTTCCCGACCTCGAGCTCTCTAATCTTGAGGAGGAAGACGTTGAAGATTTGAAGCATCGTCTTGAACTCTATGAAAAAGCACGCGGCGCAGCTCGTGAGCTTTCACGTATCTTTGGCACGCGCATGATGGTGTCACGCGGCGAACGTTCTCCTGAAGCAGTGTTTTCTCCGTCGCGCGATATGAGTCTCGAGGCTCTTGAACGCGCGCTACGCGATACGCTCGCCGCTCGCGAGACCGAAGTTAAACTTCCTGAAGCCCGCATCCGTCCGCTCGTTTCCATTGAAGAAATGATGGATACGCTTCGCGTACGCGTTGAGCGCGCGCTCACACTTTCCTTTAAAGAATTCACAGGCAACAAGACCGAACGCGTAGAGGTTATCGTTTCGTTTCTCGCCCTCCTTGAGCTTGTGAAGCAGGGAACCGTCGAAGCAGCTCAATACGGCCATTTCAATGACATTCAAATAACCAATACCAGCGCGGCGATGCCGCGCTACGGCTAGATTACACACTCAACATATAGAGGCCTCATGAATTGTTCATAGAGGGAGAGTTAATGTAATGGAATGAAAACAAAAGAAACCTCTACGTGGATAGAAACTGCTTCGCTTCCAACATTTTCCAAACTTAGTAAAAATCTCACAACGGACGTCGCTATTATCGGCGGCGGCCTCGCCGGACTTCTTAGTGCATACGTATTAGCCAAGGAAGGCAAAAAGGTTGTCGTCATTGAGAAAGATCGATTGGCTGCCAAAGCGACTGGTTATACTACAGGTTTTCTTTCACAACTCATTGATACCGACACTTCAGACTTGATAGAAATGTTTAGTGAGGCAGACACTAGGAAGATTTGGGTATCGCATGGCGACGCAATCGACCTCATCGAGAAAATCGTTAAGGACGAGAAGATCGACTGTGAATTTATGCGCTGCAAGAACTATGTGTACGCAAACGACTCTCGTGAGCGCAAAGAACTCGACAGTGAATTCAGTGAGATGAAGAAATTGAAGTTTGATGTCTCAATGAAAGCTGTTGAGCTTGGCTTCAAGAACCGCGGCGTCATGACAATCAATAAACAGGGCAAGTATCACGATCGTAAGTTTATTGCAGGACTTCTTCCTGCACTTCAAAGGATGGGCGTTGAGTTGTATGAGCAAACCGAAGTGACCGACATCGTTGGCAACAGTCCCTTCACAGTAAAGGCCGGTAAGCACGAGGTTACGGCAGACTGGACCATCACCGCGACGTACCAACCGTTCAACAATCCCTCTGAAGTATTTCTAAAGAAGGGAATGTATAAGAGCTACATTCTCGAGCTTGAAGTACCAAAGGGAAAGTATCCCGAAGGCACGTATGAAGACATGGATAACCCATACCACTACTTCCGCGTGGATGCCGGCAAAGGTGCAAAGGGAAAGGATCGCCTCATCATTGGTGGGGAAGATCATCGTGCAGAAATCCCCATGAATAAGAAAAACTTCGATGTGCTCGAAGACTATGCTGAAGACTTGTTCGGCAAGCGTTATCCTGTCGTACGTAATTGGAGTGGATTTATTCTCGAGTCAGTCGACGGACTTCCATTCATCGGTCAATATAAACTAGGCAATCTGCTTGCAACAGCATTCTCCGGAAACGGCATGACGTATAGCGCGATCTCAGCAATGATCTTCCGCGATATAATCGCACATAAGAAAAATCCCTACACCGCACTTTACAGTCCGGAACGTTCACAAACTTTCACTCAGCTCTGGAAGAAAGGTCGCGACTTCGGCGAAGAGTTTCTCAAAGGAGCACTTGCCAACGTATTCAAATAGATAAAGGAAAAGGCCGCCTGCGAGCAAGCAGCTCAACAGACGGCGGATCTTATCTCAGTTGCGATTGCAGATCGCGGTGAGGGACGAAATGATGCACCCTCCGACGAACACTGAGGCTGGCAAGTTATTGCTGAGTAGGTAGGTTGCGATCCCACCAGCTACTCCAGCGAACAAAGCTGCGATTATGGATAACATCGAAATCT
>JAQBRJ010000018.1 GCA_028286545.1 Parcubacteria group bacterium | reverse complement strand
CTTCGCACCGCTTTCGAGGAAGCAGGAGAAGTAGTATCCACCAGTATTATCAGTGATCGTATGACCGGCCGCTCACGCGGATTCGGTTTCGTCGAGATGGCGGACGAGGCAGGCGCACAGGCTGCTATCGACCGTTGGGACGGAAAGGAATTTGATGGCCGTATGCTATCAGTTTCTAACGCTCGCCCTCAGGGTGATCGCCCTCCTCGCGACAACAATGCTCCTCGTGGAAACGGCGGAGGATTTGGTGGCGGCTCGAACGGCGGTTACGGTGGCGGAAGCCGCGGTGGCTACGGAGGTGGCAACAACAGCTATTAGTTAGCAGCGTTGCAGACCTAATCGTCTCACAAGCAAAAAGTCCCGAGCTTCGCTCGGGACTTTTTGCTTTATCGAATTCCCTTTTCCTTACGGAAGCATCTTCTGCACTTCAATCTTCTTCGCTTCAGCACTCCATCCGATCCAGTTGCTTAGTACCTGGAGTAGCGAGCCAACTGCAGCGAGCGAAAGTACAAGGATAACGGGCCATGAGTAAATCGTTGCAAAGTAGAAGAAGACAACGATGAAACTGAACCAAAGCCCTGTGCACCATGGGCAGTTAATAAGCGCACCGAGCGTATCCTTGAGACTGTCCTTCGGAGCGCCCACGAACCAATCACGAATGAACTTGGTAATGACATCGTAACTAAAGAGTCGTACGAGACGGAAGACTGCGAGCGCCATAAGTACCAAGTCGCGAATCGAGATGTCGTAGAAAATACGACCTTCTCCTGCGAGGTACGCAAAGCCAACGATTACAAGGAGAGCAAAGAACAGAGTAAGAAACAGATTCCAAAAGTGAATGCGCATAGGATAAAGGTTAGGTATGCCTAAAGTGTAACTAGAACGTGGTCATTCTCAAAACAGGCCTTTGGGGCGAAGTTCCATACCTACTCTGCCAGCTAATGATAGTATGAAAAAATAACGGACGGCCTCGCGGGTCGTCCGTGGGAGTTTTACTCACTCAGTTCATCGAACTCTTCCCGAAGTCGCGCATCTCGTGGAGGTTCTTGGAAAAGATCATTCATGAGATAGGTTATTTCCTTTGCAATCTCATGCGGTGTCGAGTAGCCTTCACCGAAACGCCTTAACATCTCAGTGAATAACGGGAATTGTTCCGTTGCTTGGATAATTCCAAAGGTTCGAAATTTATCCAAAGCACGATGCAATTTGTTCAAGTCCATATTGGACCTCCTCTGGTAGACTCTATATTTATACTGTTTCAATCTATTTTGTCAAACTCATCTCGCGATGTAGAAAAGTTCTAACGTCGACCCACTCTGCCAGCAATATCTATCTGATAGACTCGTACTATGAATGAAGACAGAACCACACAGCTCCTAAATAAGTTAGTTGAGATCCAGACAGAAATGGAACGAATCGGGTACTGGAAAGATGAGTCACTCTCTGTAGATACCTCAGACTCAAAAGAAGATTTTATGGCTGACAAGCTTTCGTTTGAGCAATGGCTACAATATATCTTTATACCTAGAGCACGCGAAGCTATAAAAAATGACAGGGCTCCGAGTCAAAGTATGGTTGGAACCAAAGCAATGCGTGAATATGACTATATGAGCAAAGTAGAAGAAGCTTTACCGTTAGTTGATTTGCTTAATGAGTTCGATGATCTTATAAACGATTCTAATAGTTAAGAAGGTTCCAACGTTGTCCCACTCTGCCAGCAAGTAAAACGTGTATAATTTCAAAATGGAAAGACTTAAAAGCACCCCTGAGCAAGCGCCTATTTGGATACGACCGAATCTTAAAAATGAAGGAGGAGAACTGGTACGAGTTGTCGAAACATTTCTCCACCAAGAGCCTAATAAAGAGAATGTTGAGAATCTTTACGGCATTTTAAATAGTGCGCCAGTTGTTGAACTATCAGAAGAAGAGTGGGAGAAGCTTGAAAACACAGACTCCTTTCAAGGAATAACACCTGGGGAGCTCAGCGAAGCAAGAGTTCTTACCGAAGAGCAAAACCAAGAGCTATCTCATGAAAATAGACGAAACTTTGATGAGCTATTGACGGCTTTCCGAGATGGCAAGGACATGGAATGCCCGACAATTATTCGAAAAAGTGGAGTACTTCACTTAGTGAGTGGAAATACACGCCTCATGCTTTCACGAGCATTGAAAATCAGACCTAAGGTGATAATCGGAGATATTGGCTAGAAAAGTTCCAACGTTGTCCCACTATGCCAACAAATTATCGCAAGTGGTAAACTACTTTTATGTATGAAGAGCACCCATCCTTTAGAGCAGTCGACGACGAGTCTGTTGTGTGGCGTTTTATGGAGTTTGCGAAGTTCTGCTCATTACTAGAAACCAGCTCTTTATTTTTCTCTCGCCCTGAGAATCTAATAGATCCTTGGGAGGGCCACACTCCTAAAGGGAATTTTGCAGATGAAAATTATAAAGACGTACCAGACGATGTTAAGGCCATGCTTATTGAGCACGCGAAGTTGACTCTTCCAGGTATGGTTCGAAAGGAGCTTGCCGTAAATTGTTGGCATATAAATGAAACTGAATCAGAAGCATTTTGGAGAAATTATTCTGATCGCGGCATTGCTATTCAAAGCACCTTCGGTAAATTGAAGAATTCATTTGTAGATCCTGACTATTCAATACATATAGGTGCGGTTGAATATAAAGACCATAACGTGGATACAATTGATCCAACCAATATTTTTCATCAAATTCTTTGGAAAAGGAGAAGTTTTGATTATGAACAGGAGCTTAGGGCAGTTATCTGGGCTCTAGAAGATGCAAAAGGTAAAGGTGCAAAGCCTTTTACCAATCCGAAGGGCCAGTATATAAAAATTGATATCAGCACGCTCATAGAGAATGTTTATACTACTCCTTTTGAGAAGGAGGATTGGTTTAGTGATTTGATTAAAGATATAAGCAAAAGATACGGTTTTTCTTTTCCAATCTCCAAATCAAACCTCATGCAAACTCCGTTCTAAATAGGTTCCAACATTGTCCCATTCTGCCAGCAATATTGCGTAGGTTAATTAATGTATAATTATGCTATGCGATTAACTCTCATTTCTGCATTTACTGTTTCACTTGGGATTTGGTTTGTATTTCTATTTCTTACATTTTTTGGTACCGCATTTAGTGGCGTTTACAGCTCAGTATGGCGCCCCATGTTCTTCTATTACCCATTGGCTGCATTCCTAGCCATACTCCTCCTTCTTTTTAAAAGAACGTATTTCGTCTCAGTATTTCCAATTCTTCTTCTTATTTTTATTGGAATTATACTCGCAATAAATACAGCTATAGCACAATCGAAAATTCGTAATGCAGCAAGAACTAATGACACTTCTAGCATTCAGTACGATCTAGACGGAGTTGCAAAGATTTCCGTACCACAATCCTTTACACAAAATACCCATGATCTAATCGCTAGAAATTTCTACTCCCTTGATTTAAGTGGAGAGCAGTTCACCTACTCATTTGTTAGAGATGCTTATGGTGATATTGGTGGTACACGAGAGCCTGTCAGTCTAGGTATACGTTTCTATAAGGAAGGTTCAACCACACCTAGCTTAAATAATGATTATTACAACTACAATTCTTTCGAAGGTGTGAGTTTTCAAGAAGATAGTAAAAATATTAAGTTGGGCTATTTACTAAACTCTTCTCCAAAAGTAGAGCCGTTCGAGAGAATAGGTGTGCTGATTTACACAGATTCTTCTGGAAAGTATCGGATTTATATGACCTACTGGGATTCATATCTCACTGATTCAGCTGCATTAGATATGTTCAAACGAATTAGTCAGTCGGTAGTAGTAGAAAGCACATTAGATAAGCGTATTAAGGTTCTGGGTGATCAATTTTATAAAGAAAACCCTGATAAAGTTCAATAAAGTTTCCAACGTTGTCCCCTATAGCCAGCAATTGCAAGATATCAGATGTACGCGTGCTATATTTTCTTCATGAAAGATTTAATTGATGTATTCGCATTCACTGCCCCAGGACTTGCTATAGGAGGTGCGGTAGTAGATTTCTTATTGTTTTTTTCAATGGCGATCGTACAAGATTCTCCAACGATGGATCCGGCATTCCAATCTATGATAAATCACCTAAGTAGAGGGGCATCTACTGCATTCTGGCTCGCTACTGGAGCACTCGTCCTGCTTCTTATAACACATTGGTTTATTAAGAAACCCTCAATCGCATATGTTTCGCATGCACTTTCAGCGGGCATAGGACTGATTGGTATCGTCGTGGCGATCATTCCACTCGTCCCTGTAGTTGTTCTTTTTGTGAAAGGGTAAAAGTTCTAACGTCGACCTAGACCATCCCAATTTCCGAAAAAGTAGGAGTTGCAGATATACTTTGAACATGAATACTAAAATTGTTGGGAGCTTAATAGTCGTAGTAGTTATTGCAGCAGTAACATACGCGTACTACATACATAAAAATGCTTCGCGCCCATCCGGTTCTAATTCTATTTCCACAAGTAGTCAGACTTCATCAAATGCAACTATCGGCACGAGAACCGATCTGGCTCTTGCTGACATCGTTGGCGAATATATACGCACTCGGGAAGACGGTACAAACTCCGGCAGTATCACTATAACTAAGAGCGATTCGGGCAAGATACATATTTCCGGCACGGCGTTTTGGGGAACCGCGCCAAATTTTGGAGACATTGATACTGATGTGAGGCTTGTACATAACAAAGCTCAGTATGTTGAAGGAGAAGGGAAAGATATATGCGCAGTAGATTTTATGTTCTCTAAACAAGCGCTAGAGGCTACGGTTGTAAATTATGACGGCTGTGATTGGGGTGTAAATGTCGACTTTTCCGGTCATTATTCGAAGAAATAGCATGTTACAAACTCTTACTGAGCGTAAAATTACTGATTATAAAAGTTCCAACGTCGACCCAGACTGCCAGCAATCTAGTATGCTAATACTATGGACTGCATTTTTTGTAAGATAGCTTCACACGAAGTAGACGCAGCAGATATCTTCTTCGAGGATGACAACGTTTTTGTAATGCTTGATCGGGACTGGGCAGTGAAGGGTCACGCTCTCGTAATCTGGAAAGAGCACGCATTGAATATGTCCGATCTTAGCCGGGAGGATTTCTTGCACTTCTCGGACGTTGTAAGGAAGACAGAAAAGGCACTCCTCGAGACGCTTGTGGTAGATAAATCGGTCGTGCTTAAAAGTGGCGGTATTGTGTCGCATTTCCACTTCCATATTTACCCCATACTCTCGAGCATGTCCTGGGAGGCTATCCAGGCATTATTTAGCAAGGAGGTGAGGAATGAGCCTAAAGAAGGAGAATCAAAGCAACTTGTGGCTGATCTGCAACTAGCTATGGGTGTAGATTAGGGTTTGACACTCTTGAAATAGAGTGATATAAAAAGTTCGTTCAATTGGCAATTACAAGGAGGCACAGCCATGCCTGGTGGCAGTATGTCAGTATCCGCAGTATCCGACGAGTCCGTTCGGTATTACCGGATTTTCTTCTTCCTGGGGTGGACGGCGATCATCGGCGTCGTTCCCTGGTTCCTGGCAACCGCATCGGGGACGCCCGTTCTCGTCCAGATGAATGGTTGGGTTCCCGTGCTCATCATTCTGAGCGTCCTTTCCACACCGATCGGCTGGTATTTCGGTTACCGTCACCTCTGGTGGCCGCTCTTCTTCTCGAAGATCACGGTCAACAAGGGATCGAGGGCCGAATAATCGGCAATCCAACAGCTCACGAAAGCAGTCCTACGGGACCTACTTTCGCTGGGCTGTTTTCATTTTGTCAGTGCTATACTCGACCCATGGAAATACCTGATCCGTTTGTGGGCGTAGAGCGTGTATTGCGAAGTGCGCACACCTCTACCGAACGGAAGTTTCGCCCAGTGTATCGACGGTACCCCACTCTATTTCTTTTTCTTATTACGTTTAGCGTTGCAGCGTTGTTCCATGGACTTGATCTGTACATGGATGAATTTCCGGTCTTCGTCGCGCACCCTTTTGTATTAGTTTGGCTCGGTGTCATCGGACTTTTCATTTCAGGAAAACTCTATAAACGACTTGGGAAAGACAAGTTCGAAAATTAGTTTGTGTATGAATAGCGATGAATTTGAAAAGGACCTGCAGATGGTAGTGCGGGATAAATATGAGGGGGATGCGAGTTTGGTGACAGAAGAAGATAGGGCGCGGCTCGCCGCAGGCGAGCCTCTTGCCTACATCATCGGCTGGGTTCCCTTTCTTGGTCTGAAAATCTACCTGGATACTCATCCACTCATTCCCCGCCCCGAAACCGAGTGGTGGACGGAGCTACTTATTATTCATCTGCGCGAGCGGTTCGACTCACGACCATTTACCCTCTTTGATCTCTGCGCTGGTTCCGGCGCAATCGGCCTTGCCGTGCTCGTAGCATTCCCCAATGCTCGTGTGTACTTTGGAGAACTCATTCCTGAGCACTGCGCGTTGATACAAAAGAATATCGAAGCAAATGGTCTCGATCAAACGCGCGCAGCTATTATTCAATCAGATCTTTTCGACGCGCTGCCGGCTGGTACACATTTTGATATCATCGCAACAAATCCTCCGTATATCCCCGACACTCGTACACTTGAACTATCAGTTACAGACTTCGAACCTACTGAAGCGCTCTATGCAGGGGCTGACGGACTGACAATATTAAGTCGCATTGCACATCAAGCAATCAAGCACATCACGCCGGGCGGCGAGGTATGGGTGGAATGCGACATTACTAATGCAGAAGCTGCAGGCGAGTTATTTGGGCGTACGGGCGCTTCGCGCACCGAACTCCGCAATGACCTCTATGATAGACCCCGACTCGTGGTAGCATATTTCTAACATGAACGCCGAGACTACTGTTGCTCCCTTGAACCCATTCCCGGCCTTCCCTATCTCAACTTCATTTGGCAGCTCATTGAGCTCGATTGCATTTGTACCAATTGTATTTCTCATTGCCTTTGTCATGTGGGCTCTCTATACGCTCGTCGCTGCGTATCACTGGTTCCGGTACAGTCATCGTTCATGGCTTGCCATACCAGCCTTTGCGCTCCACATCTTTGTGTCTGGTTTTTTAATGCTCTATATGATGAGCGGCCTTCGATAAGCTATGGAAGAATTCGACCTACAACCTGGTGAGCACATCATAATCGCCGTACGACAGCATCCATTCGTACTTGCGATGAGGTTGCTTCCCTTCTTGCTTCTCGCATTTGTTCCCGATCTACTTCATGCGTTCCTTTCGTTTGTGGGCAGTATGGGCGGTGCACAAGCATCTGGCCTTTCACTCTCCGCGGGCCTCACACGATTCCTCACGGGCCTCTATTGGCTCATTCTTTGGATCGGTGCATTCACTACACTCACTAAATTCGCGCTTACGCAGTGGATCATTACGAATGTACGCATAGTAGACATCAAACAATACGGCTTCTTTAGTCGCGAAGTATCGAGCTTCTTACTCCTTCGCGTACAGGATGTAACCACAGAAATTTATGGACTTCTTCCAACCCTCATCGGCTACGGACGACTCAATGTAGAAACTGCCGGCAACCTCGAGAAATTCTCCATGAGTACGGTCGCTCACCCCCAGCGCATCCGCGATATTATTATGGATCAAGTCGCCGAGCTTCACGCTTCAGATACTCCAGCGAATTCGGATGGGCTTTAGGCTGGGCACGATATTTTTCAGACTGGGAGATGGCCTGATATACTGAGAAGTAATGAGTAAGGAGCAGCAGCTTTCAACGGAACCCTATAAGGGCGTGCGTGATTTCTACCCTGAGGATTGGGCGAAATTGCAATATATTTTTGATACAACGCGAACCCTCCTTCGAAGCAATGGTTTCGAAGAGTATAATGCGTCACCCCTTGAACGTTCTGAGCTATACGAGAGCAAAACGTCTGAGGAAATCGTAAACGAACAGACATACACCTTTACTGATCGCGGTGAGCGACGCGTTACCCTGCGCCCTGAAATGACCCCGTCACTTGCACGTATGGTGGCTGGTAAGCGTCGTGAACTCGTCTTCCCTCTTCGGTGGTTCTCTATCGGTAATCGTTTCCGTTACGAACGCCCCCAAAAAGGTCGCCTCCGTGAGTTCTACCAAGTCGATATTGATATCGTTGGGCTTCCGGGAGCAAAAGCTGAAGGCGAAGCAATTGTTATTGCTCACAAAATTCTCAGTACCTTTGGCGCAAAGAATGATGACTTTGTTATTCGTATAAACTCGCGCACTCTTCTGAATTCAGCATGTGATGCTCTTAAACTTTCTGCTGAGCAGACGAATGAGTACCTTGGGCTTCTTGATCGTAAAAACAAAATGTCGTCAGAGACCTTTGAAACAGAGCGTGCAGTCTTCCGCCGTAATGGCACTGACCCACTTGAGCTTATTGAAGCAGGTATGAATGAATCTGTTACAAGCGAACAAGAAAAATTAAACGGACTTATTCAAGCATTCCGTGACCGCGGTATGACTAATGTCGTGTTCGAACCAACAGTGGTCCGCGGCTTCTTGTACTACACCGGCATCGTCTTCGAAGTATTTGATACGAATCCCGAGAATCCACGAGCACTGATGGGTGGTGGCCGCTACGATGGTCTCGTCTCGCTCTTTGGCGGCGATATGCTTCCTGCTATGGGCTTTGCGTTTGGCGATGTTACACTCATCGATTTCCTCATCACCCATAATCTCCTCCCAAAGAATCTCACCGGCGCGCCTGACGTGTTCGTTGGCACTCCTGTTGAAAGCGATACTCCAAAAGCACACGACTTTGCCGATACGCTCCGTGCAGATGGTTTGAATGTATTGGTAAATGTAACTGAGAAAGCATTGGGTGATCAGGTGAAGGAGGCGGTGCGTCGTACTATTCCCTATTTCATTGCATTCGGTGAGACTGAAGCTTCAAACGGAAAAGTGATGGTAAAAACTCTTGCAGAAAGTAGCCAGGAAGAAATGCCAATAGACGAAATCAGCGCATTTATCAAGAAGAGCTCAACGTAATATGCGCGTAGTCACGTTCGACATCGAAACTGCTAATGCCTTTCCAAGCCTCGCTCGGAATGATCTCAGTCGTATGGAAGTTTCTATCGTTGGTATTCATGATTCCGAGACCGACGAATACACGTCGTACACCAAGGAAGAATTTCCCCAGTTATGGCCGATACTCGAGCGTGCAGATATGCTCATTGGCTTCAACTCCGACACCTTCGATATTCCGATTCTGAATCGTTATTATCCTGGCGATCTATCGAGTATCCGTTCACTCGATTTGCTTGTTGAAGTACAAAAGGTGCTCGGCCGGCGTGTACGTCTTCAATCACTCGCTGAAGCAACTCTTAAGAAAGGAAAGGGTGGCAACGGTCTTCAAGCCGTAGAGTGGTGGCAGCAGGGGCTTATCGACAAGGTTCGTAAGTATTGCCTCGAAGACGTAAAAATAACCCGTGAGCTCTATGACTATGCGCTCAAGCATGGTGCTCTAAAATATAAGGATTTGAACAGCGCACGTGAATTTAAGATAGATACATCGAGCTGGTCAGTGGAGCCAGGAGCAACCACCATGACCCACACGCTGCCGTTTTAGTTGTCCCCCATTTTCGCCAAACCCCATTGTTGCTTTGTGGCGCAGGCGTACAATTCGTGATGGACATGCATCAGCATGCCGATCTGGGAGAGTTACCATGCGTACAGGTCTCCACATTGACATCTATTTTTTGGGTGATGTCGCGACGAGGGAATTGGCTGCGCAGGACTTTTGCGTGACTCTTCCTCCCCTTTTTGCGGCATATCCTTGCTATCGGGATTGTTCATTCGATATCGACGTAATTCTGCACTCGCGTGCGCAGTTATTTGTGAGCATTTCCGGACTCTGGGAACTCCGCGGTATTTCCGGCTTTGATAGTCCGTTCATCCCTATGGGAAATCACGTGCGCGAATGGCTGGGCGACGAAGATACCCTCATACTCGATGCCGACTCACGTGCGCGTCGTGTCACGGGAAAGCGGGGCCAACCCTTACAACCTGCATTGTCCTTCACCTTCTAGGTGCGGGACAATTTCATTTTGTGAAGGATGGATGTAGTACTATATTCCTATATGAACGACGAACAGACCCTCGTACGGAATCAGCGCGAGATGTGGTTTTTGCCGGTAGCGATAATTGGTGCTGGCCTTATTTTGGCATTAGCAATATTTGTCATACGTAATCATCCTGATCCTCGCGCGGTTGCAGGCGACGCAACCCTTATGCGTCCTATTAGCGAGGTTGATCACATCATCGGAAGCCCAAGCGCACCAATCATGCTTGTTGAATATTCAGACATTGATTCTTCGTATTCAAAGAGCTTCCAACAAACTATGGAGCAGATTATGACCGAGTACGCTCCAGGCGGAAAAGTCGCGTGGGTATACCGTCATCTCCCCCTCATCGACCAGCACGTGAATGCTGCGACTCACGCAGAAGCAGCAGAGTGTATTGCATCGCTTGGCGGCTCGAATATTTTCTGGCGATTCATTAGCGCCCTAAACGCACAATCGCCAGGCGATCAACAGTTTGATCCTGCGAACTACGATTCGGTGGTTTCTTCTCTCGGTGTTCTCCCTCAGAGCTTTGAAGCGTGTATGACTGCACACACCTACCAGGAACGTGTTGCGAGTGACTTTAACAACGGACTCGCCGTGGGTGCTGGAGGCAGCCCGTTTTCTATCTTGATTGTGAAGGGTCAACCGCCGGTAACTATAGACGGTGCAATACCCTATGACAGCATGAAGAAGATATTCGATAATGCTATTACGAAGGTTGCTGCGGCTACATCGACCTAATTGACAAACTGAGGTGTAGTGGGAAGATAGTGGAGAATCCATAATATATTGCCTATGTTTGAAGAACGACCATCGTTTACCAGTCATGATGAAGCTCACACGACTGCTCCTGTTGAACAGCCTAAAGTAGAGGAAGAAGAAACAGAAAAGCCCGGACAGACTTTTCGCGTTACTGATTCTGCAGGAAACTATATAGGCCAGGCGTCACATCCCGATCACATTCCGGGAATGATTCAGAAGCATATGGAAGATACTCGCGAAAACGCATAAATATAATGTTCAAAACAAAGGCCCGGCTTAAGCCGGGCCTTTGTTTTATCTATTTGAATAGCTCAAGCAAGTCATCGTACTCCGACGGCTCTCCTTCGCGCCATTCACCCGAGAGCATTTCATTAAGTACTACATCCAGCGTCTCTTTGAGTTCATTACGCGTTTCGTTTGTGAGCGCGACCGGGTGCTCGGTTACGTCGTCTTCACTCACCTGGATAATGAGTGCGCTCGTTGTGTTGTGACCATTTTCTTGAAGGAGTAAGTCATAGAATGCGAGCTGGCGCTCAAACTTCGCTTGGTCTTTCTTATCAATAGTCGTTGAGGTTTTAAAGTCTACGATACATTCTCCGCTCTCACCTTTGAATACTGCGTCCACTTTTCCCTTGAGGAGTATTTCTCTTCCGTCGATAATTCTGCTTACACGGAATGATTCTTCGATTGCCACAGGCTCACGACCGAGCAGATCGCTCTCGAGGTATGAGTCGAGGAGGGTGTGCGAATGTCGCGTGAGTGCATCGAAGGTATCGCCGCGCTGTAGCAGTGAACGCGTAAGGCATCGCGCGAGCTCTGCGTGTGCCGCTGTGGCGCGGTCTTCTGGTGTGCCGTCCTTGAGTCTCAGATACGCCGCGATAGCGGCGTGCACGGCATTCCCCACCACAATAGCTCGGGTTTCAGGTTCTTTGAGGCGCAGTACGCGTCGTGCAAAGAATGTCGGTGGCGAGGCCAGGTATTCGTTATAGGCAGACGGGGAGAGGCCGTCGTGGGCCAGGTAGCTCTCCGTGAGTTCCCGTACAAGTGCTGGTGCTTCGATAACAGCATGCATGAGCGGAATAGGGTCTGTAGGGACGTCGATAGCTGGCAGGCCAGATGGCAAGAGCGAAAGCGGTGCCTGCTCCTTTCCATCACTGCCGTTTACCGCGTACGAAAGTACCAGCTCATTCTTGGCACGCGTAAGCGCAACATAGAAGAGGCGGATGAGTTCTTCCTTCTCGCGTTTGTTGTCGAATGGTGATGGCACAAGCGAACTCTTGCCGCGCCCCTCCCATTCGCGACTCGTTAGCGCTGTTACAAAGACCTTCTCGAACTCCATACCCTTTGCTTTGTGCGCGGTGATAACCGTAACCTGCCCTTCACGTTGCGTGAGCGAAGTCTTAATACTTCCAATCTCATGCTCGCGTGCCTGCATGAAACTTTGCATGATTTCACCAAAGGTTCCGTTTGGATTTCGGCGGGTTAAGTCTTCGACATGCGCCATGAGTTGGCGTACGAGCGGAATATCTTCAGACACTTGTTCGCCACCGGCAAGGAAAAAAGCACGGGCACCGGTCTCTTTTAGAATGTACGAAAAAACATTTATCGGCGGTAGACTCATCGCCTGCGTTTGGAGTTCTTCGATCGTAGCAGCTAGTTCGGGGAATGTTGTCTGAAGTGCTTCGATAAATTCATAGTCGCGATTTGAACGGAGGAAGATTACGCGTTCGGTAAAGGACTGCGCCCACCACGGTGCGAGGAGTGATTCGCGTAGTGATGCTATGTCGGTCGGGTCGGCAATTGCTTGCATAAGTGCAAGGAGGAAACGAATGCTGGGACGACCTTCAAGATCGATGTCTCCGGCACGGAGCGTAGGGATGCCGCGCGCACGCAAGTGGAGAGCGAAGAGGTCTGCGGTTTTGTTCTTAAGGGTTATGATTGCAATTTCGTGGGGAGGCGTACCGCTCGCTATCGCAGCTTCCACAAGCGTCGCTATTTGGTCACGCTCAGAGAGAGGGTCTTCGCTTGCTAGCAGGTGCATAACACCGCCCGCTCCGCGGGCGGCTGCGAGCTGCAGATGCTCACCCGTCGGCCCTATCGCCAAGGGCAAACCCGCCAGGAGGGTATGTGAGAGGTCCAAAATGCCCTGGTACGAGCGGTAGTTCTCGGTGAGGGGAATTACCTTGGTACGTGGATAGAGCTCGAGGAATGTCCTAAAATGGCTCGTGTCGGCACCCTGGAATCCAAAGACCGCCTGCTTCTCGTCACCAACGATAAAGAGGTTTGGGTGCTCATCAAAGGCGAGCGCGTCGAGGAGTGCGTGCTGAAGAGCGTTAGCATCCTGATGCTCATCGGCGAGCACGTATTGATATTTCTCCTGCAGGTCGGCACGTAGTGCGTCGTCTTCTTTGAGCGCGTCGGTGACGATGCGGAGGACGTCGGTGTATCCGTATAGACCGCGAGACTCTTTTTGTTCACGGAAGTTTTCAATCAACAGGGCCGCTTCGCGGCCCTTTTCTAGCCGCTCTAATTTCTTCTTCCCTGTTGGATTCAACTCTCCTGCTTCGCCTCCCTTTCCGCCGCGCTTGTATCGCAAGTCTGGATCTTCAGTTATTGCATGCTCTTCGGCATCGAGCCACGCGCGATAGTCGTCCATAGATACACATTCACGCGTAAGTGTGTCTTCGAGGTGTGCGAGGTCTTTTAGGTAATGAAACGGTGACTTCGCCGTACGTAGTTTTGATTCTTTGAGATTTTCAAACACGTCGCGCCACACCAGTACCGACTCTACTTCGCCCATGAGCCTGCGATCAGCATATTCTGCAAATGCTTCTGGGTGCTCTTTCATGATGTGCTCCGCAAAACTGTGGAAGGTAAAGGTGCCGACCTTTCGCGCGGTTTCTTCGCCAATGAGTCCTGCCAAACGTTTACCGACAGTGCGTGCAGCGGAGTCGGTAAAGGTAAGCACAAGAATATTTTCAGGGCTCGTGTTCTGTGTGAGTCGGAGAATGTTTGCGATGCGCAGCGTCAGGATGTGCGTCTTGCCGGTACCCGGGCCCGCAATGACCATGACCGGTCCTTCGACGGTATCTACCGCTTCTTTTTGAGCAGGATTTAGCTTGGCATATCCTTCCTCGAATTCCGGACTCGTCTTCATCTCCCTATTTTAACGCGCCACAGCCGTACTTGCTAATATATACAATATGTGGTATCAATGTATTTGGCTTGTTAGCGCGAATGCGCCAAAACGAAAGGGCAATCATGGAAATGGGTATCATCGAGGCCGTGCATCGGAGCAGAGGATTTGGCAACAGTTCTGTGCCACACTTCTTCCACTTCATTGCTGAGCCAATGCAGATCACGCCAGAACTGGAACCAGAACCCGAACGGGAGCTGGTACCAACGAGGACCGTGCTGTACGAGCCTTGCGGGAAGCGAGCGCGGCGCCGTAAACGGTGGCAGCGCGGCAGATAACTGCAACGGATATAACGCTCACAATACGAGCAAATGACAGGAGGGATACATGAACCTGATACCGGAATTCGATGCCGAGAAGGTCAAGGACCGTATCGCCGAACGATTCTGGCCATTCAGCATCGGTATCGGAATTGCCTTCTTCGCGGCCAGCTATTTCTCGATAACGGAAATCCAGAAGCGCCAGAAACAAAGGGCCGCAGCACGTCGTCAGGAACATTCTTCCTGACGATTTTTATATACCTAAAGAATTGACTTTAAACCATTTGGCTATATAATACCAAACGGACTGTGTGTCTCAGGTTGGAGCAACCTGCTAAAAGCTTCAAAAAGGAAATGGGAGAAAGCAATTGCAGTTGAAATCACAACTCGGGCGTGCGCACCTCAGCGTCGTCCCGCAATCGACCGTGTCGGTAATCCCGACCACAGTTGCAAAGACGACTTCGCGCCGATCGCCGGACAACGAGCCGCTCTGGGCGGCTCAAGCCGTATCGGTCTTGTTGCCGGCCGGCGGTCTGCTGAAACGGCGTGGTGCACCCTGCATCTACACGAATGTCGGTGTCGGCATGTCCAACAGGGGCATTCCCGAACACATCATCATTCGCGTTCTCGGCGTCGTCGATGATCTCGATCTGGCGGTTGCAAATATCGTGACCGGCGTCGGCATTGCCACCCTATGGCGTACCTCTGATGGTGACCGGTGTCTGTGCCTGTCGATACAGCGGTTTGCGACTCCGGTCGAACCGACATGTCTGGCGTTGATTCGGGTACGCGAGCCGAAGGTCCAACCCTACGGCTGGAACCATCGCATCGCGCATCCGCACAAGCAGGGCCTGATCGACATCATCGATCTCCAGGTCGCTTACCGGAAATACCGGGTCGCAGCCTGAACCAATCGCTTCGTCATGAAGCTGTGCGCCGACCTCCAGGAGGTCGGCGCATTTTTCATATCATGAAAAATCAAAACCTATACCGGTGCAACTCATTCCGTTTCTTTTGATAGTCTGGAATCGTGTGCGCCACCTGCGCCCAAAAGCGCGCTGAGTGATTATGTTCTTTTGTATGGCACAGCTCGTGCACTACCAGATAGTCTGCGAGTGCAGGCGGTACGAGTGCGATGCGGTAGTTAAAGGATAGATTGCCACGTGCTGAGCAGCTTCCCCATCGCGTCTTTTGGTTTCGTATTGAAATTGAGCCGTAGGTGAAGCCGTATGTTTGGTTGAAGTATTCAAGCCGCCCGCGCGCAAGCGCGCGGGCGTTCTCTACCGCTTCCTTATACCCCTTACTTCCCCGTCGCAGCTTCGGCAGTTCAATGGGAGTTCCGTGCTTCTTTTCAAAGTTCTCGCTGCTCTTCTGGAACTTTGCACGCATGTCTGCTATCCAAGCTTCTTTGCCAGCGACCCACTTCTCCACGGCGCGCATTCCCATGCGCGCCGGCTTCGTCACCACCACACGTCCATCTGGATGTATAACAATGCGCAAGCTCTTTGCGCATAAGCTTTCCTGTATTTCGTACTCCATATCGTTAGTGTCATAATCGCACAAAACATACGTCAAAGAAAAAGATCCGTTCGCGTGAGCGATACGGACCTTGTGGTAACTGGTGAACGTTTGATTGAAGACTTTAAGCCAGTTATTACCGGCCGGTATCGTAAATGAAGCTGTCCAGGCCATCGAACTGGCCAAGCGGCTGGTGGCCCGAATGGCCGGTGTGGTGACGCTTCTGGCTGTCACCACG
>JAQBRJ010000016.1 GCA_028286545.1 Parcubacteria group bacterium | reverse complement strand
TATGGGCAGACGGATATGAACATCTTGAAGGAGCGCTTGCTGGTGGAAAGGCGATAGACCATTCAGAAATTATGATTCACGGTTTGCAAGAAATTACGGCCATTCTTCCTAATCACCAGATGTATTTCCGTCCACACTATGGAGATAACTACGGACTATGCATGTTTGTGAGAAACGATATATCCGTTATCGAAGAAGGAGAAATATTTGTATACCATTTTAAAGGATACACACCTGATGTTAGCGATATTGGTAAGCACGCTAGAAATATTCAGTTCGTAACGTTCCGCATGAATGAAAAGCTTGTTACGGTCATTAATTTCCACGGCCTATGGAATGGACAGGGGAAAGGAGATTCTGAAGATAGACTTGCTCAATCAGATAAGATTTTGGAATTCATACGTACACTCAACCATCCGGTGGTTTTCTGCGGCGATTTTAATCTAACTCCAGAGACTGAAAGTTTGAAGAAACTTGAGAATGCAGGGCTCGAAAATCTCATCAAGACATTTGGTATTACCTCCACCCGAACGAGTTTTTACACAAAACCTGAGCGATATGCCGATTACGTATTGGTGAGTGAGGATATAAAGGTTGAAAGCTTCTCACTCTTACCTGAAGAAGTTTCTGACCACGCTGCTCTATCCCTCGATTTCAGTATCTAACTACAACACGCCGCCCGGAGGAAGAAATGGTATAATGCTGCAAACGCGTATGAAAATCATATTTACTGGCGGGGGAACGGGAGGGCATTTCTATCCTCTTATAGCTATTGCTGAGTCCATACATCAGCTCGTGCGCGAGCAACATCTCGTGGCACCGACCCTCGAATTCATCTCTTGCGATCCGTACGATCAGCAAGCACTCTTTCAAAACGACATCAGCTTCACGGCTATTCCTGCAGGAAAGGTTCGCAGGTATGCATCATTCGCGAATTTCACAGGGCTCTTTAAAACACTCTGGGGTGCTACGCGCGTATTCTTCCATCTTCTCCAAGAACCACCCGACGTTGTCTTTTCAAAGGGTGGTTTTGCGAGCGTGCCGACGGTAGTGGCGGCGCATTGGTTGCGTATTCCGATTGTGATTCATGAATCAGATTCAAAGCCTGGTCGTGCAACGTTGCTTGCGGCGAAATACGCGACACACATCGCAGTTACGTACGAGAGCTCTATTTCATATTTCCCTCAAAAAGTGCGATCGAAGATCGCACTCACCGGCATCCCAATTCGCGAAGCACTCGCACATCCACTACCTGAGGGCGCGGCTCAAGAATTACATTTGGACCTAAGTGTTCCAACTATTCTTATACTTGGTGGTTCAACGGGCTCGAAGCGCATAAACGAAACAGTACTGGGAGGACTTACGACTATTGTTGATAGCGTGAACGTCATTCATCAGACAGGGAAGAATAACTTTGCTGAAACTGAGTCAACGGCAAAAGTAATCCTTGAGAATAGTGTGCACAAAGATCGATATCACGTATTTCCGTACCTTTCGCAGGAATCAATGCGCGAAGCCGCTGGCGCGGCTTCGCTGGTCATCTCCCGCGCAGGTTCAACCTCCATCACGGAAATCGCTTTATGGAAGAAGCCAGCAATTCTCATTCCAATCCCCGAGACGGTGAGCCACGACCAGCGCACAAACGCATACTCATACGCGCACCTCGGCGCAGCCGTGGTGCTGGAAGAAGATAATCTCGCACCACACATCCTCGCTGCGGAAATTAACCGCATCACGGCCGACCCTGCACTTATGGCACAGATGAGTCAGCGTGGAGCACCGTTTGCAAACCCAAACGCCGCCCGTCTTATTGCCGAAGAACTTTTGCGTATTACGCTTTCACATCAGACCAAGAAATAATATGACTCACGTACGCACACGATTCGCTCCGAGTCCGACAGGCTTCCTCCATGTAGGAAGTGCGCGTACTGCGCTCTATGCGTGGCTCTTTGCACAACAAAAGGGTGGCGAATTCATTTTACGTATTGAAGACACAGACAAGGAACGCGAAGTGGAAGGCTCAATTGGTCACCTCATGGAGTCACTTCAGTGGCTGGGTATTAAGTGGAATGAGAGCATTGATGTGGGCGGTCTGTACGCGCCGTACATTCAGTCTGAACGTCTCATTATTTATCGCGCATATGCACAAAAGCTTATCGAGGCTGGTTTCGCATATCCCGACCCCTACACTGAGGAACAAGTCGCAGAATTCCGTGCGCAGGCAGAAGCTGAGAAACGACCGTTCCTCTATCGTGACCATCGACCGGATACTACGGACGGAGTGAGGGAGTGGGATGGTAAGACACCCCTCCGCTTCCGTATTCCTGAGCTCAAGCGATATGAATGGAAAGATCTCATCATGGGAGATCTTTCCGCAGGCGAAGAAGCACTCGATGATTTCATACTTATAAAGGGTGACGGGTATCCGACGTATAACTTTGCGCATGTGGTAGACGACATCACCATGAATATTTCGCACGTCATGCGCGGCCAAGAATTTATCGCAAGCACACCGAAGTTCCTCGCGCTCTATGATGCGCTAAACGAGCCTTATCCTGCCTTTGCAACACTTCCGCCAATACTCGGAGACACAGGCACCAAGAAACTCAGTAAGCGCGATGGTGCAAAAGATATCCTCGACTATCGCGCCGAAGGGTACTTGCCAGAAGCCATGCTCAACTTCCTCGCACTCCTGGGATGGCATCCTTCCGGAGACAATGAAGTACTGAGCCAGGAAGACCTTCTTCGTGAATTTGATATTGAGCGCGTGCAAAAGAGTGGCGCACAATTCGACGAGGACAAACTGCTGTTCATAAACCGTGAATGGATGCGAAAACTTTCTGATGAAGATTTTATTGAGAAGGGAGAACTCACGGCGCCCGACTCGGCAAAACTACTAAAGGCAGTCCCTCTATTGAAAGAGCGCGTCCATACCTTTGGTGAAGCGCGTGAAATGCTCGGGGGTGAGCTCGCGTGTCTCTTTACGGCACCAAATCTGGACAAAGCTCAACTCACCGCAAAAGCACCAAAAGATTCTGCAGATGCTTCTGACAGCACAAAAACACACCTCGAAGCCTTATTAACAGTCATCGAAGTGCTTCATGAAGACGCGTCCGTGGATTCCATCAAGGAATCACTTATGCCGTATGCCGATACGATTCCAAAAGAGCAGGGAGGTCGTGGTTCCGTACTGTGGCCGCTTCGCTATGCACTTTCTGGTCAAGAACGCTCTCCAGACCCGTTTACGCTCATCTTCATACTCGGCGTAGCCGAAAGCACTTCCCGAATACGTACCGCTCTTGATATACTAGGGTAATGAACGTGCGTTCTTTATTGAGTCTTTTCCTATTCCTGTTTGGCAGCCTTGCCGTAGCAGGCGTGCTTTCAGAACTAACGCCGCACACAACCTTTGCTCAGGCCACGTCAGACAAGTCAGCTATCCAATCACAGATAGATGCACACAATCAGCAGATCGCTGATCTTGAAAAAGAAATTGCAGCATATCAATCGCAACTGAACACGCTCGGCGGCCAGCATCAAACACTTCAAACAGCGATAAAGTCTATCGATGTATCTCGCCAACAAACCACAAGCCAGATTAAGGTTACCCAGAACAAGTTAGATGCAAGCGCCCTTAAGCTGCAGCAATTGTCAGGAGACATCTCACAAAAGGAATATCAAATTCAACTTGATAAGCAGTCACTTGCGCAGTCGTTACGTGACATGAACGTCACGGATGGAAAAAGTATCATCGAGCAAATGGTAGGAGCTAATAGTTTTTCTGATGCATGGGCAGCGGCAGATACGTCGCTTGCCGTCAGTGATGCATTACGTACCAACGCCAACTTACTTTCAGGAGTAAAGGCTCAACTCGGGCAGCAACAGGCCGTGGTGAGCGATACTCACAAACAACTTTCCGATCTCGATACGCAGCTTTCAACACAGCAAAAGCAGCTCGACGTAAATAAAGCAGAAAAGGCGAAACTTCTTACGCAAACCAAGAATCAAGAATCAAGCTATCAATCCTTAATTACGCAGAAAAAGGCACAGCAAAAAGCCTTCGAAGATGAACTTAATTCATTGGAAAGCCAGCTTAAATCAGTGGGCCAGGCGAGCATTCCAACCGTTGGAAAGGGAATCCTCGCATGGCCGTTCTCACCAACGTTTGCAAAGTTATGTCTCGGCAAAGCAGGTGCGCTCGGAAATAATTTCTGTGTAACGCAATACTTTGGCAATACAGCATTCGCTGCTTCGGGTGCGTACAACGGTAGCGGACACAATGGTATCGACATCGGTATGCCGATTGGCACGCCTATACAAGCAGCACTTGCTGGCACCGTACTTGGCACCGGCAACACCGACCTCTCTCACAGCTCAACCGGAGCTCAGTGTTATTCCTTCGGTAAGTGGGTTGCTGTGAAGCACTCAAACGGCCTCGCAACCGTATACGCGCACCTTTCGCAAATAAGCGTATCCTCAGGACAAACTGTTGCTACCGGGCAGCTACTCGGCTACTCCGGCATGACCGGCTACGCAACGGGTCCGCACCTCCACTTTGGCGTGTATGCGTCTGCAGGTATTCAAATCCTGACTCTCAATCAATTCAAGGGAGCAAGTACACCTTGTGCCAACGCTTCGATGCCAGTGGCACCGCTCAACGCCTACCTCAATCCTATTTCGTATCTCTAGTCTCATCCTCCTGGAGTGATGAAGAATAGATAAAGTAAATATATAGGAATTCTCTAGCTATTGAGCCGTAACGCAGTTATTGTTCAAGGTCTAAATTACTGAATACCAGTATGATTTCCTTATGAGTAAGGATTTTTATGAGTGGGGGAAGGAAAAGAGACGTTTGCATGAAAGCGCAACTTGGAAAACCTTTTACGAGCAAGAGATATGGTGGTGTTCATTGGGTATAAATATCGGATACGAAGAAGATGGAAAGCACGATCAATATGAACGACCAGTATTAATTATTAAGAAATTTAACAGAGACATACTCTGGGTTCTTCCACTTACTCATGCTCCCAAAAATAATAAATATTATTACAAACTATCGGCGGGAATAGAGCAAGATTCTTCCGTGATTCTCTCCCAGATACGACTTATTAGTAGCAAACGCCTTAAACGCTTTATGTATAAAATCTCTTTGCAGCAATTTAATGAGATCATTGGACTAGTGAAAGGATTGTTACCTCATTAAAAATCGAAACCCGCCATCTCTGGCGGGTTTCTCGTGAGGCCACTTGGCCATTGTATTTATAGTATATTCCTCCGGATATACAGAGTCAATACGTTTACCCAACTAGTTTGTCTTTAGTTATTTGAAGCTCTTCATCCATATCCTCACGCTCATAATAACGAGGATCGCCACCTTCAATAATTATTCGTACGCGACCGTCAGGTTCAGTGAGAGCGCTCACTATTTTCTTCAGAACTCCATCAGTATCTAACAGTGAATAGCCTATTTTGCCTTTAGCTTCTGTAACGGTTAGTGATTCGAGCGCCGGCTCTTCGGGACTGCTAGACGACTCACGTGAGAATTTTCTTTCCATATTCATATGGGTAGAGTATAGCCTATTTCTTATTATCGTTAAGTCTCCACAGAAGCAGGGAACCATATGAACGGAAAGGAGCCCACGTAGCTGCGAGACGCTCTAAATCAGGCTTTTTAGAACCTTTGGGCAGACCATGTAAGGACTCAAGCATGCGAACGAGTATCAGATCTCCAGAAGAGAAGACATCAGGTGAGCCCAGTGCAAAGATAAGGAACATCTCGGCGGTCCAAGGACCGATTCCCCAGATGCTTGAGAGTTTTATGACTGCTTCATCAGCCGGGAGTGAACGAAGTTTTAAAAGGTTCAATTCGCCGCTTACGATTACTCCCGAGAGCTCCTTTAGACTTTTTACTTTCGCTGCGGAAAGACCAGCCGCGCGTAGCGCGGCCTCAGGCGTTTCAAGCACATTCACTGCCGTAAGCTTGCCACCAACAGCCAATATTACGCGTGCAAAGATACTTGCGGCGGCTTTCGTTGAAAGCTGCTGGCTCACAATTGACGAAGCCAACGAACGGAACAATTCATTATTGCTACGTTTCGGCTGCACGCGTGCGAGCACCTGCCCTCGATGGGGAAGTGCGGCTTTGTGTAATAGAGGATCAGCTTTCTTGAGGTGTTTGAGGATATCAGCTTCAGAAACCACTGTTGTCTTGGGTTTGTTCACCCCTTTACTCGTTTTCTTTGGTTCGGCCATGATACATGGAGTATACTATTTGGAATGATAAAGCTCATCATCTACATAGTCATAGGACTTCTTGTCCTGTCATTTTTCGGCATATCGCTACAGCATTTGATTCAGTCGCCGACGACACAGGCAAACTTTAGTTTCTTTTGGGATTTGCTTCAGCAGGGATGGCAGTACCTCGTTGATTTGATAACCGGAGCGCTTCACACGGTGGGTCTCGATGCGTTGGGAAGCAAGCATAAGTAATCACTTATCATTTTATACGTCTCACTTATATATGGATGATTTCCTCGAAAAGAAAATAAATATATCAATTCCTGGCGACACCAAGCCGGCCTTTTCAAACGCTACTCAGGTTACGGTTTCTGACGACTCTGTCGTTCTTCAATTTGCATACGTACGTCCAAACACCGCCGACGGCCAACTCATTTCTGAAATAGTGCTTTCTCCAAAGCACGCAATCGATTTCAGTCGCGCACTCGACTCCACCATCAAACAGCACTTCACGCGGCATTTGTAGTATCTTGCTATATCGCGCTGTTTATTGTATTATACAACACAATGATCACGAACGAGCGTGCATGGAAATTGCTCCGCATCGCACTACCTATAGCAGGCCTCATTGTCATATTCTTTAGCGGAATCTTTCCTCTTGAAGAACTTCTAGGTCTCGTTCCATCAAAGCAACTCACCGCTTCGGTAACCTCAACGGAAGTCGTTGCGTTAACGAATGAAAATCGCATAGAAGATCATCTCCCAGCGCTTGCAACGAGTCCGCTCCTTACCCAAGCAGCGCAACTTAAAGCTGACGACATGGCAGCGAATTCGTACTACGCGCACGTGAGTCCAGATGGGAAGACACCTTTGTATTGGCTTGAACTCGTGGGATATCACTATTTGAATGCCGGGGAGAATTTAGTGATCGATCGCACCACCAGCGAAGAAGTGGTTTCGGCATGGATGAATTCTGCTGATCACCGTGAGAATATTCTTCGACCCCAGTTTACGGAAATCGGGGTAGGGGTGGCACAAGGTGTATACGAAGGCCAGGCTACCACCTACGTGGTTCAGGAATTTGGTACACCGTATCCCAGTATTGCTCTCGTGCGAAAGCCGGTAGCAACGACGGTGACACCAGCTGTGCCAACACCCGTAGTAGTTCCAACTCAACCAACACTGGCACAACAGAGTACGCCTGTGACTATCTTTAAACCCGAACCACTACCGACTCCCGTCATCCCGACAGTGAAGACCACGAAGACTCAGCCCAAGGCTCCCACAAAAACCAATACGCTAGTAAACAACGTGGCAGCGCTTGCAGCACCGGTAACAGAGACTATTCAGGTGCATATAACTCCTTTGTCTCTACCTATGGGAGTCTCATCATCATCTGAGTCTATGAGCACATCTACACCCCCAGTATTCAATCTGCCTGCAGCGTCTAATACTGTGGTAATGGTTCCTGTGGCCTCGAGTCCTGAGCCCGATACGAGTTTAGCAGCGCCACAAAACATACAGACAGCGCTAGGGAAGCAACGTGTGGAGTATATTCGTACACAAATTTTGTCATTCTGGGCCTCATTCAAAACCTTCATATTGTAGGCCATTCATGAAGTGTTCACCGGAGCTTCATGCGCCAAAGCGTATAAAGAGCAACAGGATCGCCGTAGGCATCCATCTTGTAATTGCTAAACGTAAATTGATTGTCTTATGAAAAAAGTACTCGGAATGTTTGCTCTCGCTATGGCTTTTGCAGTTCCAGGCATGTCCTACGCTGCAACGTATGCATATGTAAACTCATCAGGAGAGGTAGCAGCAGTGACTGCTGACACAGCAGCACAGGCACTCGCAACCGCTCCAAACATGGACATACATAGTGGCGTAATGCTGCTTAGTAACCCTAACGACGGAATTATCGGCGACACGGTTGTCCGATAGGGTCTAGGAAAGTCTAAAGAAGAGCGCCGCGCCTATGGCGCGGCGCTCTTCTTTACGCAGTACATGCTATCCTTTCACTATGAACATTAGAACTCTCGTACTTACAATTATTGGAGTAATTCTTCTGGGTGCTGGCTCATACGGAATAATTGCGGCAACCAGGCACACGGCACCTATTGTAGAAGATACCAGTGTTATCGACAGCATGATGGCCACCGGGACCCCTTCAACCGCGTCCACGTCGCCCGTTGCTACTACAACGCCAACCACGACTATTACTAAAGTTGTAAAGAAACCTACGGTAGTTACGAAGCCCGTAACTTCAGTGATAGTCGTGCCACCTCCTGCACAGCCAGCTCCAACAACCCCGGGTGAAATTGCAGGGTATGGAAACCTTACCGTCTCTCTCATCCCGCTTCTCACGGGCGGCAATGTACGAGCAAGTGGTGTTGTGCCTGTCTCGTATCTTCAGGTGAACAATACCGGCACCACGACGGTGAAGCTGAGCGGGTTTAAGTTGAAAGAAAATGGGTCAGCGCCAGATATTGCGATAATCGGATTGCAGACGGTTGATGAAAAAGGGGGTTCACGCGGAAGCGCAGGAGGAAGCGAGAGCACCACACCATTCGTTAATGGTCTGACAGAAGCACCAACAAACGCCATACTCGCCCCAGGTCAGATGAAACTCTTTACGGTCAAAGTTCAGTTGTCAGCAAAGGCAGGACTGTACGCAAATACACAAATTATCATTAGTGTTACCGGACTCGACGCTACGGCAACCTCTAAAGGGAATTTCCCTATAGCAGGCACTACCTGGACTATTACTCCCTAACTCATTACACATGACATTTCTATCTCTTATCCTCGGTTTTATTCTCGGTGCAGGTGCAATCGTCTTCGCGCTTCAGAACAATGCGATCGTATCGCTAACCTTCCTTCAGTACCACTTTGAGAGTTCGCTAGCACTCGTTATCATCCTTTCTGCAGCCGTAGGTGTACTTCTCGGTGTACTCGCCTCTATCCCAAGCATCCTTAGCAGAAGCTTTACTATCATGAGCTTAAAGCGTCAGAATCGTGGTCTTGCAGACGAGACAGAAACCATTCGTAAGATGAATGAGGAAACTAAAGCAAAGCTCAATGCTGAGATGAATGCACAACCTTCAGACACCATTGATTTACGCGCGTAAGCTACTTCAAGACTAACTCGAGAAATGCACGTATACATGGTATGACACCAACCCTAAGAAATCACTCGATTCTATTACTTCGTATATCGTATGTGCTTTTTCTCTTCGCGATTGGTGCAGACAAAATAGTCCACACCAATTTCATTGCAGACTGGAGTCAGTTTGTCGGACCAACGTTACATTCATTGCTACCGTTTAGCATCGTCACTATTGTGTCTATTGAAGGAATTGTCGAAATAGCTATTGGCATTTTATTTCTTACAAAATGGGTCCGTACTGCGGGAGTACTAGTCATTGGCACGACCCTCCTTATTTGCATCGATTTATTCACGCTGCATTTCACGGTCATTGCTCTACATGACCTACTATTCTGCGTAGGCGCTATCGTACTTATGGCACAGCCATCGTTCTATCGAATCAAGCACAAAGACGAGCCGTGGACCGAAGCAACGGTTGTAACGTAGGAGCGGCGATAGGGAAGTGGCCCTACGACAGTATTAGCGACTCGTAAATTTATTTCCTTTTATAGTGAACCGCCACGGTAGCTCTGTATCCTGACGAATGCCAATGCGTGGGCTCGCTATAATCTCATCAGCAGGGAGTTCAGGTGCATCGTAAATGGTAAACGCTCCTCCGATTGGGAGTTCGTTTTCAGCCAGTGTTATGTCAAAGGCCTGGCAAAGTTTCGCGGGCCCGCTACACAAATTTCGGAGCTCAGTAGTCCTGCGTCGTTTCTCCATTCGCTCGATACCTTTTGTGGGTTCAACAGCACGTATCAATACAGCACCAACTCCATCTTTGTTTGTAGTTACATTTGCACAGAAATGCATGCCATAGGTAAAGTACACATACCAGTGACCATACGTCTCGTGCATTATTCTGCTTCGAGGCGTTAATACCTTTCCGTGCGACGCCGCATCGGTCGTATACGCCTCTGTTTCAACGATTATGCCTTCGCAGTCACCATACCGCAGCGTTTTGCCCAGCAACGCTTGAGCGATCTCTACAGCATCTCTGGCGTACCAAGAGTGGGGGAGTTCTTTGCGCTTTTTATCCATATCGCAGCCTTAATACTACCTTTCTTTGCATGATATGCGATACAGAAGGGGATTATTGTTTTTTATAATTTGTATGATATAATCATGTGAAGTACCCCTAACACCTCTCACATGGCCGAATTCAAGAAAAGTAAGTTTAGTAATAGTCGTCCCAACACACCACGCGCTTTTAATCGTGGGCCTTCTAGCCGTCCTAGTTTTGGTGGTGGCGCACCGCGTTTCAACTCTCGCGACAACGGTCCTTCTGAGAGCTTTAAGACAACCTGCAGCAAATGTAATAAGGCATGTGAAGTGCCTTTCAAGCCAAACGGCAAGAAGCCTGTTTTTTGTCGCGATTGCTTCGTACGCGATGACGCACCTCGTGGAAACGATTCGTCATATGAGAAGCGTAGCTACGGTTCTGATCGTGGCAATGACCGAGGTTCAAGCCACGCTCCAGAGCGCTCATACGAAAAGCCTGCGGTAAGCGAAGACCCACGTATTGGTGCTATGCAAAAAGAACTCGCCACGGTGCACGCGAAGCTCGACATGCTTATCGGCACGCTCCAGGGAGCTGCATATTCTTCGATCCTTACGAAATCTATGGATCGTGGTACTGAAAAAAGTATTGAGAGTGGGGAAGTGAAATCAGAAGAAAAACCTTCTGCAGCCAAGAAGCCGAGTAAGGTTTCAGTCGTAAAGAAGGCGGTAAAAAAGATTGCGAAGAAAAAGGCATAATCTGCCGCATTAGACGCTACGCACAAGCGCCCCGCTAGCGGGGCGCTTGTGCTATATACTTATCCTATGAAATCCCATATATACGGTATACGCGTCACGCTCTTCGTAATTATTATTATTGGGCTCGCAGCACTCGCAACTGAATGGTATTGGGTTCCTTCGCTCGTACAAGAAATTATTTCGCACGAAAACACTCCTGCGGTCGTTCAGATATCTACAACGACTTCTGCAACAACAGCGAACGTTCGCAAAGCTGCTTCAACTAGTAATGTCGTTGCTGGCGTCGATATCAACATACTTATTGGTCCTACTTGTCCTGTACAAACCACGAGCACTGCATGCGCTGATAAGCCATACGAGACTACCGTTATGTTCAAAAACACTGCAACGGGAGAAGATGTTATCGCTGCAAAGGCAGACACTGCAGGGCATATTTCCCAAGCTCTTAATCCTGGCACCTATACCGTACGCGCCGAGTCCATTGCACCGCTGCCGCGTCTCACTCCGGTAACCTTTACCGTCCACACGCATGCTCGTACGAAGCTCACCCTTCACTTTGATAGCGGTATTCGCTAGAAAGCCTACGCAGATATGAACAAAGGTCGTCTCGAGGCACTGAGTGACGGAGTATTCTCAATCGTCCTTACGATTCTCGTCTTCGACATCACGCTACCTGCACGTACGGGTGTGATATCGAATACAGAGCTCTGGGGTCAACTTCTAACACTTTGGCCAACCATTACGAGCTTTGCGCTTAGCTTCTTGGTGATCGCGGTCTTTTGGATCAATCACAACTTTCTCTTCCATACCTACACGAAGAAGATTGATCGGGGACTCAATCTCTTAAATCTTTTATATCTTTTGTTCCTCGTATTTGTTCCATTCTCAGCACATCTTATGGGTACGTATCCGCGCAATGAACCAGCCGCGTTGGTGTATGGATTAAATATTTTGGTGATCATTGTGCTCGCACGCATTATGTTTGCACACGTAGGCAAACACGCCGACCTTCACAACGATGTTCCAAGTCGTCTCGCGAAACAAGCGCGTTTCCGCACGTCGCTCACCATGGTCTCGTATATTATTGGCATCGCCTGTTCATTCCTCTACATCCCCGCGAGCATTTTCTTCTATATTATCCCGATGCTTTTCAATGCTATTCCAGGCACCGTCGACCTCATAGAGCGTGTATTTAAATTCAAGTTTACGTAAATAGATATGAAAAAAGACGTCGTACCAACCCGAAGGTAAAAGTCGTACGTCTCTATGTTTTGTTCGCCCGCTGTAAAGCTCAGGCCGGGACCATCTCGGCTTCGATCGGTGCCTCCTGCTTCGCCGTAGCCGGGTGGACAGCCGTGCAGAGCATCGATCGATCGGGATTGAGCCGAAGCGTCGCGAAGGTGAAGGGAATAGCCCTATGGCCATAAATGGCCTCGATCATCTCGTAAGGGTCGAATTTCAGCGGGACTGCCGCTCCATCGATGGGAGGCGGCTCGGCCGTAGATTCTTCCTGCTGCGGCATCAGGTTCCACCAACGATGCGGCTTCGGCATGCGATCGAAACCCTGCACATCGTCGCACAAGGCTATGATTGAGCAGCCGAAGCCCTCTTCATAGTGGCCCGAGGCTGCGAATTTGACCCCCGTCGCGATAACGGTCTTGAAGGCCCGTGCGGCACGAGGATGTTGGGTTTCCTGGCGAACCAGCCAGGGATAGGGCGACTTGCGATCTCTGTAGTTTGCGCTAACGATCAGCATTTTGCGTTCCTCCAATTAGATCTCCGCACCCTGATAAGGAACGGAACGACCTAGGAAATATATACTGTGAATAGTAAGTATTGTCAATTTATAGCTAAGGTACTAAACAGGGAAGTGCCACTTCCCTGACGAACTCGTGAAATGATTTTGGAGGTCTGGGGAAGTGCCTTGGCAGGCAAAATATTTTGATAGGCATAGAAAGAAATATACGTAGCATGGAACGAAGCTAGCCCACACACCCAACGACAGCCAACTAAGCAAGCTTAGTAGAGTAGGAAAGTGTAAATTACGCCGAGATAGAAAAAGGCCCACTTTCTTGGTTCTATACGAGAGTTATTCGTAAAAGATACATTGTACGAAGTATAGGAACCTCTTCTCGGCTCTCACAGATGCCTTAAATTAGGCTTTTCCGATCAATGAGATTTGTCCTTCTCTTCCCTGCACTGTCGGTCGAAATATATTTTGGTCAGTCCGGACAAACTCCAGCTCACGTTGGTAAAAAATATAATTACTCCAAATTTTCCAAAAGGGACCACTTCCCCGAAAACCGAAATTTAAGGCCAGGGAAGGGCTTTTCTTCATAATTCAAATCTGACTCCCCTGCCCGTTCCTGATACTATTAATACATGCCAAAGTACGAATTAGACGAAGATCTGTACGCGGATGAGGAACAGGACCCGCTACAAGGCGGCCAGTCGACCCGACTGGTCACTACGATCAAATATCTCCTCATAGCAGCTCTCTTTATCGTACCTATTCTCGCGCTCCTCAAACCGTACGTTTCTCATCCTCCAGCAGCTCCAGCGCTAACACCCGGAAATGGTATCCAAGTCCAAACCACAAACTTTGATGCTCTACACAAGTCATCATGTACCAGTGAGTTCTGTGCAGGTTCGTTATAAGGAATATGAAAGAAAATGAAAAAGCTATAGGCAACCACATGAAGGGTATTTTCCTATAGCTTTATTTCTTCTCGGTCTGATTGGTTAGCTCCAGTTCAGAGAGACAGTAAGCGGCAAGCTCGTCTGACCCGTCATGCTTCACAATCCAACGTTCGGAACGCCAGCCCAGAATCGGTTCTTGGAGCGTTCCAGTCGCCCCTTCGCGGCGATCAAAAAGATATTTGAATTCGGTCCCCCGCATGATTTGCAAGTCATACAAAACCGCCACTTTTACGCTCATACCCGGCGTGGCTTCTTCTGTACTGATTC
>JAQBRJ010000007.1 GCA_028286545.1 Parcubacteria group bacterium | reverse complement strand
TCAAGGGAAAGAAGGACAATGCAGGACGCAACAACGCTGGACGTATTTCTGTACGCCATCAGGGAGGAGGTCACAAGCGCCGTTTCCGTGATATCGACTTTAGCTACAACAAGAAGGACATTCCTGCCAAGATCGAGACTATCGAGTACGATCCATATCGAACTGGCTTCGTTTCTGTAGCTCTCTACGCAGATGGTGAGCGCCGTTACGTCCTTTCTCCAAAGGATTCAAAGGTTGGCGACACGTTCATCGTTGGTGCTGAGGCTCCTGTTAAGCCAGGAAACCGCATGCCACTCGGCCGCATTCCTTCAGGTACCTTCGTGTACAACGTAGAGCTCAAGCTCGGTGCAGGTGCTCGTCTCGCTCGTTCTGCAGGTAACTACGCTGAAGTTGTTGCGCATGACGCAGGATACGCACAGCTCAAGCTCCCATCGTCTGAAGTACGTAAGGTTTCTGATCTCTGCTACGCATCTATCGGTGCAGTGGGTAACGAGAATAGCCGCCTTGTTAAGTACGGAAAGGCTGGACGCTCACGTTGGAAGGGTATTCGCCCAACCGTTCGTGGTACTGCCATGAACCCTGTTGATCACCCCCATGGTGGTGGTGAAGGTAAGCAGGGACGCGGTCTCCGACGTGCAAAGAGCATGTGGGGCAAGCCAACCGGAAAGGGACAGAAGACCCGTACGCCGAAGAAGTACTCCAACAAGTTTATCGTCTCTCGTCGCAAAGTCGGCAAGAAGCGCTAATACGAAAGAAAATCCCCGCTACAGGCGGGGATTTTCTTTACCTACTTGTATACTTATCCTATGAATCTCCAGGTCGGTGTAAAGGTTTTCCTTAAGAACGAAGAGGGCAGGATATTGCTGCTTAAGCGTTCTGAAGAAAAGTATGGAAAGACCAGCGGTTCGTGGGACATTGTCGGAGGTCGTATCGACCCAGGCACTACTCTCATTGAGAACTTGAAGCGAGAAGTGCAGGAAGAAACGCAACTCACGATAACCTCCATACCAAAGCTCATTGGAGCTCAGGACATTATTCCAAACGATGAACGACACATTGTACGCCTTACATACGTTGCACTAACAACCGGCGAACCAGTGCTCGACCTCTCAGAGAACACTGAATACAAATGGGTTACGCTCGAGGAACTTTCTAAAGAATTAGATATTGATACGTACGCTGCAGCATTGCTACAAGAGGGCCTCCTCAAAGTTAATTCGTGGGACTAAGATTTCATCGTATAGTACTCGTATGATTCCTGTAGAAGAACTTCGAGATAAAGGAAAGGTATACACCGATTATCCTGCTGAACTACGTGAAGCGGTCGGACGTGCGATGGCGGCGTGGGAAGCATTTTGCGCACTCCCGGAAGATATAAAGACACAATTTCCATACCAGATTGATGGCGCGGTGAGTGGAAATGGCTATGAACTCAAGAAAGAAAAAGGTAACAAGTTAGATCAGAAGGAAAACTTCCATTTACGACTACGCGTGCAGGATGAACTTCTAGCAACTGCCCAAAGCATTGGGAACCCTGAGATAACTGAATTTATTACTTCTGCTCTCGCGCTCCCAAATCTTATCGCTGAAGTACTTGCTGATTTTGCGCGAAGCATGGAGAAAGAATTTGGCATGACAGGATTTGTTGATGACGTTGCGTACTCAACACCTTCGTTACTTTTACGGTTTCTCCATTACTTCGGTGATCAAGCTCCCGGCGATGAGATTGCGAGCCCACACGTCGACAAGGGTGGTTTCACGCTTCACTTACATGAAAGTGATAAAGGTGTTGAACAACTAACATTCGATGGCGAATGGGTACCGGTGCCTGTATCGCATGAGCAGACTGTAATCTTTCCTGCACTTGGTCTTCAATATCGACTCAAGAACGAAGTAAAAGCTATGTGCCACAAGGTAGTGGCAACTCCAGAAAGCGCACAGAATGGACGTTTCTCCGCAGTGTGTTTTGTTGATTTCAGAGGTAACGTGCCGTGGGATAAAGAAAAATACGGCCGACAACAAGATATGCTATCAGGCTTTAACTACACGATGCCGTGGGATGAGTTTAAGACTCACTTCAAGGAAGATATTTTGAGTTGAGGGAAGCCTTAAGACTCGAGAGAGGAATTGGATCGAGGACAGTGCCGAGGGCATACGGTCCGACTTGGTACGGAGCGAAGACTATAACCAAGTTTCCATTTTCAATATAGAAATTCTGGAAGCTTTCAATCTTTGGAGCCGTACCGTACGTAATGTCACTTGTGTCAGCACCTCCGCCATTGCTCTGTTTGTCGATTATTGCTGGCAGGTCAGCGCGGGTACGAGTAGAGAGTAGGTCGAGATAGGGAGTGCCAGCTTTAAACAGATCGCTGAGCTCGAGCAACGCGCCCGTCTGTTTGTCGAACGTAAAGGTGTGGTAGTAGGTGTTCGGATGAGCTCCGAGCGTGTTCGCATATATCTCATAGTCATACGAGATCGTAGAACTAGAGGTGTGAAGCTTGTAGGCGATGGTAAGCGCGTACATTTGGCCTTGGTCTAGACCTTGCATCTTAATGTCTTCAGGAGTAAGCGAATCAAGCTTAGAATCGCTCTTAAAGGTCGCTATTTGGTCGGTCACCCATTTCTCCATGGTCCGTTGCGCATACGCTCCTCCATCCTGTGTGGGAACGGATAGAGGATATTTAGCCCGTATTTCGTAGTACTTCTGGAGGTCGATGATGGTTTTGTCGGTAGGAGTGACCTCGGCAGGTGTTGTGGTTGCTACTCCAGGAGCTATAGCGACTGGGGCAGGGTGGCTCACCATGTACCAGACCGCAAGGCCAAGGAATATCGCAATTAATGCTCCTGCGCTAATAACCGCCAAATGCTTGTGTTTAAGGTCCATATATAAAGAAGTATAGCGCACCTCCGTATGGCGCCCTTAGTTTGACAGTACGGCCTACCTCATATACATTGTATTTATCTCGCGCCTAGCGCGGGCTTTTAATTACGACATGTCACGATCACTCAAAAAAGGACCCTACGTGGACTTCAAACTCCTCAAAAAGGTTGCCGACAAGAAACCAGCTTCTGCAGGGGTGATTAAGACGTGGGCGCGTGCAAGCCAGATTTCTCCAGAAATGCTCGGTTTTACCTTCGGTGTTCATAACGGCAAGGCGCACGTAGAAGTGCTCGTTACCGAGGACATGGTGGGTCATCGCCTCGGCGAGTTTTCACCGACGAAGAAATTCGTTCGTCACGGAGGTAAGATGCAGAAGGAACTTGAGCAGAAGCGCAAGGATTCTGAAATTGCTGCTGCTAAAGCTGCAAAGGCATCGCCTGCAGCTCCTGCTAAGAAGAAGTAGTTCTCATTTACGTAAACCATCATGCAAGCCCACCTTACCAGCTACAACCAAACCCCTCGCAAAGTCCGTCTCGTTACAGACATGGTCAAGGGTAAGCGCGTACCTCAGGCTCTTGCAGCTCTCTCCTTTCTCCCAAAGCGTGCCGCTCTTCCTATTCAGAAGCTCATTGAGTCTGCAGTAGCAAATGCAAAGAACAAGGGAGAAGACCCAGCGACACTTATCGTAAAGAATATTACGGTTGATAGCGCAGGTATGCTCGTTAAGTTCATGCCTCGCGCTATGGGTCGTGCAGCTCCTGTGCGCCGCCGCAAGTCTCAGATTTCTGTATTCCTAACTACCGACAAGGCGTAGTTTTACTTTTCTTACCATGACTCACACCGTACATCCTTACGCACACCGCCTTGGCATCATCCGTGATTGGAGGAGCCGTTGGTTCGCTACCGACAAGAAGACCTTCCGCGAAAATATCGCTGTAGATCAGGCTGTACGCACATTCGTTGCAAAGAAGCTCCGCAACATGCACGTTGCAGAAGTAGAGATCGAGCGCTCACAGAGCGAGCTCCGCGTCATCATTCACACGGCTCGTCCAGGTCTCGTTATCGGTCGCTCAGGTGAGAACGCTACGAAGCTCCGTAAGGAAATCACTGCTGTCGTAAATAAGGCTGCTGGAAATAATGGTCGCACCCTTAAGCTCGACATCATGGAAATCCGCCAGCCAGAAACATCTGCTGCGGTTGTCGGCATGATGGTTGTTGAAGGCCTCGAGAAGCGCATGCCATTCCGCCGTGTTCTTAAGAGCACTGTTGAGAAGGTTATGTCAGCGCGCGACGTCATCGGCGTTCGTATTGTTGCCTCAGGTCGTCTTGGTGGTGCTGACATGGCACGCACCGAGCAGATCAAGCGTGGCCGTATCCCGCTTCAGACGTTCCGTGCAAACATCGACTATGCTATGCAGGAAGCCAATCTCCCGTTTGGTGTTATCGGTATCAAGGTCTGGGTCTACCTTGGTGATCAGTTCACTATGGGTGGCGAAGCTGAACAGCCTCGCGAACGCATGGCTACGCCTTCACCACGCGCGTAATACTTTTTACTATGCTATTTCCTAAAAAAGTTAAGCACCGCAAGTGGCAGACAGGACGAAGGTCCGCTGAGAAGCTCGCACGTCCTGATACGCGCGGTACGCTCGTATCATTTGGAACGTTCGGCCTTAAAGCTACGACTCCTCACCGAATCACGAGTAACCAGATCGAAGCTGCTCGTAAGGTTCTCACTCGTGCAACCGGTAAGGGAGGCAAGCTTTGGATTCGCATCTTCCCAGACCGTCCAGTAACCGCTAAGCCAGCTGAAGTGGGCATGGGTAAGGGAAAAGGTGATCCTAAGCACTTCGTATTCGAAGTTCGTCCAGGACGCGTTATGTTTGAGCTCGACGGTGTTGAAGAAGTGAAGGCTCGCGATGCACTCCGCCGCGCAGGTGCAAAGCTTCCGGTTAAGACGACTGTCGTAACCCGCGCATAAACTGCTTATGAAAAAGAAAATCAATCTCACTGAAAAGGAACCTGCAGAGCTTACAAAGATGCTCGCTGAGAGTCGCGAAGAACTTCGCGCTACGCGTTTTGCTGCTGCCGGAGCACGCGCAAAGGACTCGAGCACTCTTAAGAAGAATCGTGCAACCGTTGCTCGCGTTCTTACTGAACAGGGTCGTCGTACTCGCGCTGCTATCACCGGCACACCGGTAACTACCGTCACCTCGTAATACTTTATATGGAAACAACAACACTCACTCCCCAGACCTTCCGCGGTATCGTCGTTAAGACGGCCATGAAGGACACAGCTACCGTAGCAGTATCTCGCTATGTGAAGCACCCTAAGTACAAGAAGTACCAGACCCGCACAAAGAAGTTCCTCGTTCATGATCCTGAAAGCACTGCGAAAGTAGGCGATCAGGTCACCATCGTTGGATGCCGCCCTATCTCGAAGCTTAAGCGCTTCCAGCTTGCAAGTATCGATGTCGCAGCCGAAGTAGTGGAATAATCCGCTACATAATTAACAACTACGCCTATGCTACAGCCACAATCAATCGTCACCGTCGCCGACAATTCCGGAGCAAAAGTTGCCCGCGTCTTCAAGGTGCTTGGTGGATCAAAGCGCCGCTATGCGGAGCTTGGCGACGTAGTCGTAGTGTCTATCCAGACGGTAGAGCCTCGCAAGGCAGTTAAGAAGAAGGAAATCTACAAGGCTGTGGTTGTTCGCCAGCGCAAGCCATACCGTCGTGCAAACGGTTCGTACGTACGCTTCGACGACAACGCTGTTGTCCTCATTGAGAAGCAGGGTAAGGAAATGGGACCTAAGGGAAACCGTGTATTCGGTCCTGTACCTCGCGACCTCGTCGAGCGCGGATGGCAGAACATCGCGTCTATCGCACCTGAGATCGTATAACGCATTTGTATATGAAAATGAAACTTAAAAAAGGCGACTCAGTAATGGTAATTTCCGGAAAGGATAAGGGTAAGACCGGAACTATCGTTCGTACCCATCCATCAGAAGGGAAGGTTCTCATCGACGGTGTAGGACTTTACAAGCGTCATCTCAAGGCTGCTGGCGGAGGTATCGTTGAGCTTCCTCGTGCAATCGACGCATCAAACGTGATGTTCATGGATCCTAAGGAAAAGAAGCCTACTCGTATCGGCCGCAAGGTAGAAAACGGAAAGGTCGTACGCTTCGCTAAGAAGAGCGGCACTACTCTCTCATAACTTTTATATTTATGATGATTTCACAGCAAAAACAGCAGAGCGCATTCGAGACCTTCAAGGGCCAGTTTGGCTACAAGAACGTAATGGCGTCTCCTCGTCTTATGAAGATCGTCGTATCAAGCGGCGTTGGGAAGGCAAAGGACAAGAACCGTCTCAAGCTTGTAAACGAGAAGCTTGCACAGATTACCGGCCAGAAGCCGTCAGCACGTCTTGCTCGCAAGTCTATCGCTACCTTCAAGCTTCGCGAGGGTGACCTCGTTGGCTACCAGGTAACACTTCGTGGCCAGCGCATGTACGAATTCCTCGATAAGCTTGTGCACATCTCACTTCCTCGTACTCGTGACTTCCGTGGCCTCAACGCAACAGCAATCGACGAGATGGGCAACATGACTATCGGCATCCGCGAGAACTCAATCTTCCCTGAGACGTCTGAAGAAGACCTCAAGGACGTATTCGGCCTTTCAATTACGCTCGTAACGACGGCAAACACCAAGGAAGAAGCAGAAGCGTTCTTCCGTCACCTCGAGCTCCCGCTTAAGGCAAAGGAAGAGAACGTGAAAGGTAAGAAGTAAGCAAAACCAAAACCAAATGCAAAAGGCCCGCACTTGTGTGGGCCTTTTGCGTTATTTGACAATTTATATATAAAACGTATAGTGCTTCTGCAGCTCAATTCCGAGCGAAGAGGGAAGAATTATGTTCAGGAACCTTGGTTTGGCAATCGCGATGTTCGGTGTCCCCAGCGTCATCATGTTCGCGGCCAGTGACCGCGCGTCGGCATATGGGCACACCAATATCCCGGTCGCGGCGCAGTATCAGAACCTGACGCCGGATCATCGGCTGGTCCCGGCCGACAATTACAGCGTCTTCAAGAAGACGCGTACGATCTATGTCGTGACCACGCTCGCGCCGGCGCAGATCAAGATGGTGCACGGCCAGCTCATGCGCCAGGACACCCTGCTGCGCGGCATGCTCCCGTCCCATCTCTATCAACCGGCGTCGCCCAACGAAATGGCGCTCTGGCACCACTATTTCGGCTAATCAGCCGACACGAGGACGGATTTGCGTTAAGCAGTCCGTCCTCAATTCTTTTGTGGCAGAGCTGACGACGTAAGCGAGTTAGGATATAGGCGATAAAAAGGCTCTGCGCAGGCTGACGAGCCGAGCAGGAGGAAAATTTTCAGCAGAAAATTATTCCGTACTTTTTAGAGCCTATATCCGAAACGAGCCAATGTTTGACAGGCTAATTACTTGCTGATACATTATCTAAACGCTCCCCGGAGCTCTTTTTCGTATGGCTAAAGCCTCACAACTCGCACGCAATGAAAAGAAGATTCGACTTGTCGCCAAGTACGCTGTTAAGCGTGCCGCGCTCAAGGCCGCTGGTGACTCTGAGGGTCTCCAGAAGCTTCCTCGTAACTCTGCGCCTAACCGCGTAAAGAATCGCTGTGCCGTCACTGGCCGCAGCCGCGGGTATATGCGTGCATTTGGTCTCTCTCGTATCATGTTCCGCGAGCTCGCCCGTGAGGGTAAGATCCCGGGCGTAAAGAAAGCATCATGGTAAGCGACCGCGTTGGAGATTTCATAATCCGTTTGAAGAATGCCGGAGCTATCGGCAACACTACCGTCGTTGCTCCGTATTCAAAGCACATCGAAGCAATCGCAACCAAGCTCAAGGAGCTCGGCTTTGTAGAGCGCGTTGAAGTGTCAAAGTCTGATGCTCGCAGTCTTGAAGTTACTCTCGCATACGATGCGCAGGGCAATCACAAGATCAAGGGTGTAAAGCGTATCAGCAAGCCAGGTCGTCGTCTCTATGTTAGCTCGACAGAAGCTCACACGGTTAAGAACGGTCTTGGTGCTCGCATCATCTCAACCCCAAAGGGTATCCTCGCAGACAAGGAAGCTCGCAAGGTACGTGCAGGCGGTGAATCACTTTTCGAAATCTGGTAATACTTTTCATATTTTATGTCATTCCGAATCGCAAAGAATCCAATAGTCGTTCCTGCAAAAGTAACCGTTACTACTGACGGCGGCATGCTTTCTGTAAAAGGATCAAATGCGACACTTGCTCGTCCTATCCACTCAACGGTAGCTATCGACGTAACTCCTGAAGGAATCACCATCGCTCCAAAGAACAACAGCAAGCTTGCTCGTGCTCTTACGGGAACATTTGCTTCACTCCTTACTTCAATGATCCAGGGTGTTGAGACTCCTTTCAAGAAAGTACTCATCCTTAAGGGTGTGGGATACAAGGTAGAGCTTCGTGGAAAGGAACTCGTCTTCAACGTTGGTTTCTCTCACCAGGTCATCCTTCAGATTCCTGAGAACCTTACTGCTACGGTTGAGAAAATGACTATCACTATCTCAGGTGCTGACAAGCAGGAAGTTGGACAGTTCGCTGCAGAAGTTCGTGCAGTGAAGCCACCAGAGCCATATCTCGGAAAGGGTATTGCATACGAAGGTGAAGTTATCCGCCGTAAGCAGGGTAAAAAGGCTGTATAGCGCTCTAATATTTTTGTATGACACGACTTGGAACATCAAAGAAAGAACTACGCGATCGTCGCCACACGCGTATTCGCGCTACTATCAGCGGTACGGCAGAGCGTCCTCGCCTCGCTATCTTCCGTTCAAACCGATTTGTATCGGCGCAGGTTATTGATGACGTTAAGGGTCACACGGTAGCATCTGCTCACGGCCGTGAATTCCCAGGCGCACAGTCACTTCAGGCTGCTGCAGTGGGCAAGGCTGTTGCTGAGCGCGCAAAGGCTGCGGGTGTTGGTGCTGTAGTCTTCGATCGCGGAGGTTACTCATACGCTGCACAGGTTCGCGCACTTGCTGACGCTGCTCGCGAAGGCGGACTCACTTTCTAATACTTATGACTGACACAACAACTATGCCTGAGACCGAAACACCTGTAGCTCCTGTTGAGGAAACATCTACTCCAGAGGTGGCAGCTCCTGCAGCGGACACTCGTTCAGCTGGTGGATTCGGACAGCGCGGTCCTCGTGGCCAGCAGGGTGGTAACCGCCCAGGCGGACGCCCAGGTCGCGGTCGCGAACGTGCTCCTCGCGAGCGCAGCGAGTTCGAGCAAGCTACTCTTGAAGTACGTCGTGTTGCCCGCGTTATGGGTGGTGGTCGCCGTTTCTCATTCTCTGTAACGGTTGTTATCGGTGATAAGAAGGGTCGCGTAGGTGTTGGACTCGGAAAGGGAGCAGACACTGCACTCGCTATCGACAAAGCAGTTCGTTCTGCAAAGAAGAATCTCTTCACGGTTCCTATGACCAAGACCCGCTCAATTGAGCACGCTGTTGGCGCGAAGTACTCTTCTTCAACCGTTGAGATCATCCCTTCAAGCGGTCGCGGTCTCGTTGCAGGTTCTGCAATGCGCGTCGTACTCGAACATGCTGGTGTTACCGACGTGATCACCAAGATCCAGACTCGTTCAAAGAACAAGCTCACAATTGCTCGCGCAACGGTAGAAGCACTTAAGACCCTTCAGACTCGGTAATCTTTTTAGTATGCAAACGAACACCCTTAAAGCAGCAACACCCCGCATCACAAGCGCCCGCGTAGGACGTGGTGGCAAGCGTGGAAAGACTTCGGGTCGTGGTACCAAGGGTCAGAACGCTCGGTCTGGTCACAAGAAGCGTCCAGAAATGCGTGACCTCTTGAAGAAGCTTCCAAAGCGTCGTGGTTTTGGTAAGAACCGTTCACGTACCGTACGTCCTCAGGTTATTTACTCTGCAGTAAACCTTTCAGCACTCGAGAAGAACTTTGCAGTGGGTGAAATCGTTTCACCACTATCACTCATGCAGAAGAAGCTTGTGAACACTCGTGGTGGATACATCCTCCCGGTGAAGATCCTCGGAACCGGTTCACTCACGAAGAAGCTCGAAATCATCGATTGTTTCGCTTCAGAAGCAGCATCGACCGCAGTACTTGCAGCCGGCGGCTCGCTTTCTAACACCTAAGAGTATGATCTCTAACTTCTTCCACAAGTTCGGTATCGTACTCGCGGACCGGGCGATTCGTACGCGTATCCTTTTCGTAATCGCTGCAGTAGCGGTGTTCCGTCTTCTTGCAGCTATTCCGATTCCAGGCGTGAATCGTGGCGCACTCGAGCAGTTCTTCTCGACCAACCAGTTCGTTGGCCTTCTCAACGTCTTCTCGGGAGGCGGCTTTTCTACAATCTCACTCGTACTCCTTGGTGTTGGTCCGTATATTACGGCATCGATCATCATGCAGCTTTCAACCGTACTCTTTCCGAAGGTAAAGGAAATGTACACCGAAGAAGGAGAGGCTGGTCGCGCACGTTTCATTTCTATTTCGCGCATGATCACTATTCCGATCGCGCTTCTTCAGGGCATCGGCTTCCTCTCGCTCCTCAAGAGCCAGGGAATTCTTAATGCACTTACGCCGTTTCACCTTGGCGTAGACGTGGTTCTCGTTGCAGCAGGTACGATTCTCCTTATGTGGCTCGGCGAGCTCATTACGGAGTTCGGTATTGGTAACGGTGTTTCACTCATCATCTTTGTGGGTATCATTTCACGCGTACCACAGGGTATTAGTCAGGTATTGTTCACTGCGACTACCGCAAACATCCCGGCATACCTCGGCTTCGTAGTGCTCGCTATCGGCGTTATTTACGCAGTGGTAGTCGTTGCTGATGCTGAACGCTCTATTCCAATCGCATACGCACGCCAGGCAAATGCAGGCTCTATGGGAGCTCCTACGTACCTTCCAATTCGCCTTCTTCAGACCGGTGTTATTCCAATCATCTTCGCGCTTTCACTTCTTCTTCTTCCGCAGCTTGCCTTTGCAGGTCTTGCTTCAGCAGGAGTGGCACACATGGCTGCTGCTGACCTTTGGTACAAGGCATTCGCAGCAAATGCATGGGCATACAGCGCCGTATACTTCGCGCTCGTGGTTATGTTCACGTACTTCTACACCGCAATTACCTTCGAGCCACATCGCGTTGCTGATAACCTTCAGAAGTCAGGTGCATTCGTGCCAGGCGTTCGTCCAGGCCGCGAGACTGAAAGCTACATTAGCAAAGTTGTTAATCGCATCACCCTTCCAGGCGCACTCTTCCTTGGTGCCGTAGCAGTCGTACCGTTCGTCATCAAAGCCGTTACCGGCATCTCTGCTATCCTCGTCGGTGGTACAGCCCTCCTCATCGCTGTGCAGGTACTTCTTGACCTCGTACGCAAGGTTGATGCTCAGGTTTCACTCCGCGAATACTAATTTCAGACTACGTTCTAACAGAAAAGAGGCGCAGTTGCGCCTCTTTTCTGTTTATGGTCTAATCTGGCCAGAGAGGGCAATAAAGCCGCTCAGGATCCGAAAGGGAATCCGATGAAAATAGGTATGAGACTCGTTCAGATTTTCGGCGGCATGTCGCTGGTTGTCCTCGTGTGGTTCTGCATGCACGCGGTCTTTCCTGGCTGGCTGGATGATTTCGATCTCGACGCGGCCCACAATGGAGTCGGTGTGGTGTTCGTGGCTTTCGTGGTCTCGGGTGTCATCTGCTCGTTCTTCTATTTCGACGCTCGAGCGATCCTGGGCTACGTCGCTGCACTCATCATCATTCTGGTGGCTGTCCGGGCGAGCGCCGCCGTGATCCCTCCATTCCGCGAATATCAGCACGGATATGCCAGGGTGGCGATGCTCGTGCTGGTTCCGCTCGGCAACGTGCTGAATCTGTTCTGGTTCCTGGATCGCCGATTCCGCCTCGTCAGTGCGTGACCAGCGTCATCGGCTGCGTTTCAGCAAAGCTCTTCATCCTTACGCGTTCGCGCGATGGGGTGGAGAGCTTTTATTTTTTGAGCCACTCTGCGTACGGAGCAAGAACACGTTCGACGACTTCATCAAGCGGATAGAGTGCTGTGTTTATAACGAGATCAAATGGTGTGAGATCGAGCGTGTCGATTTGGTAAAGATTTTGATAGCGCTTATGCTCGCTCGTACGCCTGGCCATGATACTGGTGAGTATTTCTGCAGCTGAATCACCACTTTCACCAACGCGCCCTTCTTCCTGGATATGTTTGTAAATACGCTCTGCCGCCGCTTCAGGCTCTAGATCGAGGTATACCTTAAAGGAGTCCGGTATCCAATGAAAGGCCATGCGAGAGTCAATGACCAGATCTTCATCATTTCCCATTTGGCGTAGACGTTCATCCACAGCGACGTCTATCTCGTGCTCAAGTTCAGCTTGAATGTTGATCTGCTCAATGGTGAGGCCGCGTTCAGCAGCAATACTGCGGAATAGATCGCCCGAAGAAAAATGCTTATATCCGAGCTCAGCGGCTATCTTTTTTGCAGTGCTGGATTTGCCGCTGCCAAGCGCTCCGGTGAGCGTAATAAGGTGTTTGTTCATGTAGAGGTGCGAAGACAGGCTGTTGCTGTTAGTATGACCGTATCATAGCTGTATATATGGAACGCGCAACAAACACCACACTACTTATCGGTCGTCCGGGCTCAGGAAAGGGTACACAAGCAAAACTATTATCCGAACGTCTCGGTTGGATGAGGCTTTCTACGGGAGACCGTATAAAGGAGATTCGTGACGGCAGTGAGCCATTTTCGCCGCGTGTACGCGAAATGTACGACAAGGGCACTCTTCTACCTGATTGGTTTGCGGACTATCTTCTTGAAAGCGGCCTCTTAGACCTTGAACCGTACGTTGGGGTCGTAATGGAAGGTTTTGGTCGCACGCTCAGCCAAGCAGAGCATGTACATGAGATAACCGATTGGCTTGGACGCAATCTACAGGTTATAAACTTGGAAGTGTCTGAGGAGGAAGCTATGCGCCGCATGATGAGTCGCAGTCTCGTACAGGATCGTCCCGATAGCAATGGGGAAGAGAAGATCGCACTTCGCCTCGCGCAGTTCGCTCAAGAAACAGGACCAGCACTCGAATTTTTCAGAAAGCTTGGCGTTGTTACCGACGTAGATGGCGAACTCACACCCGAAGGCGTTGCTGAAGAAATTCAGAAGGCATTAAAGCATGATAATTAAGACTCCAGACGAACGCGCAGCAATTATCGAAGGAGGCCGTAGGCTCGGTGCAGTTCTCGAAGAGCTTGCAAAGGTTGTGAAGCCGGGCATGTCTACAATGGAACTCGATGTTCTCTCAGAGAAACTCATTCGCGATGGTGGCGACGTACCAGCCTTTAAGGGATACACCCCTGAAGGCGTCTCGTATCCATACCCCGCAACGCTTTGTATCTCAGTGAACGACGAAGTAGTGCACGGCATTCCGAAAGATGACGTACGTCTTCGCGAAGGCGACATTGTATCGCTCGACCTTGGCCTTATTCACGAAGGGCTCGTGCTTGATTCTGCGCTCACCGTAGCGGTGGGGCAGACGGATAAGCAGTCATATGCGCTTATGGATGCTACGCAGCAGTCGCTTGAGGCTGCGATAAAGGCGGCCCGTCCGGGCCGCCGCATCGGCGACATCTCCCACGCCACCGAACGTGCCTTCAATGGTACGGGCTTTGCTGTGGTGAAGATCCTTGGCGGACACGGTGTTGGCCGTCACGTGCACGAAGAGCCGTTCATCTCAAACGTAGGTCATCCAGGAACTGGTCCAGAGATAGTAGCTGGCATGGTACTTGCCCTTGAGCCAATCGCAAATATTGGTAAGGCATCGGTACGCCTCATGCCCGATGATTACACCTTCCGAACGTATGATGGTTCGCGCAGTGCGCATTTCGAGCACACCATTCTCATTGAAGACGACGAGACCATTGTAGTGACACGTCGTCCGAGCGAAGTTTTTTAATATCTCACTGTTTCGTTATTCCCGTACAATCGATTGGTTATCGGTTGACACCCAGGTACAATAACGACATGGAACTTGAACAATTTGTAGACCAGCTTATTGCAGAACGGGGCATCGACAGCGAAGACCCAGAAGTCCGTGCACAAGTGAAAGCAGATCTCATGGAACGCGTTGAAGATCGCATCCAGGCGCTCATCCTTGCGAACCTCCCTGAAGATCAATTGGAAGCATTTGATGAAAAACTTTCAAATGGCAGCGATGAAGACGTGCAGGAATACCTTCAGGCAACCATTCCCGATTTTGATGGAAAGGTAGCGAACGAACTTCTTTTGTTCCGAGCAACGTACACCAGTTAATACTACCTATGGAAGGGCCGCGACACGGAGTGCCAAATAACAAATCTGAAAAGAGGGTTTTTAAGGCTGCCGTAGTGGATGTAAGCAACCTTGCCGAAGCACAGGCACGCGATACCGCTGACCATCGCATGACCGAATCCAAAGAGGATCGGTCCAAGGGATTTTTGCGAAGAGTGGGAGCCCGCATTTGGAAGCATAATATTGCACAGGAATATTATCGCCAAAAAGAAATACATAAGGCGCGCAAAGAAATAAAGGAAAGCGGTAATCTCTATGCTGCAGAAGGGGAAGATGAAAACAAAGGAACCGCAGACCATGCACGAGCCATGGAAGCCGTCGTAGAGCGTTTCACTAGCGAATACGAGCAAGATACGCTCCGAGACGACGAGCGTGAATCCAAAGTACAAATGGAGAGTGGACCGACCAATGAAAAGATTAAAAATTTGATACGCAGCTACGCGGCAGATCCGACGATGACTCCCGCTGCATTTACAGAAGAGCGCAATCGTATATTGTCTTCTCTTGATGAATCGTATGCAAAAGAAGGTGCAATGTACGCTGACAATCTCCTTTCTATAGCGACCG